>OZ240688.1:0-324375 GCA_965199205.1 Acidisarcina sp.
GGTCGTTTCGATCCGGCAGCTCTAAGGCGGCGATCAGCGGCTTATATCCGACCACCGTCGCGTCAGGCAAGGCCTTCTCCATTAGCTGCCGCGTGCGCTCCAGCTTCTCTCGTGAAAGGTCAGGGCGATTCTTAAGCAGATTCCGTATCCATTCGTCGTGGACTTCGGCAGACCAATGGGCGCGGAATATGCCCGTCAATGCGACGTGCATGAGGAAGTTTCGTAGCCCGGAAGGGTATAGAACATTTGCGTCGAAGAAGGCCCCGAGTATCGCCACGAATCAGATCCCGATCTCCTGGTCGTAGGCGGCCAGCTCGTTGAGAGCCGCAAGGCGCTCCGCATGGGCCTTCCGCTTAAAAGCCATTAGGGACTCGAAGCGCACCCGACGATGGGTGCCGACTTTCCGATATTCGATCTTGCCCTCGTCGAGCATTTGGATCAGAGAAGGCCGCGAAATGCTGAGCATGTCGGCTGCCTCCTGGGTGGTCAATTCGGCGTGGACCGGAATCACCGTGACAGTGTTTCCGCGACCCATCTCGTCGAGGATTCCGACCAGCATCTTGAGAGCGGAAGCGGGGAGTACGACCGTCTCATCTTCAGGTGCTCCGACGACCCGGAGGCGAAGCGGGGTCTTCGAGAGAAGCTGGGAGGAGAGTAAACGGCTGGTTTCTTCGGCCTGTTTGGCTTCGGACGGCGTGGGTAAAATCTGGGTCAGAAGGGCTTCCGGCACGGTTTTAACCTCGCCCTATTATGGCCTCTAGTCGCAGCAAACGCAACCATTCGAAGCATTCGCGGGCATTTTTGGCGACACCTCTGCCGCGTCGAAGCAGTGGTTTAGGGCAGAGGTCGAGGTTTTGGACCCACGGGTCCGATAAGGGTCCAATAACTGTTCCTTGCTGTTCCCAATAGCGCTAAAACGGGCCATCCGCTACGCATTGTTTCAGCTAGTTACAGTTTTCCGGTTCACTGTCACGGCAGAGGTCGCGGGTTCGAGCCCCGTCGTCCCCGCCATCATTCCAAAGTACTTAGTGAATGATGGCTCCTATAGTGACAACCCACAATCCAGCCCACATTTAATTCACCATCGCTGGTGCCATGCCGAGCGCCTCCAGGTAATGGCCTTGCGTGATCCGCGTCTCGTCGCCGTCCGCCTGCGTGTAGAGATCCAGCGTGGTTTGGATCTTCGAATGACGGAATAAGCTCTGCACCGTCTTCGGATCGATCTTCGCCTTATTTACCAAGAAATTGCTGGTGCTGTGGCGCATGTTGTGAAGGCCCCAGCGTTGGCCGGGCTCGATCTTGACGCCCGCCGCGATGGCGGCCTTACGCAGGTGGTCACAGACGAACGACCGCGCTGAAAGCGGAAGCCTTCCTTCTTCCCTCAGCGACGGAAATACCAAATCGGCCTCCTTAGCGAACGGCGATTGCTTGCGCCATTCGGTCAGGTGCTCGGCCAAAACAGGATGCAGCGGAACGTACCCGTCTGATGCCCTGGTCTTCGTTTTGCCGTCCTCGCCCTTGGCCCAGCGCTTGCTGATTCGGATACGGTGCTCTTCCCATCGCACATCCGACCAGCGGAGCGCCAGTACCTCAGACGCGCGAAGGGCGGTAGCCGCACAGGTCAGAACAAGGGTCTTGTGAAGCGGGCTTGCGAGTCCATTGATGATGTCAAACGTCTGGGACGGAGTGACAAGGATTGCTTTGTAGTTGGTCGTGCAGCGTGTCTCCACGGGCAAAACCTGCTGTACGTGATGCCGATATCGTTCTAGTGGTCACCTCACCCTCCCCGGCTGATATATGGGAAGCAGACGATGCAGTGCGCTTTGTGAAAGCGAAGAATCCATCGGCGAAACTGCGCGTCGTTTTCAATAAGGTGAGAAAAGCTACGGTTTTGGGACGGCTGGTTGAAGAGAGCGCGAAACAGCTCAGCGTTCCTGTCTTGTCCGTGACACTCAGCGCCCGTGAATGCGACCAGCACGCCGTTGCGCAAGGGTGGATAGCGCTGGACGGACAAGCGCGACAGGAAGTTCTGCAGCTGATTGTCGCCCTGCTGTCGCAGAAATAAAGAGTTTGTACTCTGCATAGACTACCTGGGATCAACAGTAAACATAGTGTCAGTAATATGAGCAAACAAAAGAGTAATGTAAGCAATCTTCTGGCTGCCATTCAGCGGCAACCCATGACTGGAGTGCCCGGCTTGAAGTGTGCCAGTGGATAAGAGAGACACTGGACAAGGAGAGGGCATATGGGACGAGGCAAGAAGTACCAACCTGAACAGGTGGTGAACCTGCTGCGGCAGATCGAAGTGGCCATAGCGAATGGGAAGACGACTGCTCTGGCGTGTAAGGAAGCCGGGATCGTGGAGCAGACGTACTTCCGCTGGCGCAAGGAGTACGGCGGGTTGCAGGTAGACCAGGCGAAGCGGCTGAAGGAGTTGGAGCAGGAGAACTCGAAGCTGAAGCGGTTGGTGGCGAATCTGAGCCTGGACAACCTTGTGTTGAAAGACTTCGCCTCGGGAAACTTCTAAGCCCTGAGCGACGACGGATCGCAGCAGATCATGCGCAAGAGCAGCATGGGATGACGGAGCGCAGGGCGTGCCGGTTGGCCAACCAGCCGCGCGGCACGCAGCGCTACCGTGCGATCCGGCGGGAAGACGAAGATGCACTCACACAGGCGATCGTTCAGCTTGCCAGCCAGTACGGCCGTTATGGGTATCGCCGGATCACGGCGTTGCTGAAGCGGGCCGGCTGGCGAGTAGGCAAGGATCGCGTGGAGCGTATCTGGCGTCGCGAGGGGCTAAAGGTTCCACAGAAGCAGAAGCCACGGGGCAGGTTGTGGCTTAACGATGGATCGTGCGTGCGGATCAGACCGGAGCGGCGGAACCATGTCTGGAGCTATGACTTCGTCAGCGCACGGACGCATGATGGCCGCAGCGTGCGCCTGCTGAACCTGATCGATGAGCACACGCGTGAGAGCTTGCTGGTGCGTGCGGAACGCCGTTGGTCCAGCTCCAGGGTCATCTCTGCGCTGGCCGATGTGATGGTGATGAAGGGAGTGCCGGAGCATCTTCGCTCGGACAATGGGCCCGAGTTCGTCGCCAAAGACTTACGTCAATGGCTTGCAAAGACAGGAGCGAAGACCTTGTACATAGAGCCCGGTTCACCGTGGGAGAACGGCTACTGCGAGAGCTTCAACTCGAAACTCAGAGATGAGTTCCTCAACGGGGAGATCTTCTACTCGATCAAAGAACTGCGCGTGCTGGCCGAACGCTGGCGTGTCCACTACAACACCGTCAGGCCGCACTCCTCGCTGGGATACCGATCACCAGCACCTGAGGCTTGGCTGGCATCCACTGCTTGGCCGCAAGGGGAGCCAGTCGCTTCGCTCCCGGCTCCCCTTGCGGCCATATCCTGCATCGATCTGACCTCAGAAATCGGTGCGCTACACTAACTCTTCCAATGGCACAAAAGATCGGGCACTCCACCTTCAGAATCAGGACACAAGTGGGATTGAGGCGAGGGCGCAGTGGATGATCACTACGTCCTCGCTTTGCTTCTGTCCGATGCCGTGGCATCAGGCTTTGATGAACTGCACTTCCAGCGTAATCTGGACGTCTTCGCCAACCAGAATCCCGCCAGTTTCCAGAGCAGCGTTCCAGGTCAGGCCGAAGTCCTTACGATTGATCCTCGTCGTCGCGGAGAGTCCAATGCGAGTGTTACCCCAGGGATCCTTGCCTGGTGCGCTCGGCCCTTCCACAACGAACGTCACTGGCTTGGTGACTCCGTGAAGAGTCAAGTCTCCCGTTACGGCATACTCCTCGTCGCCCTTCTTCTGGATTGTTGTGGACTTGAATGTCATCACCGGATGCTGCTCGTGATCGAAGAAGTCGGCGCTCTTAAGGTGAGTATCGCGCTGTTCATCCCCAGTGCTGATCGAGCCGATATCGATCGTAGCTTCCACCTTACTGCGGTTGGGATCGACAGTGTCCTCGATCAGCGTCCCGGTCAGGCCGCGGAAGCTACCCTTAACGTTCGAGATCATCATGTGTTTCACCTTGAATTCCGCGTGAGAATGTGCGGGGTCGATGTTCCAGGTGGTCGTGATGGCAGGGGCGGGTGTGTTTGTAGACATGGCGTTTGATCCTTTGGGTTGAGTTGTTCCTTGTGGTTGTAGATCTGATCTTCGTCGCGATCAGTCCAACGTCGATTCAGTAGCTAGCTCTTCTCACTGATCTGCAGAAGCAAGTTGCGAGCGAGCTCCAGTTCTTCCTGAGTGATGGTATGAGGCCGTCCTGGGTAGCGTTTTGTCGTGACCTTCGCATCCATGGACTGCAGGATCGCCGCCGACTCCTCCACGCGTGCCCAGGGCACATGCGGATCCGGGTCGCCGCTGCACAACAATGCGGGTGTGCCCGCAAGATCTCCCGTTGATGAGAGGCGAAGCGAGCCCGCTGGTCCGATCAGACCGCCCGTCAGCGCGATCAACCCTCCGTACCGCGCAGGGTGGCTAGCCAGAAATTCTGTCGCCAGACACGCGCCCGGGGAAAAACCCGCGATGACAACGCGCTCGCGGCCGAAACCAGCTTGCTCAAGGGTTTGGACAACCGATTCTATCTTCGACAGAGCAGAACTGAGATGCGGCTCGTTTGCCGCTCGTGGTGCGAGAAACGAGAGCGGATACCAAGACTGTCCTGCAGCCTGCGGGGCGAGGTAAGCCACATTAGGAAGGCGGAACTCGGAGCCCAGTTCGAGAATGTTTTCGGCTGAACCTCCGCGGCCATGCAGCAACAGCACTGCAAGACTAGCCTGGCTCAACGGCGCTCATCGTGGAGCACGGCGCTCCCGGAGTGCGGATCGTTTGTCATGCCCGCACCTCCTCTTCGGCCTTGTGCAGCGTAACCGCAGGCAGATGTTCCGTCATTGAGACCAGATTCGAGCTAAGCCACTGCGGCACACGGAGCTCTTCTCCCAACGAATCGAGCGGTTCATCGACAGCAAAACCTGGGATGTCTGTTGCGAGTTCGAAGAGCACCCCACCAGGCTCACGGAAGTAGATCGACCGGAAATAGTCGCGCTCCATCACCGGCGAAACGCCCAGATGTTTGCCGATCACGGCGTGCCACTGCCTCTGGTCTTCGTAATCCTTCGATCGGAACGCAATGTGGTGCACGCTGCCGGCGCCAGGACAGCCTGGGTTGGCCTTCGGATCGACCACAATGTCGAGATGATTGCCGAGCGCGTCTCCAGCGGCTGAAAACCGTAACCGGTTTTCTTCTTCCGCCACCTTCCTGAAGCCCAGTAGCACGAGCACGGCTTCGGTCTGGCGCGCATCCCGCTCCAGCATGGTCACGCCGAAGAAGCCGTGGATCGCATGCTCAACCGGAACATCAGCGAAGCGCGGAGCCCTGAGGAGGCCCGACTCGGCGTGCCGTACAAGCTCAATCTTCATCCCATCTGGATCGCTGAACGTCAGAACGGTTTCGCCCATGCGCTCCTGCTTACCCTCCAAGGAGACATTCTTCGAGGCCAACCGCTGCTCCCAGTAGGAGATCGAAGTCGGAGGAACACTGAACGCGGTGTGCGTTACCTCTCCCACCCCAACAGTCCCTCGCCTGCCGTTAGGCCAGGGGAAGAACGTCAGGATGGTTCCCGGGGTCCCGGCGTCATCCCCGAAATAAAAGTGGTAAGTTCCCGGATCATCGAAGTTTACGGTCTTCTTGACGAAGCGTAGCCCGAGCACTTCGGTATAGAAATCCAGGTTCCGCTGCGGATCACTCGCAATGGCGGTTACATGATGCAGTCCTAAGATCGGTTTCGGCATCTCACAACTCCTTCGGTATAATAAGATTCGATATCGAAGTAAACGATTCAACGATACATAGAGAAATCGGACCAACCCTTTGAATTCTTTCTTTGATGGCGAAGTACCTTAGGATGGGCAGCTATGCAGAAAATTCTCCAATCCGAAGACCGCACCACCGGCCCTAAGCTGTGGGTGGTTCTGGCTAGAGCCCACGGAGCACTGGCGTCCTACGTCGAGGCCTGCATCGCGGCAGAAGGGCTGGGGCTGAGCGATTTTATGGTGTTAGAGGTTCTCTTGCACAAAGGGCCGATGACGATCTCCACCATTGGCGAAAAGGTACTTCTCGCCAATGCTTCAATGACAGCTGCTGTAGATCGGCTTGAACAGAAAGGGTGGGTTGTCCGGCAAAGTTCAGAGCATGATCGCCGCAGCAAAATTGTTGCGCTCACTCATGCAGGCCGGACTTTCATATCCGAGCTGTGTGCGGAACACGCGCGGGACATCGAAGCTGTGACCTCTGTGCTTACACAGCGAGAGCAGGAGCAGTTGCGCTCACTGCTCAAAAAACTTGGGCTCTCCGCCAAAACCGCCAGCGCGCAGCGAGGCAGGGACAACGTCGGAACTCTCTAGGCTCCGATCGTTCGAGAGCAATCCATATGGACAGGCCCGGTCTTGTCCGACATTTGACTGCCGGTCAGTCCTCATAAATGGGATGAGCAGACTGCTTGCTGCCATCGTCCTCCAGAAAATGCGTTACGAAGAAAAATGTTGCTGAGTCGTGTAGAGCACGTTCTGGCAGATCGCCGACAGTGCTCTGGTAAAGAGTGGTTCTTTGCCGCAACCCGAGCAGCTCGACTGCTTTACGGGCTAAGGCAAACATCTTCGGTGACGGGTCCACACCGACTAGCTGGTAGTTTTATATGAGGTTCCGAACGTCTCCAGTTTGCGACCGCCTCCAGCCCCTACGACCAAAATACAAGCACCTGAAGGCAGCAAAACATCGAAGATAGCCAGTGTCGATCGATGTAACCCTTCCATGCGCGGCACAACTGTGGACTGAAGCTACTGAAGAGTATTGGATCGTGACAGATCCATGGCAGCCTTGGAATTGAGCATACAACGTCCTTCGGACGCCAACGGGAAGATTTTATAGCCTCGTTTGCTCATGAGACGCTACCGCTGTGATCAAGTCATTATGCGCTCGGCTGAAGCAGAAGCGACGCACCGTGGTGAGACTTTAGCTGGTTGGTGAGGACGGTGGGTGTTGCTCCTCCCAGGAGACGGAACTCGCGGATCAGGTGCATCTGGTCGTAATAGCCGGAGGCGTGAGCGATCTCGGTCCAGCTGACGGAACGTCTATGGTTCGAGGCTCGTTTGAGGCGCAGAGCGTGGACAAATCGAGCGACGCGGGCCATCGTTTGTGGGCTCATGCCGGAGAATTCGAGCGACCTGCGTTCGAGCTGGCGGGGGCTGATGTTGAGCGATGCGGCTAGCTCGCGGACAGTGTGTGCGCCACGATCCTGAGAGACCAAGGCAAGAGAGCTTGCCCAGGGTGAGTCTTGCGTCCGACTGTTGGAGTAGAGCCGTTTGAGCAGGAATTGGTCGAGCAGGCGGACGCGAGTGGGAAACGTTCGGGCTTCCCCGAGTCTGGCGTAAAGCTGCGAGATGGATCTTCCGAGGAGTGAGTGGGCTTCGACAGCATGCTCGGTGAGGAGATTGGTGGGTACGCCGAAGAGCTCATAGAGGCCGAAGGGTTGAAACATGAGAGTGAGCGACTCGACTGTGCCGTCGGCGGTGAGCTGGAGGCGGCGGTAAGTGATGGGGCCAACGACCAGCATGGGAGCGCAGGACTCGAAGCGGCCTGTGCCGACAATCGGAATGCGATAGAGGCTTTCGAAGTGGAACTCGAAGAGGCCGCCGAGGCGTGCGGTGACGGGTTCCTGGAGATCGTCTCCGGGAACGATGCGCCGCTGCGAATAATAACGCACGAAGTGGCGCAGCGCCGGGTGCGGCGCGGTGGTTGCGAGATCGACGTCTACGCGTTCCATTTGGTCTTGAAGGGAAACTTGATGGGATCGACACTGTGGAGATCGTGCTGGGCGATCTGCCAGGTTTCGCCACGGCGGGTCAGCAGGTAGGTCGAGAGCAGGTCGACCCACGGCGCCTGGCTGCCGTGCGCAAGCTGATCGCCGGGACCCATCGTCGGATTTTTCCAGCTGGAGTGAAGAGTGGCCATGTCGGTATTCAGCATACGACTTACGAGCAGTTCCTGACGGGGGAAAGTGACGGTATGGAATGGACCTCCTGGCCCATGGAGAAATTGCATAGCCTTCTCAAGCTCGGCCCGACCTTCCAGCATGGAGCCAAAGCGATTGACGACCAACACGTCTTCGGCGTGCAGCATGGCGATCGCCTGCGGATCGTGACTCGCCCAAGCCCCATCGTAGGTTTGGAGGAATGCAGTCAGATTGGTTGGCGTGGGCTGAGCGATCAAGGTCGAGGAGACGGCCGCAGCACCTGCCAACGAGGCTGCGGAGAGGAAGAACGAGCGGCGATTAGAGACGGAAGTGGTCATGGGGGGAGGATAAGTACCCCGGGCGATTCGGAAATAGTACAGGTGCGACATCTTCGATGGTTCCTATGAACTGCAACAGAATGCGATGAGATGTTCATCTGAGATCGCCTTCATCACTTGAGTTGGAGCTCCGCCCCCTAAATTGTGAAAGTCCCGAACCAGGTGCATCTGATCGTAGTAACCGACTTCGTGAGCGATCTGGAGCCAACTGGCGTTGCCGGCGCGATGCTTCTGGATGGCGCGCTGAAAGCGCGAGACCCGAGCTAGTGCTTTTGGAGACATGCCGGCACATTCCCGAGACCTTCGCTCGAGCTGGCGCTCACTGATCCCGATCATCTTTGCCACCGCACCCACGTTGCACTGCCCGGAGGCCAGCCGACGCATGGCGAGCGCAGCCGGACTCAGCGGGTGAGATCGATGCAATCGGTCTACAAAGAATCGGTTGAGAAGTTCTACACGATCAGCAAAGTCCGCTGTATTGCCGAGGCGTTCATAGAGAGCTGACACCTGCGGTCCAAAGAGCGCATGGCCTTCCGTACCGACTCCGGTCAATGGTGATACTGGCACTCCGAATAAGCGATATAGTCCCAGCGGCCGAAATAGGATGACCAGCGACTGCACAGGATCTTTCAGAATCAGGCGAACTCTGCGCGCATCGATCGGCCCGATGACGGTTGCTGCAAACGAAGGTCGAAGCTGCTCTGACCCAAGCTCCTTTACTTCGTAGACCGCAGTAAACTGAAACTCCAGCATCGTTCCAGCGCGAGGTAATACTGGTTCCACGATCTCTCCGTGCCGTAGGACCGTCTCGCGCTGGAAGTACCAATGGACAAACGGACGCAAGACAACATCCGGTTTCGCGCTTTGTACCTCTAACATCGCGCCTCCATATCAAAGCCTAAGACTTCTGTCCTGCATTCGAGTAAGGCAGATCCATCTTCTCGACATTGTGCAGATCCGTCTGGGTGGCTTTCCAATCGCCGCCCACCTTCGTCAGCGTGTACGTCACAAGCATATCGTCCTCCTTCGCCAGATCGAGCTTGCCATCCGGATTCATAACTGGGCTCTTCCAGCGTGCTTGCAGAATGATCACGTTCTGCGCAAGCTGTCGAACATCGACCAACTGCAAAGGGGGCGCTGCGACGTCATGATACGGACCGCCGGGGTTGTGCAGGAAGCCGAGAGCCTTCTCGACCGCAGCGCGACCTTGAACCAGTGTGCCGAAACGGTTTACGGTGTTGGCGTCGGAGGTTTGCAAGAGGCCAAGTTGATGGGCATCGTGATGGTTCCAGGCTTGTAACCACTTGCTCAGGAACTCTTCCGCCACTGCGCGGCCAGCGGAAGAGCTGATTGAGAGTTCTGCCTGGAGGAAAGGCGCCGCAGCGAGGGCGGTTCCAGCAACGAGGAAACTGCGACGGGAGTTTGAAGATGTTTTCATGCTCGAAGCGTATCGAGCCGGATCAGTTGGAGCCTAGTACAAACCCGACATGAAGCTGAACTTTGTCGCGTTCTTACTATCGCGAGCCTGAAGGGCGCTTCTACTCTTTTTCAAGAACGGCTGAAAGGAAGAGCGAGCAATGGCAAGCGAAACGGCAATGTTAGGCACTCAGTGCGCTATACCGGCAGCACGCAGACGGCTAGTGGATCATCGCTTCTACACAGGGATGGCCTTTGCAATGGCGGCTGGGGTATTCGCCGGCTTCATGAAGACTTATTATGCAAGGACTTACTTCCACAGTCCGACAATTCCGTTCTGGGTGCATGTTCATGGAGCGGTATTCACCGGATGGATCCTGTTTTACCTGCTTCAGAACCTGCTTGCGATGTATGGACAGATGCAGCTGCATCGCAGCCTGGGTATCGTTGGCGGGCTGCTCGCGACAGGTGTTGTAGTGTTTGGATCCGCGATCGCTCTCCGTCAGGCGCGTCAAGGGCGTTTCTTTCCCTTTCCGGATGGGTACAGTCTCCTGGCAGTCTCGTTCAGCCAGATGGCGCTCTTCGCTATCTTCGTATACTTTGGTTTGCGACTCCGGCGAGATGCAGAGACGCACAAGCGACTGATTCTGATGTCAACACAACTGTTCTTCTTCCCTGCGTTCGGCAGACTGCTGCACGGGATAAATCCGCTGACCCTTGGAATTGCATTATGCTTTTATTTTGCCGGCCCTATCTATGACTTGTTGAGCAGAGGTTTCATTCATCGGGCGTACCGATGGGGCGTTCCGCTCCTGGTGGCCACTATGCCGCCATTCGCCGTGTTCGCCTCCCACGTAATTACCTGGCGCTACGTTGTGAACAAATGGTTACTGTAAGCTTGAGCCGGCCGTCATCGGTGCCTGGACGATGGCTCCATGGCGAAGTAGATGAGATGCTCCGGTTCGATCTCCTGCAGCGCAGACGTTGGGGCCTCTCCCGCGAATTCACGGAAGTCTCGAATCATGTGCATATGATCGTGATACTGGGCGGCATGGGCGATCTGCGTCCAGCTCAAGGAACGCTTTGTTCTGAGGCGAAGAGCATGACTGAACCGAGCGATGCGGTACAAGGTCTTTGGGGACATACCTGCGTAGTCGAGGGATCTTCGCTCAAGCTGGCGAAGGCCGACGCCCATCTGTCTGGCTACCTCGGAAACTTTCAGACCTGTCTCTGGGGCCATGAGCTGATGAAGCGCTTTGTGTAGTGGATCGACCGACTGAGGGACGGATACTTGCCGCAGGAAGAAACTATCGAGTGCTTTCGCTCTCTGCGCAAACGCGGGTAGATTTCCAAGCTGCTCGCGAAGGCGCGACACCTTTCGACCCAAGAGCGAGTGCCCCTCAGTCCCGGCATTCGATAGCAATGCTGTCGGCACCCCGAAGAGCGCATGGAAGCCGAATGGTTGGAACATGACAACCAGCGACTCAACATCTCCCCTAATAATTAGCCGCGAGCGGCGCCATCCCTGAGGTCCAATGACAGAAATGACGTTCGGGTCTTCCACCGTCTCTGATCCATAGTTCCGAACCTCGTAGGACCCGGCGAATTCAAATTCAAGCATCACACCAAGTCGCGCTACCACCGGCTCAATGAGCTCTCGTGTGCCGAGATGTGCCTCCCGTTGGACATACGTCCGAATGTAAGGCAACAGTGCGGGGTTGGGAGAAGCGCTTTGAACGGTAAGCATCAGGCTCCTCGAGGCTCGGAACGAACGGAAAGTAACCGCTGCTCGTTCGCATGCCTCTCCTCGTTTCGTAGATCGTACGCAGACGTGTTTCATCTAACTAAAAAGGACACGACATCTTCAATGATTACGGTCTTGAATGTGAGCGAATTCAAGCTGCGATTGTTTCAATAGTGGAAGATCCTGGTCGGCAGCATTCCACAGAGCAAGGAAGTCTTTGTAAGCGGCTTGCGCTCCAACTAAATTCCCCGACTGTGCGTAGGCTCTTCCAAGCTGCAAGTGAGCCAACGCTCCGATTGGGTCGTTCGCAACAATTCCAGGATGATCTAGAACCTTGCGGAATTCCGTAGACGCATCGTTGCCGCGATGCATCATGAGATAAGCCATACCTCGCACATAAATGGGATAGAGCACGCCGTAGAAACCGGAGAAGCTGCTTTGCGGAGACCCTAGTTCATAAGGGATATTGGCTTGTAACAACTCAATTGTCTTTGTTGCATCGTGACGATTCAGCGCGACGAGCGCGCGAAGCGTCGGGACATAGTGAAAACGCACTGACGTGTCCTCGGGAAAACGCTTTTCCAGGTCACTCGCTAGCGCCCCGGCTTTATTGGAATCGCCTGAAAGCGCAAGGGCGAAGGCTGCACCGTACTGAGCATCCCGCCCCTTCGAAAGGCCCAGCGCGGCGAGTGCCAGACGCTTCGCCTGATCTCGATTGCCTAAGAAAGCCTCCCGCAGCGCAGAGCCGCTCTCCGCTCTTGCCGCCGCCTCTCGCCTGCCGGACTGCACCATAAAGTTGATTGCGCCGGCCGAAACCGCACGCGCTTTTTCCAATTGTCCGTGGGAGGCGAAGGAAGATGCCTGCTGGCCGGCAATCATGTCCACGCTGCCCGGCATCTTCGCCGCCATAGTGACGACCCGCTGCATCGCTGCTTCATCTCCGGTAAGAGAAGCCAAGCGAAACTGGTCGAGGGCATAGTAAGGAATCATAAAGTTCCTTGCTGACGCGCGTTCGCCGATGCGCTGCGCGTCGTTGTAGCGGCCAAGCGCAATGTCATTGAGAGCGACAAAATGGTACGCCATGGCGAAGTCTGGATGAATGGCAACTAGATGCTCGGCGTTGTCGACGGCCTTTTCGTACTGGCCGAACACCCTGAGGATCAGGCCGGCCCTGAAGCCGTAACTCCCGGCGTCATTGGGATAAACCTGGGCCCACGTCTCACAGGTTTCTTCTGCCTTTTCCAGATTTCCAGTGACCTGCATCTCATACGAAGCCACGATGAAAAACCTTTCGTGATCGCTGGCATGGTCACGAAATTCGTAAGCCTTGGCCGTGCTCTCCGCGGAGGATTGTTCCTGTCCGATATCTCCATACAGGCGGCCCAGAATGGCCCAGGCCACTGCAAATTTGGGGTCCAATTCAACAGCGCGCTGCGCGAGCTGAATCGCGGCGGCGCTCCCGCTCTCATTTTCGACCCGAGCCGATTCGCTGAATGCCTTCAAGGCGTCAAGCGATGAGGTGGTTGCTTCGTCCAGAGGAGTGTCAAGGCTTCTGATCGATGATATCGATTCACCCAAACGGCTCCTGAGGTTGCTGGCAACGGTGCTGAGGGCATGAAGCACGTCCTCTTTCCTGGCGGCTTGGACCTGCCCAGTATAGAGAACCTCTCCCGTGTTGCAGTTCGTTGCGCGAAGCGTGATCACATATTGGCTTCCAAGCGAAGCTATTGAGCCGTCAAGCATTGCGGCACTGTCAGTCCGCTGGCAGATCTCCCGAGCCAAGACCGGCGTCAACCGCGTCTCCGGAGTTCGGCTCATCATGCGCAGCGTAGTGCGAATGCGCGGCTCGGAGACGAGACTGAGCACGGGAGATTGCTCCAGTTGAACGGTCAATCCCTCGCGAAGCGTTCCGTCGAATACGGCATCTCCAGTAGAGTTCTCAAAGTCGCTGAGCACGACAGCTTTCTTCTCATCGAGAATTGGCCGATGGTGAGAATGCAACCAAAGCACAGCTCCTCCGGCAATCGGGAGCAAAACCGCCAGGAGGTACCAATTCGTCCATTTGAGTGACCGGCCCTCACGCCTTCGGGACAAAGGGTTGGAGGTTAGAACCTCATTACCCGTGGCCGCTAGAGGGAATCGATCTTGATCGACGTCCGGCGTGAGGGGGTGCGGCTGTGGTTCCAAAGTTTGGTTGACGAGGGGCGCGGCATCGGGGTGAGGTTCGCCTGGTCCCGCGGCCGACAGGGTCTCGACTTTCGCAATGAACCGATAGCCTAGAGTTGGGACGGTCTCAATATAGGTCGGAGCGCGTGAGTCATCTCCCAACTGCTTGCGGAGGATCGTAACCGCGCGGGTCAGCGTGCTCTCCTCTACAAATGTGGCCTTCCAAACGCTTTCAAGAATGAAGTCCTTCTGAAGCAGTTTGCCCGGATTTTGGACGAAGAGCAGCAGAACTCGCAGCGCCCTGGGCTCCAGCGGGACTCGCCGGCCCTCGTGGAAGAGACAGAAGTCTGAGTCGTCAAGTTTAAACGTATCAAAGAGATAGACCAACCGAGACCCTCGACTTTGATGCTCCGTGGCGGCCCTAGGAAAAACCTAGGAAGAACTTCATGGCAATCAGGCGACACTTCCAGGGCTTCGGGTAAGGATCACCCATGCGCGAAACACTGGAGGCATTCAAGATGCATCGTACCCCACCGCCCACGAAATCAGCTTCCAATAAGCCGGCAACATCCATGCAGAAGTGCGTAATTGTGGCGGCAATTGCGCTCTCGTTTGTGACCGTCCAGCAGACGGTTGCGGCGCAGGCCCCGACCACTTCGGCTGACACCGCCACCATCCAGGCCAAGATCACAGCCGAGCGCGTCGCCATCGGCAAAGCACTAGCTTCACATGATGGCGCCGTCCTGAGCAGGTACTGGTCTCCGAACCTTATCGTCAACGGCCCTGAGAACACGATCGTCTCGCGCTCACAGATCATCGGAGCGGTGAACCATGGCGGCATCAACTACACCAGCTTAAAAGGAGTTCCGGAGGTTTTCACCGTGACCGACGGCACCGCCATTATGATGGGCCACGAAGACCTCGTTCCGGCCGACGGTCCCATGGCCGGTAAGCATCTTGTTCGCCGGACCACGGACATTTATCAGCGCTCCGGAGACGACTGGCCCCTCGTCGTCCGCCAGGCCACGTTTGTCGGCTTCGACGCCACCTCCCCGGCCAGCGCCGCCACGTCCTCCGACACTCCGCCGCCATCCACGCCCGAGACCGATGCGATCCGCACCCAGATTGATGCCAACAGTCAGGCCGTGGGCCGGGCCATCCGCGCCATGGACTTCGCCACCCTCGAAAAGCTCTGGTCCCCGGCCGTGCTCGTGAACAGCCCAGGCAATCGAATCCTGACTCGAGAGGGGGTCTTCACTGCCATGCGCGAAGATAAGCTCAAGTATGAAAGCGCCAAGGTCTACCCTGACGTCTTCTTCGTCGTCAACGATCTCGCTATTTGGATGGGCCACGAGGACATTGTCATGGCCAACGGTCCCATGGCAGGCAAACCCCTGAAACGCCGCTTCACAGATATCTGGCAGAAGACCGGCGATGGCTGGGTGATGATCGCTCGCCAGGCGACGTACGTTGGCATCGATGGTGGTGCCGTCTATGGCCACCCGGACCCCTCGTTGAATCGTTAGTGGCTCATCATCCGCAAGCGCTTCCCGATCTCAATCCCAAAGGACTCTCTCATGAAGAAACTCACCTGGATTGCCATGATGCTGGCCATGTTGCCCAGCATGTTTCTTGGAACGCAGGCTCTCGCCCAACCCGCTGCTGTCATTGGATCTCCAGAAGATACCAAGGCTATCGAGACGCTGGTGCACTCGAATCCATCCGATCACGTCACCGAAGATGTGAGCTTTACCAACATCTTCGGCACTGTGCGGTCTGGCCGTGAGGAATTTATCGAGCGCCACAAGCAAATTGGACAAACCTTCTTCAAGGGAACAACTTCGAAGAGTTCCATCACCAAACTGCGTTTTGTCCGGCCAGATGTTGCTGTGGTCGATGTGTCCGGAGAACTAAGTGGGTTCCAAAAGCTCTATCCCGGGCTGCCGGTCGGCAAGGATGGAATTCTACGGAACAAGCTTTTACTTGTCCTCGTCAAGGAGAATGGGGTTTGGTGGATCACTGAATTCCACAATGTAGCAGTGACGCCAGAGCTCTAAGGAAGGTGCTCCGCCACAGCCGCGGGGTTAGGCTGAGGGCAAGACCGCCTTTACAGGCCGACCCGTTACCCGTTCTTGGGTGGTCAGCTTCAGAAGATCGAAGCTCGTCCCTCGGTATTAGGCCGATGCACTTTTCCAGATCGAACTTCGCTCGAAACGCACCTTGGCGATTTCGCGCCCATCGAGATTACATCTGACGAGAAAGGCGTTTGTGGTTACTCACATCGTCTGCGACCGTCGGCTCCAATGGAGGCCCGGTTCACTCCGGCAGAAGACCAGCCGCGCGGTAGCTCTTGATGACTGCGTCATAGAGCGAAATATCTGACCGGCTTCTTGCCAGGAGTTGAGCACCGGCTACGGCGGCGTAGATCGCGTGTGCCCGTGGTTCAACCTGTCTGCCGCTCACCACATTCGCAGCAGAAAGAACATCACTAAGCCAAGCGACATTGACGTCAGCAAAGCTTTGAACTTCCTTCCGCACTTCTTCCGCCAGATCGTCATACTCGGCAGCCATGAAGCTGCTTAAGCACATACGATTCTGATTCTCCAGCGACAAACGGAACAACTCAGGGTAGCGACGCAGGGCGATCAGCGGCGTTGAGGACTTTGCCAGCAGAGCATCAAGTGCAGCCGCAAAGTCTTCCCAATAGCGTTTAGCGATAGCTTCAGCGAGGAGAGCCTTGCTGGGAAAATGGTGATAAATACTCGCGGCCCGAATGCCCACCACCTCCGCGAGATCGCGAAAGTTCAGCCCATTATAACCATGTGCCTGCGCAACCAGTCTGCCTGCCGTCAGAATTTTCTCTCTTGAGTCTGTACTCACCCAATCGCCTCGCTGCCCTCTGCAGATACAAGGAGCTAAGTAAATATTATTCCGAATTCTTGAATCTACCAAGTGACAGGTAGTATCTCATCTCCATACCTACCATGTGGCAGGTAGTAAAATTGGAACTAGCTAGCAATTGGACTGAGTTCTGCTTCATCGGCCCAGTCATCGCTTCAACGATCCATCACCAAAGGAGTTTTATATGCCATTCGCACGTATCGATCTGATCAAGGGAAAGCCCGCTGAGTATCGCGCCACTGTGGCCGATATCGTCTACAAAGGAATCGTCGATGTGCTGAAGGCACCGGATGGTGACCGCTTCATCGCTATAAACGAGCACTCCTCCGACAATCTGATCTACGACCCCACGTTCCTTGGATGGAAGCGCTCGCCTGACTTCCTCCTGATCCAGGTGACCAGCACCATCGGCAACAACAAGGAATCGAAGCTTGCCTTCTTCCGGTATATCGCCGACGAACTGAAGAACAAGCTCTCCGTCCGTCCAGATCACGTCATGATCAACATGGTGTTCGTTGACCGTTCGGATTGGTCTTTTGGCAATGGCGAGCCGTGGTAACTGTCCCCCAACCCTCACAGGTTTAACAAATCTTCATGCACAGACGTCGGCGACGTAACGGTGAATACCACAACCCAATCCATCCCACAACGCGAAATATATGGAGACATTAGCATGAGCGACAACGTGCAAACCGCAGGCCCCGATCCCCTCAACAATACGCAGATTGAAGTTCACCCAGGCTGGGTAGCGAGCGGCCAAGACGACACCCCGGGGCGCAAGGCCTATTACATCAATCTGGAGGCTAAACCCGGTAAAGGAGATCAGGTGCAATCGTTCCTTCGTGACATCCTGGCTGGTGTGGAGGAGGAACCCGGCACCGGTCCGTGGTTTGGCGTCCGCTTTTCCGAGACTACCTTCGGGGTGTTCGAAGCCTTTGCCGACACTACGGCTCGAAACGCGCACAACATTGGTCCTGGCGGCCAGAACTTCCTTCGCGCGGCAGAATTGGAGGAGATGCTTGCCTATCCAGCGCACATCTACCGGCTGGATGTCATGTTTGGGAAGTTCGGTGTCCTCTTCGGCAAGCCGATCGCCTTACCGCACGTTTTGGACGCGGTGCTACCCCATTCCGTCGATCGCCTTGTCAGTGGGGCGATCGACTGTGTGCTTCGGTAGAACGTCAAGTTTCTAGGGCAAGTGGGACGAAACCTATCAGCATGATGTTGTAAAGAGTAACGGGAAGTCGGCTCGTGTCGACTAACGGTTCATACTCGTGTCCTCAGTTGGCGATAACAGGCCGATGCGCGTTTCGAGCCCCATCTGCCTCAAATAGAGCGCCGACTGCTAATCTCCGGGTCACCGATCATACGGGATAGGTGCCGAGAAGCACTCTTAGCCGAACATATCTTCAGAATCACTCCGACGAATACGGAGCGTGCTGCACTGTATATAAAGTGCGTTTGGGCCAATGGAAGCTCAATTGTTGCGAACCGGGGATCGTCCGCTGGTTTGCGGCTTCCACACGAACAAAACGCCAACAAAAACGAGGCAAGTCAAGCTGGTGCTCGAGGGCAGTCCGAGCTTGAGGCCATTGCTGAATCCTGGATCTTCGCGGAAAGCAAGCCAATCGCCCGCCGTTGTTCCGGCTGCGCGTACAGCAACGATCGCGGCCCAAAAAGCGAGCTTGGTCATCCATCTGGATCGTTTTCCCAAGGCAAGTACGATTGCAAAAATCGCGCTTAGGATGAGCGTTGCATGCCCGGTACCAAGCTGAAGCTCTTCCGCGGACCAATCGCCGATCGCGGTGCCCAGAGTTCCGGCTGTGAGTAGAGAGAGCCAGTACCAGCCAGTAGTCTCCGGCCGACTCGCTTGATCGCCGTTCGCAACAACCTGTCTAGGCAAAACGGGCCAGACAACAAGAGCCTGAACTACGATCAGGCCGAGAATGACATGCAGATAGGGCCATTCGAAGGTATGGGTAGCAAGATCTGCCAGGTTCGTCGCTGCTGCGCGGAGCACAATGACGACGGTCCAATACCAGGCTTCTGTGGCACGGGTTGATCGGCGTTCCCCAATGAGCAGAGCGGCAAACATGGTTGCCAGGGGGCCTAACCCGATCCAGTGGTTCCAATGTGCGTAGTACGAGAAACAATCCCCCAGGTTGCAACCGAAGATGCTTGCGAGTGTAATGGCCGTCCAATATCGAGCATTTACGCTTGGTACGTTCAGGGTTCGCATGGGCCGAATCATCGTTGCTCCGCCCATGCCAGACCATCTACCCGGGTGCCGGCCCGGATAAGCTTCGTCACGGTCCAGTCCGAAATACGGATCGCGGCAATCTGCTCTTTGGCTGTGCAGGAGACGTAAGCTGTGGCGCTATCGGGAGACATCAAAATTTCGTGCGGCGACTTCGGGAGATCGATCATCCGGACAACTCTGTTCAGCGCAAGATCGATCACTGCGACCTGCGACGTACCCTGTATGCCGACGAGCAGCCAGCGTCCATCTCGAGTCGTGGTGAGGGTATACCCAATCGCAGGCAGCAGAATCCATGAGTCAACTCGTCGAGTTGCGGTATTGATCACCGCCACTCTTGCAGCAGTCTGATCTGTGGTGAAGATCCTCTTATCGTCTGTGGAGATCGCAATCCGTTGCGTCTTCGCTGAAACGGGGATAATCGCGAGAAGTTTGCGGGCATGTATGTCGAGCACGGATACACTGCCAGGCTGAATATTCGCCGTGTATCCGAGTCGCCCCGCGCCATCCAGAACCAGCATGTGACTCAAGGTTTGACCCGTCGGAATGCTTCCCGCAATCGTCATCGTCTTCGGGTCGATGATCGTGATGTTCCGATCCAGTTCGGTGGTGACGTAAAGCATTCCGTCATGCGGATTGAGTACGGGGTCATGTGGCCTGACACCGTGACCGAAGTCAACATGGCCGACAACCTTGTGAGATACAAGATCGATGGCTACCAACTCACTCCCATCGGATCCGGGGTCCCCTGCGCTTGAATCCCCGTAGATGGGGACGTACGCTGTTTTGCCATCGAGGGAAGCCACTACCTCGTGGCCCGCTACCCCACCTCCCGCAACCCTGGCTAGCTCCTCACCACTCCGTGGATTGATAATCGAAAGCGTGGACTCTCCTTCGTTGATCGCAAGCAGTGTGCCTGTCTGCGCCGAAGCGTTGGCAGGAAGTAGCAAGGAAATGGCAGAGAGAGCAGTTACAAGGCTTGCAGCAAATCTGACCTGTCGATTACGGTGGAGCGGATGGCTGGCAATGCAGGAGTTGGACATTCGTCTACACTAGACGCAACGTGCCGTCTAGTCAACAAGCAGGGGACTCATGAGCTTCAACAAAACGCGACGAGCTTCAGAAAAGGTAGCGGCCATGGCAAACCAATCGTCCCTGGTTGAACATCGCGGTAATCGTCACGGCAGGAGCGAGGAAGCACGGATAGCAATTCTTGAGGCGGCGGACAATCTGTTGGTTGAGCGTGGATTCGCCGATGTGACGATGGAAGGCATCGCAGCCGCTGCGGGAGTCGCGAAGCAGACCATCTATCGATGGTGGAAATCGAAGACCGACGTGCTGATGGACGCTTTTCTGGAGGATGTAAACGAAAAGCCGAATACTTCAAGCTCCGGAAATCTGTCGGCGGATCTCCAGCATCATGCGCTCTGGCTGGCAAACCTGTTGACCGTTTCTGATACGGGCGCCGTCTTCCGCGCCCTGGTCGCTGAGGCACAACACGACTCAGATTTGGCTGTCCGCCTCCGTCGTCAGTTCATTCAGCCGCAGCGCATCCGGGACTTTCATCCATTCGAGCTGGCCGTCCAACGCGGAGAGCTCTCGCAGGATTTCGACATTGCAGCCGCCGTGGAGCAGATTCTTTCACCGATCTACTACCGCGTGTTGGTGAGTGGAGATCCTATTTCGCCTTCATACATCGAGGGCCTCGTGCGACGCCTCTTGCCTGCGACATAGCGGCCGGCTATGCCGGTCTGACCGATGCCCACTGGCCCCGAGGCGTTCACTCTTGTTCCTCCGTACTTAAGGCGAAGTAGACTCAACCCAAGCAAATAAGTTAGAGATGAGTAACGCGGAGCCGGGTTGTCGGCAGCAATCCACTCAAAAGTTCTCGATGACGAGAACAGGCCAATGCATGTTTCCAGATCACTCTACAGTCGAAACGCGGTTTGACGGTTTGGCGCTCCTGCGCAGCAAGGCTCAATCAAGGTGACAAGAAACCCGCCGAACGCCAGCCTCTGCCAAAGAGAAAACTAACGCCGCCACACGATCCTTACCAAACTGCCGCTGCCAACTTGTCTCTACTGTGTGGATTCGCGTCTCATACAGCCGATGTACTTCGAGGCCGCGCGTAGTAAGACGAGCAATCTCCCTGCCGCTTGGGCCACTGGCATGCACGAAGCCATGACGAATGAGCGCAGATACGCCGGGTGAACGGCCAAGCTCCTGCAGCGGCCGTCCCTCAGCGGGAATTTGACGGATGACGCTTGCGCTGAGCGAGAACGCAACCGGCGATAGTTCCTCGTATTGCATGGCAAAGGCGACCAGGGCCTGTGAAACGAGGGCCGAGAGCGGAAGATTCGAAACGGCATCGGTGCCGCTGCGGTGTACCGGTTTCCAATCCACGCCGTTCCCGCCAGTGATGCTCGCATCCGCCAGACCATAACTCGCCGGGTAGTGGGGATGTTCCAGGGGGAAGGCCGCCACCAGAGCTTCGAGCGAGGTGCGCAACTGGTTGGATACCTCCAGGCCGACTCTGTTTTGCCACATATCCTCAGCGGATTGTTGGACATTTTTCCATCGAACCGCCACTTCGGAACCATAGGACGTCAGGCAGACGAGTCCCCCGCTTCGATCGATTTTCCGTTCCTCTACCCAGCCGCGCCGAACTACGGTGGACATCCTGGTCCGTACAGCGCGCTTCGAAAGACGGAGAATCACCGGCAATTCTCGATCAGTCCTCGCCGGACCGATGGCGCGCAGTAGGTTTGCCCACAGATCCAATGAGGGAACACCCGGGCTTCCAGCACCTTGTTCAATATATTTACGCTCCAGTCCACGGAGGACGCCGTGGAGCGACGATGGCAGCGGCGAAGGGTCACTCACGCGTCGATTGTAAGAGCCAACAGTTGCGGGAAGCAAAAGCCGCACCCTTGGATAGCCATAACAGGCCGATGCACTCATCGAGCCGTCCGGTCGCCCATGCGTCCAGCAAGTTGTCGTAAAACCGGCTAATCGGAGAGGTGGACCGCCGCTGGCAATGTCGATTTGTCGACTTTCATGATAATTTTTGTCAAATTGGGCGAGGAATTCCTAACGCGCTCGGGAGAGCGCCTGGCTTTTCCTTGAGCCTGTTCATCGCCTCGCGGTTAACCCTCTCGGCGTGGTTCCTGCGTATAACGCAGAACCAGACATTTATTCGCTGCTCAGCCTTGGCCCCAGCTTGGCTGCTTCGATCAGGACCGATTACAGGTGCTTGTTCCTCTGCTTGGAGATGGGCATGCGCTTGATCGTCTCCGCCGAGCTTCGTTCGGCGCCGCATAGACCGCAATAACTGACAGCCTGCTTGACCGAGTGGAATCTGGCTACATCGTCGACCTCAAGCACCCAAGTCAGCGCGTTGATCGGACCGACCGCTGGGATCGTCATTAACCGCTCCACGCGCGCCTGAAGCAGCGGGTCGCGGCGCAGCGAGCGAATCAATGCACTCTCGGTCTTCCCGATCCGCACGATGGTCTCGCGGCAGATCGTCAACAACGGTCGCAACGCCCGACCGATGTCCTGGTTGGTCTCCATCAGTTCCTTAAAGTAGCCCACCTTGTGGAGCTTCTGCTTGTTGTAAACCACGCCTGACCCCATCAGCATCTGCGAGACCTTGTTGCGCAACTGTACGCAATCGCAAATCTTGCTTGCATCGACGCGGTCGGTCTTCTTCTTGGCGGCCGCGATCGCCCCCCGCAGCACCAGTGGATGCGCCACCTTCACAGCTGCCGCATGGGGCAGCAGGTGATCGTAGATCCACCCTGTGAACATCGTCGCTTCCACCGCCACGGTCCACGGTGCCGGCAAAGTCTTCATCCACTGGTCGAGATGAATCCGGGTCGCCAGAACGGTGCCTTCAGAAAGTACCTTGCCGCTTACGTCCTTCACGCAACAGCTGATCGTCTTCTTGTGTATGTTTAACCCGATGAAGTGCATACTGGTCACGAGGAGCCTCCTTGGATGTCTCTGGATCAGCGGTTAACCACTGAGTTCAGCCCTTGTACACCAAGTGCTCCTCAATCCCGCGACTTATCCATCCAAACAATTCGTACAAGTGACGAGACTTCATTCCTGCCGAAGAGCGGTCACAGGATCGACACGGCTCGCGCGCAAAGCGGGCACCAACCCCGCCAGTCCCGAAGCCAGAGTAAGCACAAGGGCAGCCGCCGCAAGCGTTACAGGATCGTGCGGGTTCAACCCATAGAGCTGGCTGCGCACCAACTGCATCAGCAGCAACGCCAGCACAGCGCCGGCCGCAAGGCCGACGCCGATCAGCATCAGCACCTCGCGCATCATTAGCGCCACAACACTGCCGCGCATCGCTCCCAGCGCAATCCGAATGCCCATCTCACGCGTTCGCCGCGTGACCACGTACGCCATCACGCCATAGAGACCAATCACCGCGAGCAGCGTCGCAAGTCCGCCGAAGACTGCAGAAAGGCTGGCGACCAGCCGCTCGGTGCGTAGCGAGACGTCGATCTGTTCGGTCACTGTTTGCAGCTCGACCACTGGAACATGCGGGTCGAACTGGTGCATTCGTTCCCGCAGTGCATCCTCGAACTGGCGTGGATCGCCCTGCGTGCGCACATACATAGTCATGCCGCGGACGTTCGATACTGCAAGATAAGGAAAATAGGCTTGTGGTGGGGGCGTCTCCCTCAGATCCCGGTATTTCCTGTCCGGGATTACTCCGATAACTTCAGTCTTTGGTGTCACGGACTCCGAGTCGCTCACCAGCCCGAATCGCTGGCCAAGAGGATTGCGGCCGGGGAAATATTCCCTGGCGAAGCTTTCATTTACCACAGCGTAATCGGTCGGAGCAATGTCCTGAGTGCTAAATGCGCGGCCGGCAATAATAGGAATACCGAGCGTAACAAAATAGTTCGGGTCGACCTGGCTTAGAACTGGCTGTTGTTCAATGGGCGTGCCTTCAAAATTCTTTCCCACGATCGCATTCTGCCATGCATAACCCCTCAGAATCGGCATCGTGGAGAAAGCAACCGACGTCACTCCTGGCATAGTTTCGAGGTTGATTTTGAGACGGTCGTAGAATGACTTGGTATCTGCGAAGGAGTATCCGCTGAGCGTAGGTGCATCGGTGAATGTGAGCAGATGATCGGTTGAGAAACCCGGTCCCACGTTCTCAAGGTTGCGCAAAGTTCGAACAAACAGGCCCGCGCCGACCAGGAGCAACAAGGAGAGCGCCACCTGGATGCCGGCGAGAAGTCTGCGCAATGGGATGGCGCCCGTTGAGCCTGCGCCGGATCTGTCTTTGAGGGAAGTGGTGATTTCAGTTTGCGAGCTACGAACGGCGGGTATAAGTCCAAAAAACAGCGAGGTCACGAGCATCGCTCCGAGAGCAAACGCCAGCACCCGCCAGTCGGGAATCGGGGAGGGAGCAATCTCGCCTGCCGCATCCGCAGGCAGATAGATGCGTAGCAAAACGCGATCTGCCAGAAAGGCTAATGCCAATCCTAGAATCGCTCCGGCGCCAGAGAGTAAGAGGCTCTCCACCAGCAACTGGCGGACGATGCGCATCCGGCCAGCCCCAATGGCAAGGCGCACGGCAAATTCCTTCTCGCGCGCTGTAGCGCGCGCCAGCAATAAATTTGCCAGGTTGGCGCAGGCAAGAAGAAGCACCGCCGCAGTGAGCGCGAACAAGACCCAGAGCGGCTTGCTCATATACTCGCGGAGATCGTTATCCGAGCCCGGCAAGAGCTCAACGCGATTACGGAGAAAGGATCCTCGATCCGCAGCCGTCGCGGATCTGCTGAATTCAGGTTGCTCAACTTCCATTTCAAGAATGCTGTGCAGAAGCGGCTGAAGCGAGGCCTGCGCCATCTCTATGCTGATACCGGGTTTCAAGCGCCCGTATGAGGTCACCCAACTGAGTCGCCGACGCCGGTCCTTGAGCCCGTCCGAATGAGGAGTCATCTCGGTCTTCATCATGATGGGAACGAAAACCTTCGCCGGAGCCCCCATCTCCACGCCGTCGAAACCTGGCTGCGCGACCCCGATGACGGTCATTGGCTGGCTGTTGAGGTTGATGGTGCGACCGAGGATGGAGCGATCGCCGTTGAAGTAGCTTTGCCAAAAGCTATAACTGAGCACGACCACCGGCCGACTGTCGGGGACGGCGTCATCGTCCGGGGCGATGGTGCGGCCCAATGCCGCTCCAACGCCCAATACCGGAAAATAGGAACCGGAAACCAACTCAGCCGGGATCTGCTCCGCCCTGTCACCGTAGCTGAGATCGACAGTAGCTGCGAACCGGCTAAACATTCCCGAAAAGACCTGATTGTGATCTCGTAAATCTTCAAACATCGGCCAGGAGATGGTGTTGGGCCCGAAACTGTTGCCGAAATGATTGCCAGTCTCGCGCACGATGACGAGCTGCTCAGGATGACGGACCGGCAAGAGCCGCAGAACCACCTGGTCGAGCAGGCTGAACATCGCCGTGTTGGCGCCAATGCCGAGCGCGAGCGTGGTCACCGCCACCAGCGTGAAGCCGGGATTTTTTGAAAGCGTGCGCAGCCCATAACGCAAGTCTTGCGCCAGACGGTCGAGCGACACGCCGGTGCGAACCTCGCGAACACGCTGCCGCACCTGGTCGACACCTCCCATCTCGAGGCGCGCAGCACGGTACGCTTCGTCGCGGTTCATGCCAGAACGCATCTTTTCATCCGCGAGGGATGCAAGATATTCACTTAGTTCTTCGTCAAGGTCGCACTCTACCTGGTCTCTGCGGAGTAGGTTTTTCCAAAGGGCACGCAGCTTATTGATCATGGGAACTCCCTCTAGGTGCTTCGAAGTGCCGTCGCCATCGCCAGAGAGATTCGTTCCCATCGCTCCGTCTCGGACTGCAGCTGTCTCTTTCCGGTTTTCGTCAAGGCATAGAATTTTGCGCGGCGGTTCGTTTCTGATTCTCCCCATGCCGAACTAAGCCAGCCAGCTTCCTCCATGCGATGGAGCGCAGGAAACAGAGAACCGGCTTTCACATCAAATGTTCCATCCGTGATCTGGTGCACCCTGCGCGAAATCCCCATCCCGTGAAGCTCCTGAAGCGTAAGCGCCTTCATAACGAGAAGTTCGAGTGTGCCTTGTAATAGATCCGATTGAAAAGTGGGCACGTGGTCTCCTATAGCTCATCTATAAGGGAGATTAATTCGTCTCTTATAGGCTGTCAATAGGAGCAAAGATATTACTCAATAGCCGGCCCGGCGCACTGGGGCCGATGGTTCCGAGCGGCTTCTCAAGTGACCGAAAAACCGGCTCACCGGAGAAGTGTGCCGTCAATCGGCAGATGGACGACAAATCGACTTCTCGTCCAAGTGATTAGGTTCTCGATGGGTGACTCGGCGATTTGGTACCAATCCGGGAGCATAGTTGACGAGAAAAGCGTTTATCGAGAGTAACTTCATCCGCAGAGCTGAATCACCTCGCCTCTATGATCCAAGGCTACCTGCGCAAAGCTCTGTTACGTGAGTTGGAGCTAATTCAATTCTCTCTAGGTACGCCTCGGCCGTCACGACCGAACGGCTGGCGTTCAGCTCAAGCGCATTGCAGCATCAAGGTCAGCGAATTCTTTCAAAGCATCATGATATGTGGCAGTGACAAGTTCGATCAACGATGCCTCGTTCCGAAACTGACTCACAAGGGAATTGAGATGTCCCGTTCCGCCGATGCTTGTGTCTGTACCGTGGCCCTTCAGTATGAGCGCCGCTTTTCCAGACATGATCGCGGCTTTGGCATGCGAATCTTCTTCGGCAATCGTCAGAAAGATCTCTTTTCCCAACTCAACGATGCGCTCAAAACCGGCGTCCATAAGGTGATTCCTAGTCCTCTCAAACTCTCTGTTGCGGATGAGGTCGAGCAGCTCTTGGAGCGAAGGCTTGATGTATTGCTCATTGAACGCGCGTAGCGTTTCGATACGGTACTCGATAACGTCGGCGCTGTAGATCAGCAGTCGCTCGACGTGGACACCCATGCTATAGGCCCTTTCTTCAGCCCAAACCCATCTCGTCACAAGAGCCGCTTGCGCATTCGAGAAAGCAGTGGACTGGGCATTGAGCAGATCCATCAAGTCACGCAAAGCATCGGGGAAGCCGGTCGTCTGCGCGTTTTGTGGCGGCATCCTCAACTGGTCATGTGCCGCTGACTGGATGTGCATGCTCAGCGTCACCAATGTGCCCTGCATTTTCAGGAGAACTATGGCAACCTTAGAGGTGAGCGACGCTGTTTTATAGATGAATGAACGGATCTCATTCTCGGCTTCCTCTTTGAGGCCGACGCTCACTCGGTCGTCAGCTTCGAGCCTTTCAAGGAACTGCTCAATCACCCGCTTTCCATCGGCATCCGAGCTTCCCCCAACCGCTTTCAGAAATCGCTGGCGCGCAGCATTGATGCGGGCTTCAATCAGTTCAAGATCGTATTTTTGCGGCAGTGTTTCGGACATGCTCGAATCCTCCAGCTGACGACGGCTCTTAAGAGATGCTACTCCCAGTGAGAAATGACTACACTGGAGCGTCCGCTGCAGAAAACGCGATTGAACGAATTGTCTGAATAGAGCGTTTGAAATCTGTGCCAATACCCTGATTGCTGCGATCAGTCCTCATAAGTTGGCATGTCGGAACTTATCCGCCCGTTCGATGATTCCATTGGCGATTTTGCGGGAATCAAGAGTTTTTTTGACGGCAGAGGTGTTGATTGATCGTTGCCTGTCCGCTTTCAACTCAGGCAGTCTGCTTGCTGGGCTAGCCGGATTTAAGAATCCGTAGCACTGAGAGAATTGTGGTCCAACTGCGCGTTGTGGCCGGCGCGCCAAAGAGCGAATCAATCTGACCGAGATAGCCGATCGTTCTCATTTGGCGGCGGTACACCCCATAAACGAGACGACCCTTTGAGCCGATGATTCGCACAAGCCACTCCTCGCCTTCGGGAAGAACAATGGGAGGAGCAACACTGCAATGTCCGTCCTCAGAGAGGATGCTTACAAATTGAATACCATCCGCGCGCGGTGACTCATCTCCAAATGGATTTTCCATCTCAAGTCGAATCAAATCACTGCCTTCGCAGAGAGCGATCGTTGCTTCAAACGGCAACCTCCGGCGCAGTTCGGTAAGAAAGTTGGCGCGCGACCCAGGTTTGCGAATGACAAACGTGCCTGCGGCCCCCACGTTTACGGCATCGAATATGTGCAGATCTTTGGCGAGCAAACTTGGACGAAAAGTTCGCTGTCCTCCAACGTTGATTCCGCGGACGAAGACGACCAAGGCCATGCATCCATTGTTGCAGGAGCTAGGTATCAAGGAGAAGTGAAAGCGCTGAGACGGACAACAGATGACCCGTTGCCTATACGTGACCTCGGATGACGCCTTCAGGCTGATGCACTCATCGAGCCGTCCGGTCGCCCATGCGTCCAGCAAGTTGTCGTAAAACCGGCTAACCGGACATGTGGTTCGAACGACGGACTGCCTGGCAGGGAATCAGGCGCTGTTCAACATCTCTGGTCCGTTATTGCGGACGTTGCCAACCAATCGGTTTGCCGGCGTCATGCGCATACCCGCCGATTCATATGGTCGAAGAAGGTCGATCGGAGGCCGTGCTTCGTCAGAATCGTTGAGCCAGCGATCGTAGTCCCGCGGACGCAGAATTACAGGCATACGGTCGTGAATAGGTTCAGTGATTTCGTTTGCCTCTGTCGTCACGATTGAGAAGGTGTCGAGCGGAGGGCGAGAATCACCGCGACGTGGACGCCACTCGGAGAACAGTCCCGCCAGCGCGTAGGGCTCACCGTTCGCCATCTCGAACTTGTAGACGGGTCTGGATCCAGCTTTCGGCGTCGCCGCGGGTTTGACTGGAGCCACAATATCGCCAAATAATCCACGCTCACCAGGTTCGATCGGAGGCGGCTGCGGCAGACTCGGCCGTTGCAACCATTCGTAAAATCCGTCGAGTACAACTAAACAACGGCTGTGCTGAAATGGACCCTTCCAGATGGGCTTCTCGAGAATGTTTTCGGCGCGAGCGTTGGTGGTAGAGAAGATCTTGAAGGAATCGGGATCGGCTGCCTTGGCAGGGATAAGACCCCAGCGCATCAGCACGATCTCGCGCTCACCATCTTCCGGGCTCGATCGGATGATCGGCTGAAAAGTCGATGGCGCGATGTTGTAATCCGGCGCCAGATGAACATCCGGCGCCCACCTAGCAACGTGGAAGGTCTCGGCGATCTTTTGTTTGTCGGATTGCCGGTAGTAGCGGCCACACATGACTTCACTTTAGCCTACCGTTCGCGCTGCCACTGAGGTCCGCTTAGTCTTCAGACGTTGGACAATTGCGCTTCAGCAGCTCGTAAAGAGGACGGCCGATTGAGCCTTGAAGCGATGGATCGAATCCCGCCTCATAGCCGCACTCCAGACAGCACAGCGCATGGCGCCTGTCGAAGTATTGCTTTCGAAGCACGTCGTCAGGCAGCTTATCGTCCGCGATGAAAATGCAGCAATACTAGGCCGCTGCGTGACACCACAGTGTTAAGACCCAAGGTTCACCTCGACTATGCTACCACTTATCAATCTCTCAAATAAAAGATTCGAAATCACTTACGTCCGATACTGTTCCTTACGTTGACCAACTTTGTAGACGCTCAATAGAAACGTCCTAGTCGTGCAAAGCCAAAATGTGGCATTCCCTTCCTAAGGGTAAAAGCTTGGGAGGCGTACATTGGGTTGGGTATCGATGAGCAAGCGGGACTTGCAGCGGATCGAGGTTTTAACCGAGGTACTGGCCGGCCGGCGCACGACCGAGTCAGCAGCGGCGGTGATGGATTTAAGCGTACGACAGACGCAACGACTGCTTACCATGTATCGCGACGGTGGCGCCGCGTTGATCCATGGATCTCGGGGCCGTCCAGCAAGCAACAGCCTGAGCGCTGGTATTCGGGATTATATGCTCGAACTGGTTCGGCAAAATTACCGAGATTTCGGTCCGACGCTGGCGGCAGAGGTTTTGTTGGAGCGGAACGGGATCGAAGTCTCACGCTGGTTCACGGGACTGGGTTTTGATCAGGAAGTTTCGGATCACTCTACGTTCTCGAAGAATCGCCACGGGCGGTTTCAGGAATCGAAGGTGTTCGAGCAGATGTTCGAGAAGGTTGTGGCACAATGCCTCTCAGTCGGACTGGTGCGCGGAGAGCAGCTATCAGTCGATGGGACCTTCGTTGAGGCAAACGCTTCCAAGGAGAGCCGTGTTCCGCGAGAGCAGTTAGCCGAAGCTGCGCAAGTCAACCGAACGGTGCGCGAGTACCTGGCTGAGTTGGAGATTCGGACCCCGATCGAGGAACCGACGCATAGCCAGGACAAGGTGTCCACCACGGATCCGGACTCTACCTATGCGACCAAGGGCGGCACACCGGCTCGTATGGGTTATTACAGAAATTACCTTATCGATAACGAGAGCTGTATCGTGGTGGGCGTGCAAGCGACAGGCGCTCGCTTGAGTGAGGAGTGCCGAGCCGCAGAGGATATGATCGCCCGCTTCACCCAATGGCAAGGTAGGAAACCGGAATCCATTGCCGCTGATGCAAGCTACGGTAATGGGAAATTTTTGCAGTGGCTGATGGACCGGGAGATCAAACCGTACATGCCCACCAGGGATGCTGTCGGGAGAACGAGAAGTCTCTTGTTTGGCCCGGAGTCCTTTACCTACTTGCCGGAGAGCAACAGCTACATCTGCCCTGCAGGCCAGCAGCTGAACTATGGCGGACGCAACGAGAGCAATCGCACCTTCGGCTACATCGGAACCCGCAAGGAGTGCGGTCCGTGCGAACAGAGATCCCAGTGCACGACCGGACCGTTCCGGTATGTTGCCATCCACATGAACGAAACAGCCCGGCAGCGAGCTCGGGATCTCCGAACTACACCGGAATACGGACAGGCACAGCGACAGCGAAAAAAGGTCGAGGCTCTTTTCGCAGAACTGAAGAGTCACAGTCACATCGGCGTCAATCGCCTCCGGCTCCGCAGGTTGAAGTTCGTACGAGAGCAGTTCTTCCTGGCGGCCACCGCCCATAACATCAAGCGGCTAGTCAGGTTCCTCAGCCAACCAACGATGTCACCGGTGTCTGCTACTTCATAGGGAAAGGCCGATCTCTACCAGCTCAATTAGAAAGTTCTATCCCCAAACTCTGAAAAATGCCGCCGAGTTTTTCAACATCCACAAGTCCAAGTCACTCATTGAACTTGGTTCGAGTTGATTCCGACCATCACTCCTCATAAAACGTTAGTTCAAACGCTGTTTTCTTCATTTGAGATTAGTGACCATCAATCGACTTATGAAGACCCCCGGTGTAGCTATTAGGATCCATGGCCCTGCTCTCTAATTGCCGGGCTGAAGCACTTCTTGAATCCTGGTCCAACGAATATTTGGATAACGATCATTGTCCAAGTTCGACAGGGTGCCGCTCCCTTCGAACATGCAATAGAGGTATTGCATGCCCTGCCAGACTGGAAACGGCTCGTCGTTCTTTGGGCTTAGCGAGCGGACGACGCGGATGATGGTCTGCAGCCGTCCAAGTCCGCCACCGCGCAACAGGCTGAAACGCTTCCCGAAAGCCTTCCCGGCTATCTCGGTAAGTATGTGGGCGGAGGCCTGCTGGCCCGCGACACGCAGAACCCTCGGCGCATTCATGTCCATCGCCGCCTCCGCGGTGAACTCTGCGGTGTTGTCGATGGTGGTGAAATCCATGAGCTGATCCGGGTTGTCCCCCCAGTAAAGGATGCGGCGGATCTTCTGCAGCACCAGAGGAGCTTCACCGGTGAGCAGCTCCATGAAGCAGCCGTTCAGGATGGTCGTGGAGCGGATCGGAGCCGCATCCACGATGTCCTGAAAACGCCGGTGGAGGTCCAGGTTGCGATTGAGTCCGGGCGTCAGTTTGGCGAAGTCCATCGCGTAATCCGAGGGGATGAAGCGCGGCACGCCGGCGCGAACCGCGGCGCCGAGGAGAACGCTTTGCATTCCAATCATGGTTTCTTCCACACCAAGCAGCGTGGAGACGACGCATGAACTGCCTTCGCAGGCATGCGCCAATGGGTCAGGTTGGTCCAGGTCTACTTTAATGATTTCGATGTCTTGTTGCCGCAGTTTCGACAACCGCTCCGGCGCTGTGCCGGGGCGCACGAGGGCACGTACCACCGCGCCCCGGTTGCGAAGTGCAGAGGCTACCCGGCCGCCAAGATTACCGGTCGCCCCTGCGATGGTGATGACGTTTTCCATGAACGCACTCCTTTTCCTAGGACCGCAGACTACGGAAGGTCGCGCGAACGCCCTCCACGAATTCTTGTGGCTGTTCCAATGCCGCAAAGTGGCCTCCTGCGGACGCCTGCTTGTAGTGGACGAGTTTCGTGAAGCGCGCCTCAGCCCAGCGCTTCGAGATGCGTACCTGCTCCTTCGGGAACATGCTGATTCCTGTGGGCATGGTCGAAGGATAGAAAGGCGGAGGCCCGGACATCATGGCCGACATCGACTCCCAGTAAAGTCGTGCGGAAGAGGCGCTGGCGTTTGGCAGCCAATAGAGCATGATGTCATCCAGGATCTCGTCGATCGAAAAGACTGAGGTAGGGTCGCCGTTGCAGTCGGCCACATCTTCAAAGAGCGAGTAGATCCATGCGGCTTGTCCCACCGGCGAATCGGAAAGAGCGTACGCAACCGCCTGCGGTCGGGTGCCCTGCACCTGCGCATAGCCCGACAACCGATGCTGATAGTTCTGCATAGAAGCCATCATGGATTGTTCCTCCGCATCGGCGTTGGCCATCTCGTCCGGCGTCGGCTGGTACATGACGAAGTTCAGGTGGATGCCGGCGAGGCCCGAAGGAGCCATGTGGCCCAGCATCAGCGTGACCGCAGCACCCCAGTCGCCCCCCTGGGCGCCACACTTCTTACAGCCGAGCCGTTCCATCAGCGTTGCCCACGCCGAGGCGACGCGCCCGATGTCCCAGCCAGCCTCCGTCGGCTGACCGCTGAAACCGAAGCCAGGCAGAGACGGGATGATGACGTCGAATGCGTCTTCCGCCGAGCCGCCGTGCTTGACGGGATCGGTCAGGGGCTCGATTACCTTGCGGAATTCCAGTACTGACCCGGGCCATCCATGCGTGAGCAGAAGCGGCATCGCGTGGGGCTGCTGCGAGCGCACATGGAGGAAATTAATGGGTAGGCCGTCGATTTCGGTTTTAAATTGCCCGAAGCCGTTCAGCAGGGACTCGCAGGTCCGCCAGTCATACTGCTCAAGCCAGTGCTTCTTGAGCGTCTCCATCGCAGCCAGCCTTGGGCCTTGGCTGGTGTCCAGAACAGTTTCCGCTGAGGGCAGCCGTGTGCGTACGAGCCGCTCTCGCAAATCGGTGAGAGCTTCTTCAGTGATGGATAGGTGGAAGGGCGTTACGGCGGTAGACATGGGCGAATCCTCAAACCAGAGCATACAACAACTTGTAACCAATGGTCACTTGATAAACGAAAGCAACGAATATATGGTTGACGCGTGGCCGTAAAAAAAACAAGTCGAGCACCCGAGCGCCGCGAACGGCGCAAGCAGGACATACTCGACACCGCGAGTCGGCTTTTCGTGCAGAGGGGCTATGAGAGTGTGACCCTGCGCGCCATTGCGGAAGAGCTGGGCTACGCCCATGCCGCGCTATACCGATACTTTCCTGACAAGTTCTCGGTCCTTGCGGAGATTTGCCGTCAGACATTCGCCCAGCTTCAGGCTGAGGTCAGCGAACTGCAATCGCGGTCGGGCGACCGCCGGGAAGTTCTCTTCGAGACTTCGAGGCACTTCGTCGCATTTGCGATCAAACATCCCCACCACTTCCGCACGGTGTTCATTGGTTCAGGAGATTGGGGAGATGTGAAGTCGGGCCAATATATCGACGCTGTAGGCCGGGAGTGCTTCGCTGCCCTGGTGCGGACCTTTCAAGCGGCCTGGGCGTCTCGCCACAAGACGGATGGGCTCTTGCAGGCACATACATGGTGGGTATCCCTGTTTGGAACCGCTCAGGTCTTTTTAGCATCCGGCGAGGATGCAAGTCTTTCAGACCGCCAGTCGTTGCTGGAACTGCAAATCGCAGCTCTCTGGCGCGGCCTGCAGTGAACTACCGGGTAAGTCCTGCTATACGTTAGGACCCTATCAGGGCTGCCCCGTGCGCAAAGCCGGGAGCTGCAACGCGATCTGTCGGGGCAGTTTTGATAAGGTCCTAACGTTTATGGGGACTAATGAGCCGGCCGAGGCAGCTTAGAGGGGCCAATTAATCCGTTTCCGCTCCTGTTTCTCGTAAGCGACACGATTGCTATCGACTGCAGGTTGATTCTTCTCGGCCCACCGCATGAGCGGTGCGAGAGCCCCGGCGAGCGAACGTCCCAGTGCTGTAGTCGTGTATTCAACGCGTGGCGGAATTGTCGGATACGCTTTCCGTTTGACCAGGCCGTCTCGGTGCAGGCTGTTGAGGGTCTGGCTCAGGACACGGGGTGAGATGCCTTCGATCGCAGCTTTCAATTCACCGAAGCGATGCGTTCCTCCAAGCAGTGTTTGGATGATCAGGCAGCTCCATTGATCGCCTACCCGATTCAGCACCGCGCGCGTCGAACAAGACACTGGTTCTCGCATTGTTGCCCTCCTGACCCCTTGGTTACTTCCAGTATAGTGAGTTACTTGCATATCCGTACTTGATTCGCCTATGGCATTAGCATAGCTTGCCTCTTGAGGCGACAAACATGAGCTTCACAGAGAAGCAGATTTTGATAACGGGTGCCAGCGGAAACCTTGGGAAGGCGGTCGTAGCGGAGCTCCGGAGGCTTGGAGCGGAAAACGTGATCGCGGCCACGCGCACCCCCGGGACAAACGAAGAACTTGCTGCGTTAGGCATAGAGAAGCGGGAGGCGGACTTCGACCGTCCGGAAACCTTGCAAAGGGCATTTGCAGGAGTCGATCGCCTGCTCCTCGTCAGCACCGATTCGCTGCATGCGCCCGGCATACGCATCCGGCAACACCGCGCCGCGATTCAGGCTGCCAAAAGTGCGGGAGTAAAGCACATCGTTTACACGTCGCTGCCCAACGCTCATCCGACGGAAGGACCCTCGGTTGCCGACGACCATTTCTGGACGGAGGTCGCGCTGTTCGAAAGCGGACTCGACTGGACGATTCTGCGGAACAATCTGTATGCAGAGGTCATCCTGAGGGTTGCACAATTTGCTTTGAAGACGGGCAAGCTGGTCTCGGCGACCGGGTCTCAGGGGCGCTCCTATGTCAGCCGTGAGGACTGCGCAAGAGTGGCAGCGGCGACGCTACTCAACTCCACAGGGAAAGCCATCTACGACGTGACAGGTCCGGCCTCGGTAACGCATGAAGAGGTAGCCAGTCTGCTGTCCCGCTTTTCTGGTAAGTCCATCCAACATAGAAACGTAGCGCCGGAAGAAGTGGAAAAAGGTCTTATCGCGACCGGCATGCCGCAATTCGCGGCAAGAAGCGTACGTGGGCTGGATGAGGAAGCCGCTCGTGGTTACCAAGCAATCCTCAGCCCTACCGTAGACGACCTGACTGGGCAGGCCCCGATGTCGTTAGAGGAATTCCTGAGAGTAGCGATCCCTTCGATGATCGCTTAATCCGAACAACCCAGCGTCAGCGGTAGCGATGCCAGATCTCTCCAATGACGCGTCGCCCGTTCCGCCAAGTTCACGTTAGACGGGTTGATATGGAGGAAAAGTGATCGAGACACGCTTGCACGATATGCGGACGTTGGAGTTGATGCAAATTCCGACGTCGGCACCAGAACCAGCCGCCGGCCTGACCGGCTGTCCTCAGCGTGGCTGCGCGTTATAGTCTGGCCCCCCTGTACAGGTTCTCTTACGTTCAGCCCGCGATGTGCGAAATCTTCCGTTTGGGAACACCGCACGGTGGAGAAATCGCGTTTGTTTTCGGCACGTCGGGCGCCCCGATGTTCGACCACTACCACCTCCGCCGACAACTCAGGACCTGGCGGTCCCGCACATGGCACAATCCTTCTTGGATCAACTTCGCGAAAAGAGGCAACCCGAATGCTCCGGTCTGCCTCACTGGCCGCGCTACAAGTCAGGTGAAAATCTGATCTTGGAGTTTCATGCTGATGGTTCCGCCGGCGCGATCCCCGCCCCTTGGAGAGTGCGGCTCGATGGAATGCAGTCGGCGACGGAATCAGGCAAACGCGCTGACACTGATGAGCAGCCCGTCCCGTTATGTTTCTCCACCAGCAAGGTAGAGTCCGTCCGCATCAAACGATTTGAATAGTCCAAGTTGAGTGGTCACAGGGAGAAGTCATGCAAAAGCGCACATTAGGGAAGAGCGGCCTCGAAGTCTCAGCACTCGGTCTCGGCTGCATGGGTCTGAGCTTCGGTCTTGGGCCAGCCACGGAGAAGGGCGAAGCCATCAAGCTCATCCGCGCCGCTGTCGAGCGCGACGTCACGTTCTTTGACACCGCCGAAGTCTACGGACCCTTCGTCAATGAAGAAGTAGTAGGCGAGGCTCTCGCTCCCTTCCGCAAAGATGTCGTGATCGCCACCAAGTTCGGGTTCGAACCCGATCCTGCCAACGACGGCAAATGGACGGCAACCAACAGCAACCCCAAGCATATCAAGCAGGTTGTCGAAGGCTCGTTAAAACGTCTGCAGACGGACGCCATTGACCTGCTGTACCAACATCGCGTCGACCCCAACACGCCTATCGAGGAGACGGCCGGAGCCGTCCAGGATTTGATCCAGGCAGGCAAGGTCAAGCACTTCGGTCTTTCCGAAGCAGGCGCAAAGACCATTCGCCGCGCTCATGCCGTGCAGCCGGTCACTGCCTTGCAAAGCGAATACTCCCTCTTTTGGCGCGAACCCGAAGAGTCTGTCATGCCTACTCTTGAAGAGCTTGCCATCGGCTTCGTCCCCTTCAGCCCTCTTGGCAAAGGCTTCCTGACCGGCAAGATCGATTCCTCCACCAAGTTCGACAGCACCGACTTCCGTGCCATCGTTCCTCGTTTCAGCGAAGACAACCGCAGAGCAAATCACGCTATCGTTGACGTCATCCAGAAGTTCGCGAACCAGAAGCAGGCCACGCCCGCACAGATCGCGCTCGCATGGCTGCTTGCGAAGGCCGCATGGATCGTCCCGATTCCAGGCACGACCAAGCTTTCAAGACTCGAAGAGAATCTAGGAGGGGCTGCCATTGATTTGACCGCTGAAGACCTGCACTCGCTTGAAGAGGCGTCTTCTGCAATCAAGGTGGAGGGTGAACGATATCCCGCAAGTCACGCAAAGCTCATCGATCGCTAATGCTGTCGTCTTCATCATCGTTCATCAATGTTCATTGAGTCTCATATCGGCGGAAATGGTAGAAGTTGAAGAAGGCGGGAAATAGGCAAATCCGTACAAATCAGAGCTCCATCTCTTGGTCATAGACAGTAAGTTCGTTGAGTATCGAAAGACCCTGCGCGTGGCTTTGCTTCGCTGATCTCGCCACGGACGTTGCGCTGAACTTCGCGAATGGCTGGATATTCACGTTGATGCTGGCCCGATCTAACGCCGAAATATACGCTGTACGGGTTTCGACGCCAATCACGGCTCCCTCAATCACCGACTAGGGATAGCCGCCCGAGGTCAGCATGGCATTCATCAGGAAGCGAGCCATACGGCCATTGCCGGTTGGGTAAGGCTGGATGTAGCCAAACACGAGTGCCCGAGCACAGCACGGACGCGCGCCTCGGGTTCCTCTTGCAGTAGGTAAAGCAGTGCCGGCATGGCGTCCCTCATGACTTCCCACCGAGGCGGAATGAGCCGCGATGTACGCCAATACACCGCGTCATTCCGGTAGCCGGCGAGGGCTACTGCTTCAATCAATCGGCGGCGACACATGGCTGGAAGAGTTCGCGATACCACTCTCTGTGCGCTAAACGCGCCAAGGCTCCGGCGTTGGCTCTAGCGATCACCCGGTCGGCCACGCCAGCGCGGAAGATACCCCTGACAGTTTCTCGTCTCAGGCCGCTACTTTGAAGGATCGACCAGCGCTCCGTAGACCGTGGCATGACTCCGGTAGAGCAGGCGGTGATTGTCCGGACTCGTCATTCGCTGAATCATTCCGACGAACACGATCTCGTTGGTCGGGTCGACCCAGAACCAGGTACCCGCCGCTCCATCCCAGAAGAAGGTGCCTTTGCCATCGGGCAGGGCTGCATCCGCTGGATCGTAGATCACCGCGCAGTTAAATCCGTAGCCAAAGCCAGGCCGCATAATGTGCAGCCCGGCCCCAAACTCCCCGGTCAGCAGGTTTTCCGGCAGATGGTTAGAGGTCATCAGCTTGACTGTTGCCGGCGAGAGAATGCGCTTGCCGGCAAACTCGCCGCCATTGCCAAGCATTTGCGCGAAGCGGTAGTAGTCTTCGGCGGTGGAAACCAGGCCGCCTCCGCCCGACGGCATCGTAGGCTCGGCAGTGTAATCCGCAGGAGGGCCGCCGGCCGTCTGGACGGCGACCAAGTTCCCTTGCGGGTCGTCCCGGTAGTTAGTTGCGAAGCGCGGCCGCTTCTCCTGCGGAACAAAGAAGCCCGCGTCCTTCATAGCCAGCGGAACGAAAATATGATCGCGCATGAAATCCGGCAGCGTCTGGCCGGAGATCTTTTCGACCAAGTATCCCTCGATGTCCATCGAGAGGCTGTAGGTCCAGCCCTTGCCTGGCTGGTAGTTGAGCGGAATAGTGGCAAGCTTGTCGATCATCTCCTGCAGGTTGGCCGACTGCATCACTTTCTGATCGTGATACATCGCGTCGACCACGGTATGCCCGTTGCCATACGAGAAACCTGCAGAGTGCGTCATCAGTTCGCGCATCGTCGGCGGGTGGTCCGGCTCGACGAGAACCGGCTTGCCCTCCGCATCCACGCCTCGGAAGACCTTCAGGTGCGCGAATTGAGGAATAAACTTTGCGATCGGGTCGGATGGCAGCCATTTGCCCTCTTCATAGAGGATCATCATGGCGACGCCCGTGATCGGCTTGGTCATGGAGTAGTCGCGAAAGATGACGTCCTTCGTCATCGGCGCACTGCTGGCGATCTCACGCTCGCCATACGTGCGATAGTCCACAATCTTGCCGTGCCGGGCGAGAATGGTGACTGCGCCGGCCAACTGCTTCTCGTCGATCTCGCCTTGGATCAGCGCATGCAGCCGATCGAGCCGCTCGCTGGAAAATCCGGCCGCCTCGGGTTTGACCTGGGCCATCTCTGGCAAGTGTTGCCCGGTAGTCTGCGCCAGGCAGGGAAGTGTGGCCGCCCAGAGGATCAGAATCGGCCCCACGAAGCTGCAAGCGCGTCGGATGAGAGTGTTCTTCATGCGAGTACAGACTATATCGAAATGAGTTCGAGCGTTATCGCTCGTTCGACTGTCTCACCCCCTCAGATAGTACCCGCTGCAGCTGAAATCATCCGCCCTTCCGTTGCAAATTACAGCCGCCGGCGCGTTTCACAGCATTCATGGAGTCGGCCCACCTCAGCCCGGGCGTCTGCATCCCACGCTGCCAGAGGATCTCTCTATGGATCTGATTCACCCCAACGGTGTCATCGGAACCGCGCCGGCCCGCGTCGATGGCTTCGCCAAAGTCACCGGCCGCGCTCTCTATGGTGCAGACCACAAACTCCCTGGCGCCGCGTACGCTTATCTCGCCACCTCTCCCATAGCCCGCGGCCGCATCCGCTCCGTGGACTGCTCGGCCGCTCGCGCCATCCATGGTATCCACGACATCCTCACCTACAAAGAGGTCGGCCGTAAGGTCAAATCCGGCAAGCCTATGCTTGATGGTGGCTATATGTCCCACGCGGTTGCGCCGCTCGCCTCGAGCCGTATCCACTTCTCCGGCCAGATTACCGCTGTGGTCATCGCAGAGACTTTTGAGATTGCCCAGGCCGGGGCAGAAGCTCTTCTCTTCACCTTCAGGCAGGATCGTCCGACGCCGGATTTCGACGCCCCCGGAGCTAGGGTCGTCAAACCGAAATCTCTCGGAAAAACCGAGCTTAAGGCTGGTGACGTGGAGCACGGGCTTGCCCTTGCCTCAGCCACAGTCGACGAGTGGTATCGAACACCTGCCCAGCACCACAATCCCATGGAGCTCTTTCAGACCACTTGCGCCTGGGCAGGCGACGAGCTCACCGTCTGGGAATCGACGCAAAGTGTACGCGGCGCGCAATACGGGCTCGCGAAACAACTCGGTATTTCGCCCAGGAAGATTCGCGTCCTCTCACCTTTCGTCGGAGGCGCTTTCGGCTCCCGCGGCGAACTCGGCCAGTACACCTCGCTGATCGCCTTCGCCGCCCGGCGTCTCGGCCGCCCCGTGAAATTCGTCGCCACTCGCCAGCAGGGTTTCACTCTCCGCACCTTCCGCGCTGAGACTCGCCATCACCTTAAGCTCGGCGCAGACCGCGAAGGCCATCTCACCGCCCTCGATCATGAGTCTTGGGAGCTCACCAGCCGCAACGAGCTCTTCGCCACCGCTGGCTCCGATTCCACGGCACGCCTCTACGCATGCCCTAACGTCCGCACCCTTGTCCACAACGTTGAGACCGACCGCCAGGCGCCGGGCTTCATGCGCGCTCCGCCCGAAACGCCATACCTCTTCGCGCTGGAATCCGCCATGGATGAACTAGCCTATAAGCTCCGGATCGACCCGCTCGATCTTCGCCGGAGGAACGAGACGCTCATCGAAACGGTGACCAACACACCCTATACCAGCCGCTCCCTGCTCCAGTGCATCGACCGCGGCGCCGCTCTCTTCGAGTGGTCTACCCGCAATCCACACCCGCGCAGTATGTCAGACGCGAACGACCTCATCGGTTATGGTTTTGCAACCGCCTTTTATCCCACCCAGGTCGGCCCCGCTGAGTGCCGCGTCACTCTCACCCCTGGCCTTCGCGCCATCGTCGAGGTCGGCACGCACGAGATCGGCACCGGTATCCGCACCGTCGTGGCCATGACGGCAAGCGACCTTCTCGGCCTTCCGCTTGCCGCCATCGATGTCCGGATCGGCGACTCCCGCCTGCCCGCCGCCCCCATGTCTGCCGGCTCCAACTCCACCGCCAGCGTCTGCACTGTCGTCGCCAAGGCTTGTGAGGCCATCCGTCAGCGCGTCGCCAGATCCGCGGTCAAGGCCAGCTCCAGTCCGCTGAAGGGGCGGCCTGAGGAGTCGGTTCGCCTGATTGAGGGCAAAGTGCATTCCGGGGAACTTGCGGAGCCGCTTGAAATTGCAGTCAGGCGGGCCGGTCGCGGCAGGCTCATTGTTCAGAATGCCAGAAACAGTCCCCATGGCGCTCCGCCGCTCATCGGCCCCGCGCTCGTGCAGCGCGGCAAACCGGTCATTATGGGCGGCTCGAACCTCAAAGATCGTATGCAGTTCGCCTTCGGGGCGCAGTTTGTTGAGGTCCGCATCGGACGCTCCTCCGGCCAAATCCGTGTTCCGCGTATGGTCGGCGTGTACGCCGCCGGTCGCATCATGAATCGCCGGACCGCGCATGCTCAGCTCTCTGGAGGCCAGATTTGGGGCATCTCCTCCGCCCTGCATGAGGCCACTGAAATCGACCGACCAAGCGCACGCTACGTCAATCAGGACTTGGCGGAATACCACGTCCCCGTTGCTGCCGACATCGGCGAGATTCAGACGGTCATGCTGGATGAGGTCGACCACCTCGTCAATCCACTTGGCATCAAGGGTCTCGGCGAACTTGGCGTCACCGGCGTGAACGCCGCCATCGCGAACGCAATCTTCCATGCTACCGGCGTTCGCATCCGCAAGCTGCCCATTCGGGCCGGCGACCTGAGCCAGCTTGCCGGCTGATCCTGCAACCGGAAACCAGGCTCGCTGCTGGATTACTTCTCCGAGCCAGTCAGTCTTGAGGCCCTCGAACCCAAGCGCAGACCAGCGATCTTGTCCCTTATCGAAACTCCGGAAAGGTTTCACGCCGCCCTGTGCTCTGCATGGCGGTCAACTGCGCAATCATGCTCGATCGGCCGACGGCGTCGCCCTCAGAAGGTCCTCAATGCGCACGGGCAGATCGCGTACTCGCACTCCGGTCGCGTGATAAACCGCCGAGGTGATTGCAGCTGCGATACCCGCCAGGCCGATCTCCCCCACCCCTCTCGCTCCCAGCAGGTTAAGCACCTTGTCAGGATAGTCGAGAAACACCACATCTATCTCGGGCGCGTCTGCGTTCGTCGTCAGAATGTAATCGGCGAGGTTGTTGTTGATCGGGGCGCCATACCGCTCGTCATAGCGCGTCGCCTCAAAGAGCGCCATTCCCACACCCATCACCACGGCACCCTCGATCTGGTTCCTGGCCGGCTTCGCGTTGAGAATGCGGCCGGCATCGATCACCGTCACAACACGGGAAACGCGAAGCCGCGCTGTCTCAGATTCCCAGGTGACCTCCGCGAACTGAGCGCCGAACGAATGAGTGGAGAACTTGCGACCTGGAGCGCCCAGAGTCCCTTCGCCCTTGCCCTGCCCTGACGCCGCGCGAATATTTCCCTTCTTGAGAATGTCTTCGAACGGAACACCGCTCCCGGCAGGCCGGTCCTTCAGATGAACGCGACCCTCGGTGAGTGCGAAGGCATCCGCCTTATGTCCGGCGAAAGGAGCTTCGGACGACTGACTCGCGATCAGAAAGATCGTCTGCTGCGCTCTTTCGATGGCCTCGACCACTGCAGGAATCGTCGAAGCCGTCGCCCAGGAGCCGCCTGAAATAGCACCCGGCGGCAGGGCGGTATCACCGAGCACGACCTCGACGCGTTCATGCGGAATGCCCAGTCGCTCTGAAAATATCTGCGAGAGCACCGTGTAGGTGCCCGTGCCGATGTCTTGCGTCGCGGACGAAACCCGGGCGCTCCCATCGTCCCGCAGATCGACTGCGGCGTGTGCTTCCATGCGTTCCGCGATCCATGAGCATCCGGCAACGCCCCAACCCAGAGTCAGTCCGTCCCGCTTCATCGAACCAACCTGTGCCGTCCGCTTCGACCACCCGAACCTCTCGGCACCCGTCTTCAGGCATTCGACGAAATGACGCGACGAGAACGGAAGCTTCAGGCCTTCGTCTTCTTCGGGCTCATTCACGAGCCGGAGCTTGACTGGGTCCATGTTCAGCTTGATGGCCAGTTCATCCATGGCCGACTCCAGCGCGAAAAGCCCAGGCACTGCTCCAGGGCCGCGCATCGAGGTCGGAGTTCCCACATTGCGCCTCACCAGCCCAGAGGTCGCGCGCAGGTTGGGCGTGCTGTAGCTATACGCCGTTGCCTCGCTGCAGCCCTCCGAGTAATCATCGAGAATCGACGTATGGTTCAGCGAATCGTGGATCACGGCAGCCAGCTTGCCTTCGGCAGTCGCGCCGAGGCGAACTCGCTGCTGCGTCCGTGGCCGATGGCCGACATTTTGAAACATCATGTCGCGGGTCACCACCAGCTTGACCGGGCGATTCAGGTTGCGCGACGCAGCAGCCGCGATCATGCAATGCGTCCAGGGCCATAATTTCCCGCCAAAACCGGAGCCGAGAAACCGGGAAATCACACGAACGTTCTCAGCAGGCACACCCAGCATTTGGGCCATCACGTCGCGATGATTCACTACGGCTTGGGTCGTCTCATACAAGGTGAAGTTCTGGCCATCCCAGCAGGCAACGCTCGCGTGAAGTTCGATCGGATTGTGGGTCTCGACCGGTGTGCCATAGGTCTCGTCGATCTTCACTGCCGCAGTGGCGAAGGCTTCACCCGGATTGCCGCGTGTGCTGTCGACCTTCGGCTCTTCGTCCGTTTCGAGATGCTCCCGGACATCGGGTTTCTCTGAGTTGTACGTCACCTTGACGGCATTGGCGGCAGCTACCGCCTGCTCATAAGTCAGGGCTGCCACTGCGGCCACATACTGGCCGTAATAACGGATGATATCGTCATCGAACGGCGGCCGCCGCTCGTCCAGGTAAGCGGAAAGACCTTCCCCGGGGGCCGAGCGGAAGAGCTTGCCGATATTCTTGCGATGGTAGACCGCCTTGACGCCTGGCATCCGCTCCGCAGAGCTCGTGTCCAGCGTTTGAATCGCTCCTTTGGCGACGGTCGAGCAAACCGGCACGGCATAGAGCATGCCGGGAAGGTGATAGTCCGACGTATACATCGCCGCGCCGCTAACCTTCAGTGGGCCGTCGACCCGAGGCAGCGAGCCATTCGTCTTCGGAGGAAATGTAGGAGGTTTTGTCGTTGCGGTCGCCATTAGGTCGTTCTCCTCGAATACTGCCTTTGCATCGATTCGCCGCTATGCGGACTGGGTTGCGAGGGTAAGCGCGTGGATGATCGAGCGCTTCGCCAGCTCCACCTTGAAGCCGTTTTCGCTTTGCGGATGGGCATCGTAAAGCGCGGCTTCGGCGGCGTGCTGAAAGTTCTCAAGCGTAGCTCGTTTGCCGAGAAGCGCCTTCTCGGCTTCGATCGAACGCCACGGCTTGGTTCCCACGCCGCCGAGCGCCACACGCGCGAAGGTGAGCTTGCCGCCAGTCACCTCGGCAACGATTGCTGCCGAAGCGAGCGCGAATTCGTAGGAGGCGCGATCCCGCAGCTTCAGATAGACCTGCTTGCTGCCGGCCCTTGGCGCCGGCAAGGTGACGTAAGTGATGAGGTCTCCAGCTTCCAGAACGTTTTCCCGCTGTGGCGTGCTGCCCGGGACCACGAAGAACTCGTGAATCGGAACATCGCCTTCTCCCTTCGCGCCCTGGATGTGAACGACGGCCTCAAGCGCCGTGAGCGCAACATTCATGTCGGAAGGGTTGGGCGCAATGCAATCCTTACTTGTGCCAAGAATCGCCAGCGATCGGTTGTCGCCTTCAATCGCAGAACAACCCGTCCCCGGATCCCGCTTATTGCACGCCATCGCCGTATTGCGGAAGTACATACAGCGGGTTCTTTGCAGCAGGTTGCCCCCGGTGGTTGCCATGTTTCGCAGTTGCGCCGAAGCGCCCGCCAGCAGCGCCTGCGAAAGCACAGAGTACTGGCTTGCCACCGTCGCATCATGCGCCAGGTCGGAGTTGCGTACCAGCGCCCCGATCTTCAACCTCCCGTCAGGCAGCCTCTCGATCCTGTCGAGGGGCAGCCGGTTGATGTCGATGACCTCCGTCGGACGCTCCACATCCAGCTTCATCAAATCCAGCAGTGTTGTTCCGCCTGCCACAAAGCGGACCTGCGCCCCCTGCTGAGCTGTGTTCGATTTCGCTCCCGCCCGGACCGCCTGAAGAACATCGGTAGCTCTTGTAAACCTGAACATTTCCATACCCAAACTCCCCTCGACCGGCGAAACACTACCCTTGCAAACGAACCTGCTGAATGGCGGAGACGATGTTGGGATAAGCGCCGCAACGGCATAGATTCCCGCTCATGAGCTCCTTGACGTCGGCGTCGGATTTACCGCACGGCTCCCGTAAAAGCGCCACCGCCGACATAATCTGTCCCGACGTGCAGTATCCGCACTGGTAGCCATCGTGCTCTATGAACGCTGCCTGCATGGGATGAAGATTGCCGGGCTCACCCAGACCCTCGATGGTGGTGATCTCATCGCCCTCATGCATCGCGGCCAGCGTTAGGCACGAATTGATGCGCCGCCCGTTCACATGCACGGTGCAGGCGCCGCACTGGCCGTGATCGCAGCCTTTTTTCGTGCCAGTCAGATGGATCGTCTCTCGCAATCCATCGAGCAGCGTCGTCCGCGGATCGACCTTGATCTGAACGCCTTTGCCATTGACGCGAAGCCGCAAAGCGACAGCGCCTTCAATTTCTTCCTCTTCCGCCGCCCTCGCCGTCTGGGTCGGCGGGGCAATCTGTGCAGATGCCGGCGCCGGTCTTACCGTCGCCGCCGTAACCCCGGCAGCGCCGAGTTGGGATAGGAAAGAGCGGCGGGTCACCCGGCCCAGCACCGTATCCTTCACTTGTTCCGTCTCTGGGCCTTTCGTCTCATCCGTCATACAGGTCCTCCTGAGGCCATCGTCTTTTCCGGCGGCCTCGCCATACTTAACACCCTCTCACTTGTCTCGAACGCTGTCGAGGGGAGAATCCGACCCGGTTTCCCTCAACGTACAGCGCCCTTCCCTTTGCCCATCGGAAACCAGGGCGTAATGCGGTAATTCCAGCGCATCCAACGGAAATAAGTAGCGCCCGATCGTTGCCTGGCCGGCATTCGGAGGAGAATAAACGCATGGTGGAACGACAGCAGATCCTCGAACTCGCGTCTACAGACCTGCGCCAGTCGGGCGTTCTTGTTACTCTGGTCCGAACGGACGGCTCTTCCTACCGTAAGCCTGGAGCGCGCCTGCTGGCAGTCGATGGAGCGCGTGCCGGAACCATAAGTGGCGGATGTCTCGAATCCGAGGTCATCAAGAGAGCGCCATGGTCGGTGCGCTCTGGAGCCGTAGTCGAGCACTATTCAACCAGCTTTGAAGACACTTCGGACGTCCCCTACGGGCTCGGCTGCGGCGGCGCCGTCGATCTTTTGCTTGAGCCGGCAGGAACGTTGGAGTTCCGCGCTCTTCTCGAGGCAATCAAGCGTTCTCTTGGCGGAGAACCCTCCGACGTCGTCACATTCCTGCCCGGCAAGAACTCCCCGATGCTGAGAGCCGTGGTTTCTGCAGCAGGCAAGACAGTCTTTGCCAGCGATCTCCTGACCGGGGCCGAGGTGGGCGCCGCCTTGGCCGGCGCAGGTCAAAATGTCTTTGTCGAACGCCTTGCAGCCCCGCAACGGCTCTTTGTTCTCGGCGCCGGTGACGACGCGAAGCCGCTGGTACAAATGGCTTCTCTCTTGGGCTGGAGCATTACCGTGGTCGACGGACGTCCGCACCTTGCTCGACCGGAGCGCTTTCCTCAGGCCCGGCACGTGCTGCAGCTACAGGCAGCCCAGCTCTCCGCGATCGGCATCCAGGCGGATGATGCTGCCGTCCTGATGACCCATAGTTATGAACAGGATCGCGACTGGCTCGCGGCAATCCTCCCGATCGCCCCTCGGTATCTAGGTGTGCTCGGTGCAAGTCGCCGTTCGAGTCTGTTGGTCGGCGAGGCGGCGGCAACGACCGGGCTCTCTATTTCACAATGCTGTGAACGAATCTATGCTCCCGTCGGCCTCGATCTGGGCGGGGATGGCCCAGAGGCGATTGCCCTGGCGGTCGTCGCCGAAGCGCAGGCCTGCTGCATGGGTCGTCTCGCCGGCTCCCGCCGGTTGTCGGCAGCCGGCGTTGCGCGTCACTTGGCCCGCGGTGACGCTTCGCGTTACATCCCGGCACAGTGCGCGCTTGAACTGAGCGCCGGCTGACATGGCCAGGGTCGCCGCTCTAGTGCTGGCCGCCGGCGCATCGTTGCGCTTCGGGTCTCCCAAACAACGCATCAGGCTAGGAGGCGATACACTTCTGGAGCGGGCCATTCGTGTGGCTGTTGAGGCGGAGCTCGACCCGGTTTACGGAGTTATTTCGCCGGACCTCGCAAACGAACCCACTCCGCAACGCATGATCCCCGTTATCAACCACGACGCAATCGAAGGAATGGCCTCGTCGATAAGGTGCGGCGTGCGGGCACTTCAGAGCGCCGGTCCTCATTTCTCGGGCGCTATCCTTCTGGCCTGCGATCAGCCATCCGTTACCGCCAGGCACCTGAAGCAGCTCGCAGGAGGCGGCAACGGCGTGCTCGCTTCCGCCTACGCGGGAAGGAAAGGCATTCCGGCCTACTTACCGGCCGCGATGTTCGGAGAACTGCTGTCGCTACAAGGCGATTTCGGCGCTCGGGAGCTCTTGAAGTCCGCCAGGTCTTTGCATCTGCCCGGTGGAGAGTTCGATATTGACACCATCGAAGATTTCGAACAGGCTCGGAAGGTCTACGAAGCTGATAGCAGTGCAGCTGGAGCTTTTCCCCGGCCTAAGCATCCCTAGCGCAACTCCCCTCCTCTATACAAAGAAGCAACCTGCAAACCGGAATCTACGGATGGCATCACGGAGTCGACCATGAGCGTTCTCCCTGGCAATGAGCCGGAAGGCGAAGAACTCGAACAAGAAGAGAAAGAGCTCGAGAAGAGCGGACTGCACTTCGAACTGAGCCGCCGCAGCTTCATGCAGACCGCCGGAGTGCTTTCGGCTGGTCTCGCCGTCGGCTTTCCACCTAGCTCATTTGCACAAGAGACCGCGTCTGAGAATACGCAGCCAATCACCTTGAGGGTAAATGGGCGATCGACCAGCCTTTCGCTCGACACCCGGACTTCGCTGCTCGACGCCCTGCGGGAATCCATGGAGCTGACCGGAAGCAAGAAGGGTTGCGATCACGGGCAGTGCGGCGCTTGCACGGTTCTGATCGACGGACGCCGGGTGAACTCCTGCTTGACTCTTGCCTTTGCGGCGGAAGGTTCCGAGATCACGACGATCGAGGGGCTGGCCAAGAGCCCAGACCCGCAAGATGCGAGCGACCTGCACCCCATGCAGGCCGCGTTCCTCGAACACGATGGTTATCAATGTGGATATTGCACCCCGGGGCAGATCTGCTCGGCAGTCGCTGCCATCGAAGAACACCGGCGCGGAGCGTTATCGATCGTAAGTTTGCACACCGGTAAATCCGACCATCCGCCTATGAGCGACGACGAGATCAAAGAGCGCATGAGCGGCAACATATGCCGGTGTGGCGCATACCCTAATATTGTGGCTGCGGTTCGAGCAGTGGCAGGAGCCTCCGTATGAAATCGTTCAGCTACCGGCGTCCGGCAGCGCCCGCGGACGCGATCCATGCTGGATCCGCCCACGGCGCGAAGTTTTTGGCGGGGGGAACCAATCTCGTCGACCTGATGAAGTATGGCGTCGAGTCGCCGGCAACCCTGGTCGACATCAATCATCTCCCGTTGAATCAGGTGCTCGCCAATCCCGACGGCGGCGTAACCATTGGTGCCCTGATCCGGAACTCCGATCTCGCGGACCATCCACTCATCAAGACGCAATACCCGCTGCTCTCGCAGGCGCTGTTGAGCGGGGCTTCCCCGCAGCTGCGTAATATGGCGACCACCGGTGGCAATCTCCTGCAACGCACGCGGTGCTACTACTTCACAGATATCGCTTTTCCCGCCTGCAACAAGCGCGCCCCGGGTTCGGGGTGCGCGGCAATTCAGGGTTATAACCGCATTCATGCAATCCTCGGGCAAAGCGACAAGGGCTCCACGAGCGGCGAGAGCTGCATCGCCACCAATCCCTCAGACATGAATGTCGCCATGGCAGCGCTTGGCGCGACTGTTGAAGTCGACGGCCTCAAAGGCAAGCGAGCCATCGCGTTCGCAGACTTTCACAAGTTGCCAGGCTCGACTCCATGGATCGAAACCTCTCTGCAGCCGGACGAGTTGATCGTCGCAGTCACTTTACCCGCCGCCAGATTCTCGAAAAATGCCTACTACCTCAAGACCCGTGATCGCAATAGCTACGCATTTGCGCTCATTTCGGTCGCGGCTGGCCTCGAGATGGAAAGCGGAACGGTAAAGTCCGCTGGGCTGGCCTTGGGTGGAGTGGCCCTGAAACCCTGGCGCGAAGAAGAGGCCGAGAAGGCCTTGACAGGCAAGCCAGCTACGCCGGAAACATTCCGTCAGGCAGCCGAAATCTTGCTCCATGGCGCAAAAGGCTATGAACACAACACGTTCAAAATCGAGATGGCCACGCAGGGCGTGGTTCGGGCGCTAACGCTCGCCTCACGGGGAACAACAGAAGGGACGCAAGCCTGATGCCTACCGAGACAGCACCGAAACCGGCAAAACAACTCCAACATCGCTATGAGGGCCTCGCGAAGGTCACAGGAAAAGCGAAGTACGCCGCAGAGTTCTCGCAACCTTTCCCTAAAGCAAGCCTCGCCTATGCCTACATCGTGCAGTCGACGATTCCAAACGGCTCAATCCTGTCGATCGACCGCTCCGCGGCTGACCGGTCGTCTGGGGTGATCGCGATTCTCACTCCCTTCAACGCTCCCAGGTTGAATCAGGGGCCGCCAGAGCCGCCTGCTCGTCGAAATCTAAGTTTGCTGCAGAATAAGGATGTAAATTACAACGGCCAGCCGATTGCCTTGGTCGTGGCGAATTCGCTGGATGAGGCGAAGGCGGCGGCGCGGTTATTGAAAGTTCAGTATGCTCCCAAATCCGCACGTGTTCAATTTCAGAAATATCTTGATACTGCTCGCTGGCCAAAGAACCCAGGAAAAGAGCCGGCAGGGAACCATCGTGGCGACGTTCAAGCAGGGTTTGCTCATGCGGCAGTAACGATTGAGCAGACGTATATCACTCCCATCCAGTACCACAATCCGATGGAGCCGCACGCCACGATTGCCTGGTGGGAGGGCGAAAAACTCAACGTTTACGACGCGACACAATACATCTCCGGTGTCCGCATGTCGCTGGCCAAGACCCTCGACATCCCTCTCGACTACGTCCACGTGATCAATCCGCTCGTCGGGGGAGGCTTCGGTTCGAAGGGATCCATGTGGTCTCATGTGCCGCTGTGCGCGATGGCTGCCAAGGTCACCGGAAAGCCGGTGAAGCTCGTCCTCGATCGCGAGCAGATGTTCGGGCCTGTGGGCGGACGGCCATCCACCGTGAACAGGATCAAGCTGGGCGCCGCCGCAGACGGCAAGCTCCTCGCAATGCAGCAGGACGTCGTCATGAATGCCTCGGTGATGGAGGATTTCACCGAACATTCGGCCAGCCCGATGAAGAGCCTCTACAGGAGCCAGAACAACTCTGTGACTGAAAAGATCGTCGAGGTGAATCTCGGGGTGTCCACTTTCATGCGCGCTCCCGGAGAAGCTCCGGGAACCGCGGTCCTTGAGGTGGCCATGGACGAGCTTGCCGAAAAGCTGAAGATGGACCCGGTTCAACTCCGCTTGGCAAATTACGCTGACAAGGACCCCAGTCACGACCGGCCCTGGACAGACAAGCACCTGCGAGACTGTTACACACAGGCCGCTCAGCGGTTCGGATGGTCGAAGCGTCATGTCACGCCGGGAACCGTGACCGAAGGAAATGCGCTGATCGGCTACGGAATGGCGACTGCGACCTATCCTGCGAACCGAAGCGCGGCCCAGGCCGTCGTTCGAATGCTGCCGGGTGGCAGGATGTTCGTAGGCTCTGGTACGCAGGACCTGGGGACCGGCACCTACACGATCATGGCTCAGCAGGCCGCCGCCGGGTTAGGCATCGACCCTAAATTGGTCGAGGTAAAGCTGGGTGACTCGACCCTGCCCAAAGCTCCGGTTTCGGGAGGGTCGCAGTCCTCAGCCTCCGTGCTTCCGGCCATCCAGGACGCAACTACCCAGCTGAAGTTGAAGCTATCCGATCTGGCGATCATTGATACTGGATCGCCCTTGCATGGGCTCAAAACTCTGGATATCGATGCCCGCGACGGCAGGCTTTTCAACAGGAACATCCCTTCGCAATCCGATAGCCTGGTCGATCTGATTGCACGGAATGGCAACAAACCCGTGGAAGCGATGGGATCCGCAGAACCCTCCGAGTCCAGGGATGCGATGACTTCCAATTCGTGGGGAGCAGTCTTCGTCGAAGTAGCCGTCGATAAGGACACTCACATGGTGAAAGTGCGAAAGGTCGTCGGCACCTACGATATTGGCACGCTTCTCAACGACAAGACCGGCCTCAATCAGCTCGTGGGCGGCATCGTGTGGGGAGTGTCCTTCGCCTTGTACGAAGAGGCGCATATCGATCCTGTTTACGGCCGCGTCGCCAATGAATCCCTCGCCGAATATCACGTTCCCGTCAATGCGGATATTGGAACCATTGACGTCACGGTACTGAATATTCCAGATGTAAAGTTCAACCCTATCGGCTCTCGCGGCATCGGCGAAATTGGTATTACAGGGGCAGCGGCAGCGGTTTCGAACGCAATCTATAACGCGACGGGCAAGAGGATCAGGGAGTATCCCATAGCTCCTGACAAACTCTTGATGGCTCGAAGCCGCGCCTAGAGAGCTTCTACAACAAACCGGTCTGTCGTCTTCGAGCGCGGCGAACCTCAGAATCTCATGAGCGCTCCTCGACAGCGGGCTTCTAACGGCCAACCAGCCCTTGGTGGAATTCGGAGTAGCGAGCACCCTCGATCCGGATTCTCGACGAAGCGTCTTCGAGAGCCGAGACCTCGGATCTGGTCAACTCGACCTCGGCTGCGCCGAGATTCGCCTCCAGCCGCTCCAACTTGGTCGTTTCCGGAATCGGCACGAATGTCGAAAAAGGTGACGCCCCCTGTCCACGGCGGCGCGCAGCATCGCGTCGGCCTCAAGATTCGTCGATATGGAACCCGCAGCACTCCTGAAAGGGTGTGCCGCCGGGAAACCCCGCTTCCGCCGCCGCTCATTTCCGGTACTGCTCATCCGTGACCGGCTCCAGCCAGTCCACCGCATTCCCCTCGACGATCTCCGTGATCGCGAGGTGGACCATCCCGGTCTGGGCAGAAGCGCCGTGCCAGTGCTTCTCCGCCGGTGCAAAAAAGACGACATCGCCCGGCCTTACTTCCTCCACCGGTCCGCCCTCCCGCTGCACCCAGCCGAGACCCTGGGTGATGACGATCGTCTGGCCCGCCGGGTGTGTGTGCCACCGCGTGCGCGCTCCCGGCTCGAACGTGACCGCGCCTCCATTCGACCGACGCCCTCCGTCAGCGGAAAACAGTGAATCGATACGAACGTTTCCGGTAAACCAGTCCGGCGGTCCGGTCGTCGAGGCTGTCGTGCCGGCTCGTGTGATTTTCATAGTGACCTTTCCGAGACAATTGGTAGCATTTCCATAAGACCTTTCCATCAGACCCTTATTCCTGACCCGCCATTGCTACTCGATGATTCCGAAGCTCGTAGCTTCTTCCCCGATCATGCCGAACTTCATCCTGCCCAGTCCAATCCGGGCGCGCTCACCCGTTTGGCGTTCGTCAGCATGGCCGCGCTCGCTCTCGTCAACCTTCCGTGGTTCAACAGCGTCCATCTCTCGCCTACGGCATCACTTAGCCGCCATCGACTGAGATCGACTGCCCGGTAAACTAGCTGGCCGCTTCGCTGCAAAGCCATAGCGCCGCATCGGCGATCTCCTCGGCGCGGCCAAGCGCTTCATAGGCACGAACGTCCTCAGCATCTTCTCCTCGCTACGGTTCTTGTCTCAGCTTCGCGATCTGCTCCCGATCGCCGTCCCAACGGCCGGGCAGCGTCGCTCCAGTTGAAATCTCTTCATCACCTCGCACGCTCTCGCGCATTCGCTGCCGTACTAACCTTTGAGATGTAACCCCGTCTTGCCACGATTGCGTTGCTCCCGCATGCCGTCATGAGTAGCATTCATGAATGCTCCGGCAAGACCTTGCAGAGCTATCGGTCTTTGCCACCGTCGCGGAAGATCGCAGTTTTACCCGCGCCGCCGGCCGCCTCGGCATCTCCCAATCCGCGCTCAGTCACTCCATGCGAGCCCTCAAGCGGAAGCTGGGCGTCCAGCTGCTCGCGCGCACCATCCGGAGCGTCTCCTCGGCGGCGGCGGAAGCAGCGCTCCTTGAGGATCTCGCGGCCGCCCTGGAGCGCCTCGGCAGAGCGTCGCCGAAACCAGGAAGCAGCGGGATCGTCCCGCAGGCCGGTCCAGCTCATCATCCCGCGAACAGCTACCGAGATGGTCATCCTCCCGAAGCTCGCCGCCTTCGCTCGCGCCTATCCCGAGATCGTCCTTGAGGTGACTTCTTCCAACGACCTTGTCGATCTCGTCGCCGGCGAGTTGCACGCCGGCGTGCAACTCGGTGAATTCATCCAGAGAGAAATGATCGCCGTCCGGGTGACGAAAGAAATGCGCCTCGCCGTCGTTGGCTCGCCCGCCTACTTCCAATCGAACACCATCCCGCGCCACCCGCAGGAGTTGAAAGACCATTCCTGCATCGGCTTCCGCTTCAGCAACTTCCTCTACCGGTGGGAGTTCGAGAAGGGCAGAAAGGCGCTCACGGTCAGCCCTCAAGGCCCCCCGTCTCCTTCGACGATCCCTACGTCATCCAGGCAGTTCTGGATGGCGTAGGGATCGGCACAGCGTTGGAAGAGTCTCTCGCCGATTGGATCGCCGAAGGCCGTCTCCTTCAGGTTCTCAACGACTGGTGAACCTCGTTACCGGGCTATGACCTCTACTATCCAAGCCGCCGCAACCAGCCTGCCGCTCTCGCCGCTCTGATTGAGACTCTCCGGCTTTGCTCGTCACCGCTCGCCGGCTCACTGGCTTCTTCTTGAAAGGAGCCACGCAGTCGCATGCAATGAAAGCGGCCGGGCATCATCCGGCCGCCGGCTACGCGCGTGCCTTCAACCCTTCGATTTAAACAATTCCGGAGCGATCGCCGCCCGCAAAATAGCGTGTCGGCCAGGCGCATCCTCAAGAGCCGTCTTCGCAACAAGCTCCCCATCCGGCGCCACGGTCGCGGAAAGATCGTGGATCGTAACGCGGTTGCCGCCGCCCTCCTTCGCCGCATACATGGCAGCATCCGCCTGGCGCATCAGAAGCTGCCCGTCCTGGCTCCCCGGGGTTGAAACGGCGAAGCCGATGCTGAGCCGGATCGAATACTTCAGGCCGCGAAGATCGACCGGCTTGCAGAAGGCGCCAACGATCTTCTTCGCCAGTGTCGAGACCGACTCAGGCACGAGAACGTCCGGCAGAATAATCACGAATTCATCGCCCCCTAGCCGGGCAACCGTGTCGCTCGCCCGCACTGATTCCATCAGGCGGTCCGCGATCATGCTGAGCAGCTCATCGCCGGCTTCATGCCCGAGGCTATCGTTCACCTGCTTGAAGCCGTCGACATCGACCAGCGCGAGAGCGACGAACCCGCCGCTGCGTCGCGCCGCCGCAAAGGCCATCTGCAGCCGGTCATCCATCAGCGTGCGGTTCGGCAGCCCGGTGAGTGGGTCATGCAACGCCAACTGGCGGATCTGCTCCCGGGAGCTTATCAGTCCGTCGACCAGCGGCTTTAGCCGCCATTGCATAATCCAAAGGCTGATCAGGATGACGAGAATCGTCAAGGGAAGCGCGACCTCCAGGCTATGCCGAAGCGGTTCAAAGGTCTCCACCGTGTCGACCTTCAGCACCAGCCCAAGCGAGGCCTTGCGCAGCGGCCGGTACGAGGCGGTGACCGGCACACCCTCCGAATCCCGCGTCATGATGGTTCCGGACTCGTTGGCCAGCGCCTTGGCCATCGCCAGCGGCTGCTTCCCCAGCGCAACAGAAGTCTGGGCCGCGGGCGCCAGGGGAGCCAGACCGGAGGAAGCGAGACTCGAGGAAGCCAACGCCGTACGGTGCAGCAGCGAAACGCTGAACGGAGCGCCCTCGTCGCGCATGGGGAAGCAATGGGCAGAGTCCGCCGGCACCGCCGGCGTGCAAAGATCGAGAGCGCCCGTTTCGCCCTCGACGCCTGGCCGCCGGGCCAGGCGATCGAGCACAGGCATCGGTTGTTGCGCCAGCATCTCGCCCGCCACGCCCCGTCCCTCCCCTCGTCCGGTCATGATGATGGGAACGCTCGTCGAAAGATAGTACCCTCCTTGCCAGATCAGTTCTCCGGAGACGGCCCCAAGGATGGGCGCGCGAATCGGCGGCGAAACGATCATCCTGCCCGCTTCGATGCTTCTCCCGTCCGGCAGCCGATACACAACTCCCGAGAAGCCTTGCTCCAGCAGTTTGGCGCCGCGTGCCTGCAGCCAGCCGGCGGCAGCGCTATCGCTCCCGCGCGCTGTGGCCCAGCGGCCTGCGGCGGGGCCGGAGTTCCAGGCTCCCATCTGCCCTGCGACCGCGCCCTCCCCGGCGGCCAGAGCAGCCATTCCGCTCGAAACCCCGATCGATTCGTCGATCAGCGTTCCTTCCGTCTGGGCGAGCTCTGACAGCCGCATCGAGGTCGTCCGGTAAATGCTGTCTTGCATCAGGCCGAACGCATTGACCCCCGTCGCGAGTGCGGTAATCAGCAGCACCGTGGCCGACGCGACAAAGATCGTGCGCAACTCCCGGCCTTCCTCGTGACTCGCCTCCAACCCGCCTCGGTCGTTGGAGCCCGGCCATAGCCCTACCCCGATCAGCATCATGTTGACGCAGGTTGGCAGCGACATGCGCACCAGCCCCAGAGTCGCATACCAGCCGAAAATATATTGCAGCTCCAGCCGGTATGCAAAGAAGCCCGTCGCCCCGACCAGAAATACCAGCACCGAGAGGCTTCGAATAACACTTTGTGTCCCGTTGCGGCCGGCCAGCCCCAGCGCCACGCCAATCATGAGGAAGTTGACAAGTGTATTCGGAGCCATGCGCCCCGGCGGAAAATAGCCCGGCAGCAACGCGGCATGCAGAGCGGAAAAATCGATTCCCATGCTGCGATCGGTGAGCGTTTCCAATCCCGCAATCGCGGCGATCGCAAAGATGATCGCTCCCAGCCAATGTTGCAGCCGGAATCCGAAGCGAGTCTCGTCCACCACCGAAACCAGCAGCGCTGTCCCTGACAACACTCCGCTGATCGAGGTCATCAGCACCATGCCGCCCCAGCCTGGGCGAAAACTCACGACATGCTGAAGGCGCAGAATCCAGCCCGCACTGATTACCAGCCCGATGCAGACCGTAACCAATCCCGGCACAACGACATCCCACCGCGCCAGCAGCCTTGGCACAAAAGAACTTCGGTTCTGGCGCAGAGGAGACAAGCCGGCTCCGGCAGATCGGTGCCGGGTTTGCGTCGTCATGCTTGCACATCCATACCCGCCCCTTTCGCGGAATCCGTGGCGAGTGCGATCGTCAGCCTTTCGGCAGCGCTCTTCCGCTCTTTAGGTCCTCTGGATCCGGCCCCCATCCGCAAATCGCAGGAAGGGCGCCGCTCTTTGCTGTCATCGACCGAAAGCGCCATCCGCGTGACGCCTCCCCGGTCGTCTAACTCCTCGGCAACCGGCCGGAGAGCGGCCGCGGACGAGTCTGTCGCAAAGCGAGGCGAATACAAAGAATCGTTCTTCGGTTTATCGGCAGGGAACTGGGGACATAAGGGCTTCCCCAAGAAACCTCAATCCTTGCCGAAAGGCCGCACAGCAGACGCAGCTGGCGGAACTAACACCTCTCCGCTTCCTGGCGACCCGGCCGGCGCTTCCCCTGACAAGCAGCATGGGCAAGCGGCACTGGCTCAGTTCCGCAGTCGATGTTCGCTTGTTAGGTGGTACTATCCGCTCACCGGGGTCGCTTGTTCAAGGGCTATCCAGGCGGATTTTTTTTCTGGTAGAGGCGTCCGTGCCAGATTGGGAAAGGAAGCTGTACGGCCGGCTCTAACGTCACTCGACTGCGCGAGCGGCCTGCGACCTTCCGGCGCGGCTGCCTGCCCTTCGCCCCATGCGCTTGGCGCATAGCTCGCAGCCTCTGCATCAGCTATGGCTGCCGGCCCCGCTCCGTCTCTTTTTCAGCCGATGCCCGTCCAGCTCCGGCTGCTCGCAAACCACGCCTTCTTGAGCACTCTCGCTTGATCCACAACCGGCGGACGCGCCTCCGCCTAAGCATACTGGCCGCCCGCCGTCACCTGCCACGAAACCTTGATTGCAGACACATTGATGCTGATCTTGAATTCCGGTCCGCAACTTCCTTTGCAATCCGGGGCTAGCCTCCAACCGCCCTCCACGCCGAAAGCAGGGTGCCGCGACTCGCGCGTCCTGCTTCCCGCTCCTCCACGAGCACAGGAACCACCGACTTGCATTACATGGGTACCCAGGGCAAGCGGAGCGGATCGACATATGTGTCCCGCTTCGATTCACTCTCCTATACATTCATCACCAGTGTGGGCAGAAAACAGAGAGCGGCAATCCTGTCTGCGCGCCAATTCTTGCTTTGTCAGGGGGGACAAGCGATGAACAAAGGGACAATCTTAGTAGTAGACGATGATCCGGAGATGCGGCTTGCACTGCAGATTCGTCTCAATGCCAACCAGTATGCCACCGCTTTTGCCGTCGACGGAGTTTCTTGTATCGCAGAAGCTCGCAAGTATCCTCCGGCCCTGATCCTGCTCGATCTCGGTCTGCCCGCCGGCGACGGCTTCGCCGTCCTTGAGCGATTACAGGCAATCGACAGCCTCGCCCGCATTCCGGTGATCGTCGTCTCCGGGCGCGATCGCACCGTCAGCCGCGACCGCGCCCTCAAGGCAGGCGCTAAGCTGTTTCTGCAGAAGCCGGTAAAAAACGCAGACCTGCTTCTCGCCATTGACCACATTCTCCGCGTACAGCGAGTGCCGGCCACCGTCGTCTATGAGTTGGAATATGGCGCCGTACCGGCCGTCTAAGCTAATCCGCCTGCGAGGCCCGCTCGTCGCGGCCTCGATCGGGGCACTCGGCCTGGTCGCCCTTGCTAGATCTCGTTGGTTCTACCTGCTTCTGGTTCCGGAGTATTCGCCCCGGCGTACGATCTATCTGGCAAATCCGTCCCTGCTCTATACCAACGTCGTCTCCGACGTTCTCTTGGTCCTGTCCTATGCCATTCTGCTGGCAAGTCTCTGCTGGATAGTCCGGCGGCTGAGAAACGTCGCCGAGCTCCGGGGCTCCTTGCTGTTCGTTGCGTCGTTGATGGTCTTTATCGCCACCAGCGGCGCCATGACTCTGATCCGCGTTGTTACGTTATGGTGGCCGCTGTATCAAATCTCCGTCGTGCTCAAGGTGGTGAGCGCGGCCGCCATTTTTCCTGCTGCCACTCTCATCGCCATCCGGGCGCCGGCCATGGCTGGGAAGGTCTGCCGCTTCTTCGATCTTCTTTCCACCCGCGAGCAGCAGCGCGAAAGGCTGCGCAAGAGTGAAGAGTTCCTCGATCGCACCGGCAAGCTCGCCGGCATCGGTGGCTGGGAAGTCGACCTGCTCACCAATGAAGTCACCTGGTCGGCGGAAACCTGCCGCATTCACGGCGCTCCCCTGGGCTATCGGCCGACCGTTGAGCAAGGGGTGAGCATGTATGCGCCCGAGGCCAGGGCAACCATCTCGGCGGCCGTGCTGACCGCCTCCTCGGGCGGTCCCGGTTGGGATCTGGAACTGCCTCTCATTCGCTTCGACAATCGCCGCATCTGGGCGCGCGCCGTGGGCACCGTCGACTTTCGCGACGGCAAGCCTGTTCGCTTGAGCGGAGCCATTCAAGACGTGACCGCCAAGGTGGAAGCCCGCGAGGCGCTGCGGCTGGCCAACGAACGCGCTGCCTTGGCCACCGACAGCGGCGGCATCGGCATCTGGGATTGGGATATCGTCCGCAACGTCCTCACCTGCGACTCCTGGATGTACCGGCTTCACGGCAAAAACCCCGATGCGCCTCGCCGTCCGGGAGATCTCTGGAGAGATCATCTCCACCCCGCAGACCGGGACGGTATCGAGCAGGCCTTGAATGACGCAGTCGAGGGTGTCAAAGAGTACGACGCCGAGTTTCGCATCGTCTGGGAAGATGGCAGCGTCCATCATCTCCGCGGAGCCGCCCGCATCATCCGCGACGATCACGGCCGCCCCTTGAACATGATCGGCGCCAACTGGGATGTCACCGAATCGCGCCGTCTCATCGTGCAGTTAGCCGAACAACGGGAGCGCCTGCAGGTCACCCTGCGGTCGATCGGCGACGGCGTCATCACCACCGACGCTCGTGGCAGCGTCGTTTGGCTCAACCCGGCCGCCGAACGCATGACCGGTTGGGCTACCTCCAACGCCGTCGGTCGATCGCTGACCACCGTCTTCCGATCGATCGATGAAAAAACTCTTGATGCCGCCGCCAACCCTGTCGCCAGTTGTCTGGCCTACGGCGAGACCGCCGCCCCGCCTCAACAGCTACGGCTCGTCTCCCGCGACGGCAGCGAATACGGCATTGAAAACACCGCCGCTCCCATTCGCGCCGCGGGCGGCGACTTGCTGGGCAGCGTTCTTGTCTTCCGCGATGTCACCGAGCAGCGTCGTCTCTCCGCCGAAGCCGATCACGCCAACGCGCTTCAACTCAAGCTCAAAGACGAATTCCTCTCCCACGTCTCGCACGAGCTCCGCTCGCCGCTCACCTCGATCTACTCCTTCAGCTCGATCATCGCCGACGGCCTGGCCGGCCAAACCACCCCGCAGCAGCAGGAATATTTGCAGATCGTGCTCAAAAATGTCGTCCAGTTGCAATCCATGATCGAGGACTTACTCACCGTCACTCAGGCGCGCGAAGGCAAACTCAGTATCGAGCCGCAAAGCGTATCCACCGCCGAGGCGATAGTGGACGCCATCCACCTGGTCCGGAGCGGCGCGCAAGACAAGAGAATAGTCCTTTCATCGAAAACGGCCGAAGGCCTTCCACCAGTCTGGGCCGACCCCACCCGGCTTCGCCAGGTACTCATTATTCTGCTTGATAACGCCATCAAATTCACCCCCGCCTGCGGCCAGGTTACAGTCAACGTCTCTGAGAACCGGTTGGGTTTCCTGCTCATCCAGGTTTCAGATACCGGCTGTGGCATCCCCAGGGAAAAGTGGACCCTGGTCTTCAATAAGCTCTATCAGATCACCGGGCCCAATCAGGCGGATACCAGTCAGGCCGGCCGCACCGGCCTGGGCCTCGGCCTCCACATCGCCCGCGGTCTCGTCACCCGGCAGGGCGGCAATATCTGGGTGACAAGCGTACCCGCCGAGGGCAGCATCTTCAATTTCACCTTGCCCATCCACCGCAGCCACTCCAGCGCCTCGCCCGAGACCGTCGCAGACACGGCGCTTCTTCGCTGAAGCACCCCAGCAAACATCATCCCCGCGCGTCCGTTGCTCGTCCTGGCAACTCCGGCGTTTGGTAGGGTTAGCTATGCCGCTCACTCTTCAACAACAATTCGGCGAGATCGACATCTACGTCTTCGACCAGATCTTGCGCGGCCGCATCACCTCCGAGATGGTCGTGCTCGATGCCGGCTGCGGCTACGGGCGCAACTTGCTCTATCTCCTGAGAGCGGGCTGCCAGGTATTCGCGCTTGACGCAAACAGCAACTGCATCGAGCATCTCCGGCAACTCTCTCAGGATGCCAACACCGGCCTTCCTGCCCAGAACTTCCAGGTTGGCCTCATCGAACAGATGCCCTTTTCGGCGGCAATCGCCGACGTCGTCATCTGTAACTCCGTGCTGCACTTCTCCCGCAGCTACGATCATTTCCGGGCCATGCTGGCGGAGTTGTGGCGCGTCCTTAAGCCCGCAGGCCTGCTCTTCGTCCGTCTCGGCTCGCGCATAGGCAAAGACTTCGAGCCGGTCCAAGGTTCCATCTTTAGAATCGGTGATGGCTCCGAGTGGTTTCTGGTGGATGAAAACATGCTGATGGAGCTTACCCGCGAACTAGGCGCCGTTCTCGTCGATCCTCTCAAAACCACCATCGTGCAGAACCATCGCTGCATGACCACCTGGGTCTTACGCAAGCTTTTCTGAGCTTCCCAGAACTTCCCGGCATCGCGCAAAGATCGCAAAAGAAGAAAAACCCAGCCCCGCCACATCCAACAGGCCTATGAGTTCGCAGATCCCACAAAATACTCCGCTTGCCACTCCGGAAACCCTAGCGATCGACTTTCAGAACACCTACGCACGGCTGCCGCAGCATTTTTACTCCCGTCTCAACCCGTCGCCCGTCGCCGCTCCCCGCCTCATCCAGCTGAACTCCAGCCTCGCGCTCAGCCTCGGTCTCGATCCCGAGGCGCTGCGCAGCGCAGCCGGCGTCGAGTTCCTCTCCGGCAACCGCGTGGCCGAGGGCGCCGAGCCCATCGCCCTTGCCTATGCGGGTCACCAGTTCGGCTATTTCGTGCCCCAGCTCGGCGATGGCCGTGCCAACCTCCTGGGCGAAGTCGTCGGTCGCGACGGCATCCACTACGATATCCAGCTCAAGGGCTCCGGCCCGACGCCCTTTTCCCGCCGTGGCGACGGCCGCGCCGCCCTCGGCCCGGTCCTCCGCGAATATCTCGTCAGCGAGGCGATGGCCGCGCTCGGTGTCCCGACCACCCGCGCCCTGGCCGCCGTGACCACCGGCGAACCCGTCTATCGGGAAACCGTCATGCCTGGCGCTATCCTTGCCCGGGTCGCCGCAAGTCACCTGCGCATCGGCACCTTTCAATACTTCGCCACCCAGGGTGACACCGAATCGTTGCGCAGGCTGGCCGCCTACGCGATCGCCAGGCACTATACGGCAGCAGCAGAGGCAAGCCGTCCCTATCGCGCTTTCCTCGATGGCGTCATCTCCCGCCAGGCCGCTCTCATCGCTCAATGGATGCTCCTCGGCTTCATCCATGGCGTCATGAACACCGACAACACTTCCATCTCCGGCGAGACCATCGATTACGGCCCCTGCGCCTTCATGGAGGCTTACGATCCCGAGACGGTCTTCAGTTCCATCGATCACAACGGCCGCTACGCCTTTGGCAACCAGCCGCGCATCGCCCTCTGGAACCTCACGCGTCTTGCCGAAGCCATGCTGCCGCTCCTCGCGCAGGAGTCCGGCAGCGAAGACGCTGCCTTGACCTCCGCCAAAGAAGCTCTCACCGCCTTCGATCCGCAGTACGAGACCGCTCGCGCCCTTGGCCTGCGCCGCAAGCTTGGCCTCCTGACCGGGCGCGACGGTGACGCGGCCCTGGCTCAGGACCTGTTGAACCGCATGGCCGCCGGCCGCGCCGACTTCACCCTCACCTTCCACCGCCTGTGCGATGCCGCAGAGAGTCTCGAAGCTGGCCAGCAGGTTCGTCTCCTGTTCGACAACCCTCACGCCTATGACGCGTGGGCCGCCGCCTGGCGTGAACGCCTGGACCAGGAGCCCGCGTCCACACCGGTGCGGGGTGCCGTCATGCGCGCCGCCAACCCCGCCTTTATCCCCCGCAATCATCTCGTCGAAGAGGCCCTCCGCGCCGCCGCCGAGCGCCAGGACTTCGCCCCCTTCCAGCAGCTGCTGGAAGTCACTGCACATCCCTTCGACTTCCGCCAGCACCTCGAACCCTACGCCACGCCCGCCGCTCCCGGCCAACGCGTCTTGGCAACCTTTTGTGGAACCTGAAGATGAACCGACCGCCGCCTGAGAGCATCACCGATGTCGCGAAGAGAGATCGAACCGCGCGCTTCTGAGGCATTGTGCGGAAGCAGGAAAGAAATATCGTTTCGAAATAATCCACGCAACGCGAAACTTTGCATTACCTTTGGGGTTCCGCTCACCATCAGGCAGGTGGACAACTCTCCGCTGCTCCCAAAGATTCATCTGCCACGCACACAGTTCATCTTCATTCTTTTGATCGGCTTTTGGGTGGAGCATGCTACATGGGCCGATGCTCAGGCTTCCTGGCTCTCGCCAAGGTACGCTGATCTGCTTCACGCACGTTTGTTCACATGTCATTCGCACTGCAAAGCATCTCGCCCTTTCAAAACATAAGGAGCCATCCATGAGAGTTCTCTCCCCCTTGTTTGCCTGCGCCAGTTTCTGCCGATCAATTCTCCTTGATCGCAGCCTTGTCCTCTTAGGCTGCGTCTCGTTGTGTGGCTTTTCACTCCCCATGTCCGCGCAGACCGTCACCTTCGCCGGGCCGTCCCCGTCGGTCAACTTCGGCAACGTTAATCTATGCGTGCCTGGCGCAGCCAGACCCGCGCCATGCAGCGAAACCCTCACCTTGACCTACAACGTCACGGCAGGCGGCACGCTCGGGACGCCGAAAGTGGTCACCCAGGGCTCGCCCAACCTCGACTTCACCTTGGCCGGCGGCAGCACCTGCACCGGAACCGTCACTGCCGGGAAGACCTGTACGGTGCAAGTCAACTTTGCGCCTAGGTACGCCGGTAGCCGTCCCGGCGGCGTCCTGGTCACCGGCGCCGGCGGCAAGGTGATCGCCACCACGCTGATCTATGGATACGCCCGCGGCCCGCAGATCGCCTTCCAGGCCAGTACCCCGGTTGAGTTGCCGCTTGCCGCGTCTATCGTTAACAGCCTTACCACCGGCATCGCGGTAGACGGTGCTGGCGATCTCTTCCTGACCACCTCGAATTTCGAAGTCTTAAAGCTGCCGGCCGACGGTGGGGCGCCGGTCAGCGTCTTCTCCTATGCACAGGTATTTCCGCCGATCTACCCTAGTATTCTGGCGATCGACGGAGCAGGCGACCTGTTCGTTCCCGATGAAAATCTGGGATTCATACACGAGCAGCCGGCAGGCGGTGGTGACCAGATCCAATTCCCGTTTCCCGGACAAGCAGGTCTACTTGCATTGGCAACGGACGCGGTGGGAGACTTGTTCGGTGCGGAGTCGGAGGAGGATAGGGACGGAGACGCGGCCTACATCTTCAAGCTACCCGTCGGCGGCGGCCCCGCCGTAGCGCTTGCCGTGAACCTGCCCTACATCTATGGTTTCGCTGTCGACGGGGTCGGCAATGCCTTCGCCTCATCAGGCAATGCCTCATCAGGCAATTATCAGGTTCAGCTGGTGGAGCTGCCGGCAAACGAAGGCACGCAGATTGACTTTACGCCACCCGAAGGCGAGAATGCGTGTTGCGTCCTTACTGTGGATGGCGGCGGAAACGTGTTGACTGGCTTGGTCGAGCTGCCTGCCAGCGGAGGGCCCTTTATCGTAGAGCCGAACTACGGTGACGTAATCGACGCAGCGGGCGATTTTTTTCTCTTTCAGTCGGCCTCAGATGGATACATCGCCTCGATAGGAAAGTATCAGCGATCGCAGCCGCCGGTGCTGAATTTCGGCACCGTCCCGCTAGGGACCGCACCGGCGCTCTCACTGACCATCACAAATATAGGCACCTTTGCAGCTACGCCTAAATTGATCGTGATGCCGAGCTTCAGCAATTCGAGCTACCGGATCGGGAGCACCGAGCCGGAGGGCTGCCTGGGAGGAATCGACACCGGACGCAGTTGCCAGGTGAATGTCGAGTTCGACCCTGCTGCAATCGGAGTGCAGAACGCATCGATGACCTTGGCTACTAACGGCGCGACCAGTCCCGTGGTCTCATTGCAGGGAACCGCGAGACTCGCCTTTGCGAATGGGACCAACGCCCCCATCCTAAGCATTCCGTCTGGCGTCTATGCCGCCCCGCAAACAATCTCGATCTCCGACGCGACGCCTGGCGCGGTGATTCACTACACCACTGACGGCTCGACGCCCACGGTCTCCTCGCCAACGTATACCGGCCCGCTCTCCGTTGGCTCGACCGAGAGGATCAGTGCGATCGCGATTGGTCCGGGAGCCCCCTCCGCAATTGTGACCGCCGCCTACACGATCGTCACGACGGCGGGGAATGTCATCAGCGCCTTCTCCCAAGGCTTCGCTTATCCGGGGTTCTCATCTTTAACGACTAACTACTACGCTGGTCAGCCAGTCGGCGCCGCTCTGCAATTGGCCACTCCCAACTTCCAGAATGAGGAGGGCAGCGCCTTTTACGATCCGGTCAACATCCAGTCTTTTACCACCGATTTCGCCTTCCGGCTCTCCGCCTCGGCCGATTCCATTCCGTTGTCCGAGATCGCCGACGGAATTACGTTCACGATCCAGAATGCCAGCCCTTCTTCGATAGGCAGCTTCGGCGGCGGCCTGGGCTATGCGGGTATCGGCAAGAGCGTAGCGGTTAAGTTCGATCTCGACAGCAATGCTGGGGAAGGGCCCGACTCGACCGGCCTCTACGTCGATGGTGCTGAACCAACCGTTCCATCGATCGATCTCTCAGGCACCGGCCTCGACCTGCATAGCGGGCATGCTTTTCTGGCCCAGATTACCTATGACGGGTCAAATCTCGTTCTCACGCTGACCGACACCGTCACGCTCCTCAGCTATTCCCATTCCTTTGCTATCGATATTCCGGCCACCGTAGGCAGCGACACGGCCTTTGTCGGTTTCACCGGTGGAACCGGCAATCGCATAGCCCGGCTGGAGATCCTCAATTGGACCTACGTCTCCGGCCCTCCCGGACCGCCCGTTCCGCCGCCGCCGGCCGCCCCTGCACTGCCAGGGTTTGACGGCGGTTTCAACGCCGTAGGGTTGACCACCAACGGCAGCGTCACCCTCCTCGGATCGGCCCTTCAACTCACCAGCGGTTCGCCCAACGATGCCGGTAGCGCCTTCTACTCCACGCCGCTCAACATCCAGAGGTTCACCAGCGACTTCACCTTCCACCTCGTCAATCCCGTCGCCGACGGCTTTACCTTCATCATTCAAAACGGCGGCGCCAAAGCGCTCGGCGGCATCGGCGGCTATCTCGGTTATGGCGGGATCCCGAAAAGCGTGGCCATCAAGTTCGACCTCTTCAGCAACGATGGCGAGGGCTCCGATTCGACCGGCGTCTACGTCAACGGAGCGCCTCCCACGGTGCCCGATCTCGATCTAACCGGCACCGGCATCAACCTGCATAGCGGCGACTTCTTCGCTGCGCATGTCACCTATGATGGAACCAGCCTCGTCCTGGCGCTCACCGACACCGTCACCGGGGCCGTCTGGTCGCACTCCCAGGCCATCGACATCCCGTCCGTTATCGGAAGCGACACCGCGCTCGTCGGCTTCACCGGCGCCACCGGAGGCTTGACCTCAACCCAGCAGATTCTTAACTGGAACTTCACTAATCCGTAACTCGTCCCTGTCATTTCGTGCTTCAGGTTTGCGGCGCGAACCGGGCGCACACCCCGGCGGGCTCCGCGCAGCGCGGCCCGCCCACGCGTGGCGAAATGCCGTCGCAAGCCTCTTCAAGACCCTCAGCGCCGGTATGCCCGCAGTACGTCGGGCTCTTCGCCCATGAAAACCTTCCTGTTGTTTGCCTACAGGCCTAAGCAGTACTTCCTTTGGGAAAACAACAGGAAATAATCCCGAAAGCGCTACCCGCTTTCCTCGCCACCGGAAGTTTCTCTCGGCAGCCGGCTCTCGCGCTTGCTTCTACCCCTTTGCTTTACCCCGTCTCTTATACCCCATAAGGATTTCTGCATTCCTTTCAGCCCTGCCTCTCCCTAACCTAAAGAGCAGAGGAAGAGCAAATGCCTACAGCAGGAGTTGAGCGCAAGAATCGCACCACGATCGCAATCGTCGGCGGAGGCGTCAGCGGATCTCTGACCGCGTACCACCTCATCCACCAGCATCGTCAGGTTCGCGTCGTCCTCATCGACCCCCGCGCCGAGCTGGGGCTCGGCCTCGCCTACTCCACCCCAACTCTGCGCCACCTGCTCAACGTGCCGGCAGCCAGGCTCAGCGCGCTGCCCGATCAGCCTCTTCACTTTCTGCATTGGCTGCAGGCCCACCACGATCCGCAGGCGACGGGCCATACATTTGCGCCGCGGGCGGTCTTCGGCCGCTATGTCCAATCGCTGCTTGCCGCGACCAAAGGCATCAAGCACCTCCAAACCGCTGTCCTGGATTACCGTCCCTCGGCCTCAGGCGCCGTGCTGACCCTTGCCGATGGGTCCGAGTTGTCCGCGAACCTCGTCGTTCTGGCCACCGGCAACTTCGATCCGGCACCTCTGCCCGGCATTCATCGAGAGGTCCAGGCCTCCGGCGCCTACCGCCATAATGCCTGGCTTCTCGATACCTTCGACGCCCTTCATCCTGACGCCCCGGTCACCTTGATCGGCACCGGGCTGACCGGCGTCGACGTGCTTCTCAGGCTTCGCGAGCTCGGGCATCGCGGCGTCATCACCGCCATCTCGCGCCATGGGGTTCTCCCTCATCGCCACACCGCCTATACGCCCCTGGCAGACGCAGCCATCCCGACAGCAACACCCGCCACCTGTATGGCTTATCTGCAGGCCTTTCGCACGGCGATTCGCAACGGCGCCCCTTGGCGCGCCGCCATGGACAGCCTTCGCGCCACGACCAACGATCTCTGGCTCGCCCTGCCGCTGGCCGAGCAGCAGCGTTTCCGCCGTCATCTCCAGCGCCGCTGGGACGTCGCCCGGCACCGCATGGCCCCCCCGATCGCCGATCGCATCGATGCCGAGCTCGCCGCCGGAACCCTGCGGATCCGCAAAGGTCATCTCGCCGCCGTCGACCCGGCCCCGGCAGGCGCGATCGTCATGATGCAGACACCCCGGGGAATCGAAACTCTCGCCGCCCGCCGCGTCATCAACTGCACCGGCCCTGCCATGAACTACCGCCGCGTCGACTCGCCCTTGTTCCGCAGCCTCTTCTCTCAAGCGATCGTCGTCTCCGGTCCGCTCGGCGGCGGCTTCCACTGCGCCGCCAACGGTGCCTTGATCGCCGCCGGCGGCCAACCCTCTCGCGTCCTGTTCAATCTCGGGCCGGGGCGCCTGGGAACCTTGCTCGAATCCATCGCCATCCCCGAGATCCGCCAGCAGGCCGTTGCGTTGGCGAAGACCTTGACTGCAAACCTCGCGCTCACCGGCCAGGCTTGCTTCCTGCCCGGGCCCTTCAATGCCGGGAACCGCCCTGCCGATACAAGCATCGAGGTAGCGGCATGACCACGGCTGTCCTTCATCCAACTTCAGTGGCTGTCGCCCAAAGCCGCAGGACCGCCCTCTGGGCCTTGCTGCTCGGCATCGTCAGCGGACTCGCCTGTGTCGGCCTGCGGCTCACCTTCCGCCTCCTGCAGTGGCTGTTCCTCCAGAGCTCCAGCCTTCTGCCCACCGCCGCAAGCCTCGTCTCTCCCGGCCGACGTCTCCTCACCCCGGTTCTTGGCGCCTGCTGCGCCACCGCCGTCCTCTGGGCAGCCACGCGCTGGTCGCGCGCCGAGCCCTCCCTCGAATACGTCGAAGCCGTCCGCTATAACGATGGCAGGATCGTTCTGCTCTCCACCCTGTGGCGCACTCTCTCGTCCGCCTTCTCCGTCGCCACCGGCGCCGCCGTCGGCAGGGAAGGCTCCATGATTCAATTCGCCGCCGCCGTCACCTCGTGGCTCGGCGCGCATTCGCCCCTGCGCTCCGTCCCGCTCTCGCGGCAGGTGGCGTACGGCGCCGCCGCCGCGGTCGCCGCCGCCTACCAGGCCCCCATCGCCGGTGTCTTCTTCACCCTCGAAATTGTCCTCGGCGAGTGGGCATGGACCGAAATTCCCCAGCTCGTCCTCGCTTCGACCGCCGGCTGGCTCGTCAGCCGTCTCGTCCTCGGCGCCGGACCGCTTTTCGCCGTCCCCACCGTCTCCCTGTCATCGGCCGCCCTCTGGACCCTCCCCTTGGCGCTCGTCCTGGGTGCCTGCGGCCCCATGTATCAGAAGCTGCTGCACAGCTTTCGCTTCGCCGGCCGGTGGCCGCTGGCCCTTGTCTGGGCCGGACTCGGCGTCGGGCTCCTGGGTCTCGCGCACCCCGCCGTCTGGGGCAATGGGGACGTCGCCCTGGCCAATGCCTTGCAAGGAAACCAGGCCCTCACCGCCATCCTGCTGCTGCTTGCCCTTCGCCTCGTCGCCACTGCCTTCTGCATCGGCGCCGGCACCGTCGGCGGGGTCTTCACCCCGACCCTCTTTGCCGGCGCCTCCATCGGACTTGCCTCCGCTCATCTGCTCCACTCCGCCGCGCCCATCCTGCTCGCCATCGCCGGGCTGAGCGCCCTGCTCTCCGCCGTCACTCATGCCCCCGTCATGGCAGCCTGCATGGCCGTCGAGCTCACCGGCCAATATCACCTCCTGCTCCTCCTTCTGCCCCTCAACATCGTCGCCTGGCTCGTCGCCAGGGCAATCTCCAGCCAGTCCCTTTACGCCATTGCCACCCCTGCCCCCATGTCATCCTGAAGGAATCTCGCCCTTCCATGTCATTCGCCCGTGTCATGCTAATCCCCGTGTCATGCTAATCAGGAAGGGGAACACCATGCGCGCCGCAGTCCAGACCCCAATCCGCAGAATTCTCCCCCTCATCCCGGCGCTCCCGGCAGTCCGCCGATGATCGAGAACTTCCGCATCCGCGTCTTTCGCGCCGTCGCCCATCACCTCAACTTCAGCCGCGCCGCCGAAGAACTCCTGCTCACCCAGCCCGCCGTCACCCAGCAGATCAAGGCCCTCGAAGACGAACTCGGCGCCTCGCTCTTCGATCGCGGTGGCGGTCGCATTGTCCTCACCCCCGGCGGCGCGGCCTTGCTGCCCTTCGCCAATAAAATGAAGACCCTCGCCGACGAAGCCATCGCCGCCGTCGCGGGCGCTTATGGCGAACATGCCGGCGAGCTCGCCATCGGCGCATCCCAGACCATCGGCCAATATCTGTTGCCGACCTTCGTCGCCGCCTTTCTCCATCACCATCCCCGCGTCCGCGTCACCGCCAGAAGCGGCAACACCGACCAAATGCTGCAGGCTCTCGTCGCCGGCGACATTCAGCTCGCTCTCATCGAGGGCCCCGAGCAGCGCCGCGACCTTCACATCGAGCCCTTCATGGAAGATCACCTCGTCCTCGTCGTCCCGGCCGCCCACGGCTGGGCCGGCCAGGAAATTGCCCCCGGCGATCTCAAATCGCAGCCTCTTCTCCTGCGCGAATATGGCTCCGGCACCCGCCGCATCGTCGAACATGCCCTTGCCAGGGCCGGCCTCAAGATCAAAGGCCTGACGCTCAGCATGGAGCTCGACTCCAACGAAGGCCTCCTGAACGCCGTCGAAGCCGGTCTCGGCGTCACCTTCGTCTCCCGTTGGGCGGTGCGCAACCAGCTCGCTCTCGGCACGCTCAAGTTGTCTCGGGTCGCCGGCCTCAAACTTTCCCGCAGCTTTTCGATGGCCTATCCCTCCGGCCCCGCGCCCGCCGGCAGCGTCGGCCTCTTCCGCGGCTTTCTCCTCGCCCAGGCCATGAACATCGCTCCCAAACGAACCAGGACAGCAAGCGCGCCGCCGCCAACAGGGAAGTGAGACCCGCACCCCTCCGCAATCCCGCCGTTCTCATCCGATACGATGGGACAACCCAGCAGGATGGGACAACCCGGTAGACGGAACAGCCTCCGCAAACAGAGCGAACATGCCCCACGCAATCGGTCTTCATCGAGAGAAAACCCAGACCGCCCCGGCCGCCCAGACCGCCTCGGCCAGCGCCCAGCCCAACGTGCTCGCCTCCGCGCGCGACACCGTGCTGATGACCCCCAAGATGTGGATCATGGCGCTTCTCACCGGCATCGGCGCAGGCCTCACCAGCGGACTCTTGATGCGCCTCCTTCGCCTCGTGCAGCATGCCAGCTTCGCTTACACGTCCGGCGATTTCCTTGCCGGAGTGCGCCACACCTCGGCCGCTCACAGGGCCCTGGTCCTCACCTTGGGCGGCATCTTCGCCGGCGTCTCTCTCTATCTCTTAAGGCGCTTCACCCGCGGCCCCGTCCCTGAAGTCACCGGCGCCATCTGGCAAAAGCAAGGCCGCTTTCCCGCCGCCCCCGCCCTCGTCAAGTCGCTCATCTCGATCGTCATCGTCGGCATGGGCGCAGCCATCGGCCGCGAAGCCGCCTTGAAAGACGTCGCCGCCGCCGTCGCCGGCAAGCTCTCCGATTGGACCGATCTCACCGCCGCCCAACGGCATCTCCTCGTCGCCTGCGGCGCAGGGGCAGGCATGGCCGCCGCCTACAACGTGCCCCTTGGCGGCGCGCTCTTCGCCGTCGAGGTCCTGCTCGGCACCATGTCCTTGACCAATGTCCTGGCCGCCGTCATCACCTCGTTCGCCGCCGTCTCCATCTCCTGGCTGCTCCTGCCCAACGTGCCCACCTTCAACGTCGCGCCGCTCTCCCTCTCGCCGTCGCTCCTGTTGTGGGCCTTGATCACCGGCCCGGTTCTCGGCGCGGCCTCGGCTGCATATGTGCGCTCGATCGGCTGGGCCGAGAGCGGCAAGCCCCGCGCGATCATGGTCCTCGTCGCGCCCATCCTGGTCTTCCTCGGCCTGGGGCTCGTCGCCATCCGCTTTCCCGAGATCCTCGGCAACGGCAAAAACGTCGTGCAGGAAGCCTTTAGTAGCCAGCTCGGCACAGGCCTGCTCTGCTGGCTCCTCATCCTCCGCCCGCTCGCCACCGCCATGTGCCTCAAATCGGGCGCTCCGGGAGGCCTCTTCACTCCCACCATGACCTTCGGCGCCCTGCTCGGCGGCCTTCTCGGCCAAGGTTGGAGCCGCCTCGCGCCCACCACCACCGCCGCCGGTCCGCACCATGACAGCTACGCCATCGTCGGTGCGGGAGCCATGCTCGCCTCAGCCTCCCAGGGTCCGCTCTCCTCGATAGTCTTCATGCTTGAACTCACCAACCACACCGACGCCCTCATCGTCCCCCTGCTCATCGCCGTAGCCGGAGCCACCCTAACCGCCCGCAAACTCGAAGTCCACTCCATCTACTCCATCCGCGGATAACCCCAAACACCCACCCGCCGCCGCTTCCGAGCGAAAAGACCTCAACGACCAGAGGCCGCTTTTAACAGACGGCGCGGACCCTGAACTGAAATGCCCTTGGCATTCGACCCACCTACGCATTAAGAGACAATATCGACGCAGGAAGAAGCAAGCCCTCATCCTTGCCGGCAGTCTTGCGCTTACGCGCTGGCTTCTTCGGAACTTTCACGGTATCTTTGGGAGCGTGAAAAGGTAAAGTGACGCCATTCTGAAGATTCTTACAGACTGTTGAGCCTCGGTAGTATCCGCATTGTCATACAACAATCCAAGGCCCTAAAAGGTTGCAACCGTCAATAAGAGCTATACCGAATATGGCTTCATAGGCCTTACACCATCGCCTGTGTCGCCTGCCAATCCACAGCGGAGATACCCCACGTCTGGCATATCACTGGAATACGTTATGCAATCGAAGAATCGGGGCGTAACGGTCTTCACGGAAGCATCTTTCTCAATCAAGACGTCCCGCGAGAGAAAGTTAAATTCACTGATAAGTCAGTGGTGGCAAACTAGGTGAGCAAGCAGCAATGCCAACACAAGCCCTTCTTCGGCAAGCCAACCATATACCCAAGGCTCCCTTTGCGTCACCCGACTGGCAGCCTTGAAAGCCCAGCACGACCTGCAGAGCCCACCTTCTACCCACCCACAAGCCACAAGCATAAAATGGTCTCGCTAGCGACTACCAGGCGCACCACCGATCAAAAGCCCACTCCCCGCGCTTCGACCAACATCCCCCCACGAGAGGAGATCCCCTTCACCATGTGCAGAAACATCAAAAACCTATTCAACTTCGAGCCGCCCGTTACCGGCGACGAAATTCAAGACGCCGCCCTGCAGTTTGTGAGGAAGATCAGCGGCTTCAGCAAGCCCTCAAAGGTCAACGAAGCTGCCTTTCACCTGGCCGTAGACGAGATCACCTCGGCCTCGGCGCGTCTGCTCGAGTCTCTCCAGACCAATGCGCTACCAAAAGACCGGGAAGAGCACGACGCCAAGAAAAAAGCGCGGGATCTCGAGCGCTTTGCACCTCGCTAAACCCAAAGCGCTAAACCCAAAGCCAAGTCCGGCCGCCGTGAGTCCTGCCAGCGCCCGTCAGCAGCAAAATTCGCCTCAATTTTAACACGCGCCTCAATTTAAGGACAGGCCGAAGAAAACCTCTTCCCCCCGCAGTCCCCGGCTCCTCTATCTCCTTCGGCCTCCTTCTCCTGCAAGTCGGCAGGGGATCGCGCCATGATTTGCACCCCGGGAAAGCCATTTCCCCCTGTCGTGCATCCCAACGCTGCAATACGGCAAACGCGTCACCGGCTATGAAGCGTCACTGGCAATACGTTGCGCAGCCGCTGGAAGGGAAGACCCCCAACCCGGTAGCCCTTTTTCTTCCGAAAACACCTGCTGGACCGGTCATCGGTACATCACGCTATCGCTACTTCTGCTCTAGAATCAATCTGTGCATGGCATTCATCAAAGGAGAAAACAATTGAACACTATCAAGTTTTGGGCGGTCTTTGCGATTGGTGTCTCAGCCGGAGCAGCCGTAGCCCTGATCTACGCCCCGCAGGCGGGCTATAAGACGCGCAAGCAGATCAAGCGCAGCCTCAACGAGGCCTCCGACTACCTCAAAGACGCTGGCGAAACCCTCGGCGATCACGCCGAGAAGGTCGTCAAGCGTGGCAAAGATGTCTGGGAAGATGTTGCCGACTCCGCCGGTAAAGCCGCCAACAAGGCCGTCAAAACCGTCTCCGACCTCGTTTAGCTCCTCAAGCTGACGAAGAGCCGCCGTCCCCGGCAACCCGCTCGGCATCGCCAAGGCCGCCCGGAATAAACTCGGCGCCCACGAGAAAGGGCCCTGCTCAGACAGCAGGGCCCTTCTCTCGTGCTTGCAAGGGCGATCAGGCGCTAAACAACAGAACGCCGTCGCTCTTCTCATCTCCTGACTCACCCACCTGGCTCACCGGACGATAGTAAAGCTGGTTGTTCTCCAGGTAGACCTCAAGGAAAGCCGGCCGTTCCGTAATGCCGCCGGCAATCAAGGCCTCCGACAACGGGTCCTCAACATACCGCTGCAGCGCTCTCCGCAGCGGACGAGCCCCATACGACCGGTCGATCAGCGTCTTCTCGATAATCCACTTTTTCGCCTCTTCGGTGACCGAAATGGTGATCGCCTTTTGCGCCAGGTTCGCATTGAGCTGCTGTACCAGCAACTCAATGATCTGGACGAGGTCCGAATCGGAAAGCGACAGGAAGATAATGACTTCGTCCAGCCGGTTCAGGAACTCCGGGTTGAACGTCCGCTTCACCTCGTTCTTGACCAGCTCCTCGATCTTGTCCATCACGTGATCTTCACGATCGGACTGGAAGCCAAGCCCCGCCTTCCTCTGCAGGTGCCGCGCCCCGATATTCGAGGTCATGATCAGGATCGTGTTCTTGAAGTCAACCGTATTGCCCAGCCCATCCGTCAGCTGCCCATCTTCAAAGACCTGCAGCAGAATGTTGAAGACATCCGGATGCGCCTTCTCGATCTCGTCCAGCAGCACCACCGAATAAGGCGAACGCTTCACCCGCTCCGTCAGCTGCCCGCCCTCCTCGTAACCCACATACCCCGGAGGCGAACCGATCAGCTTCGACACCGAATGCTTCTCCATGAACTCCGACATGTCGAAGCGGATCAGCGACTTCTCGCTGCCGAAAAGAAAGTTGGCCAGAGTCCGCGCCATTTCCGTCTTGCCCACCCCCGTCGGCCCCAGGAACAGGAACGACCCGATCGGCCGATGCGGCGACTTCAACCCCGCCCGCGAACGACGGATCGCCCGCGCCAGCGCCGAGATCGCCTTCTCCTGCGAGATCACCCGCTTGTGCAGTTCTTCCTCGACCCGCAGCAGCTTCTGCGTCTCTTCTTCCTTGATCGAGAAGATCGGCACGCCAGTCCAGCGGCTGACCACGTCTTCGATGTCCTCGCGGGTTACAATTCCCGCGGTTGAGTCGTCGAGGTGGTACTTGTCGCGCAGCGCGCGCAGGTTCTCGCGCTCTTTGCGCTCCTCGTCCGAATAGAACCGGGCCTTCTCGAACTCATGGTTCGCGATCGCGTTCTCCATCCGGTGGACGATGAACTTGATCCGCTTCTGGACCTCGGTAATCTCCTCCGGCAGGGAAGTCTGGCGCAGTTTGACCCGCGCTCCCGCCTCGTCGATCAGATCGATGGCCTTGTCCGGCAGGAAGCGGTCGGGAATGTAGCGGTTGGAGTGAGAGACGGCGAAGAAGATCGAGTCATCGGTATAGCTGACCGCATGGAATTTCTCATAGCGGTCCTTGATGCCCATGATGATCTTGATCGCATCTTCTTCATTCGGGGGCGGCACCTTCACCGCCTGGAAGCGCCGCTCGAGCGAACGGTCCTTCTCGATCGACTTGCGGTACTCCTGCGGAGTCGTCGCCCCGATGCACTGGATCTCTCCGCGCGATAACGCCGGCTTCAGAATATTCGCTGCATCGAGCGATCCCTCCGCCGATCCCGCGCCCACCAGGGTATGCAGCTCGTCGATAAAGACGATGGAGTTCTGGTTCTCCATCAGCTCTTTCATGATCGTCTTCAACCGCTCTTCAAACTGCCCGCGATACTTCGTGCCCGCCACGATCAGCGAAAGATCGAGCGCCAGCACCCGCTTATCCGCCAGGAAGCTCGGCACCTCGCCATCGGAGATGCGCTGCGCCAGCCCCTCGACGATCGCCGTCTTACCCACCCCCGGCTCCCCGATCAGCACCGGATTGTTCTTTGTCCGCCGGCACAGGATCTGAATCACCCGCTCGAGCTCCGTATCCCGGCCCACTAGCGGATCCAGCTGCGTATCCATCGCCGCCTGCGTGAGGTCCCGCGAAAATTCCGCCAGCAGGCTCGACTCGCGGTTTCTTTGCTGCGACGACGGTGCCTTTTCCTGGGTCGCCCGCGCCAGCTCCTCGCGAATCGCCACCAGCTTCAACCCGCGCTCATGCAGGATCTCCGCCGCGAAGCACTTCTCCTCGCGCAGCAGCCCCAGCAGCAGGTGCTCCGTGCCAATGTGTTTATGCGACAGCCGCTCCGCCTCTTCGGCAGCATAGGCCAACACCCGCTTGCATTCGTTCGACAACGGAAGATCGACCGAGGTCGACACCTTCTCGCGGATCGTCGTATGCCCTTCAATCTGCTTCCGGATCGATTCAACCGACGCGTGCGAACGTAGAAAACGGTTCGTCAGCGCCTTGTCTTCGCGCAAAAGTCCAAGCAACAAGTGTTCGGTTTCTATATACGGGGAGCCAAACTGGCTGGCTTCATACCGCGCGAAAAAAATCACGCGCCGCGCCTTCTCTGTATAACGCTCGAACATGTTCCCCCTTCACCACAAACCGCCCGAATGTCACCACCTTTGCCACGGCGGCGCACCACACGACATTCACGGCCTCTCTAACTGTCCCGTCCCCTCAGGCCGAATCCCGGCCAAAAAATGAGGCGACATTCTCGAAGCCCGATCGCCCGCACCAGCCGCCCGGACTCATGAATCGCAGTTGAAAATTCTGCTTACCCATTAGACTGCGCCCAGCAAAAAAGGAACCAAACCCGCCAAGCCGCGGCTCAACCCTCGACGCCGCCCGCCGGCTCTTCGATCACGCGGCCCTTCGCCAGGCGCAGCACCCGCGAACATCGCCTGGCCAGCCCGGGATTATGGGTCACGATCAACGACGTCAGGCTGTGGCTGCGATGCAATCGCTCCAGCAGCGAAAAGACCACGTCAGCCGTTCGGCCATCGAGGTCCCCAGTAGGCTCATCGGCCAGTAAAACCTTCGGTTCAGTGATCAGCGCCCGAGCCAGCGACACGCGCTGCTGCTCGCCTCCCGATAATTCTCCCGAACGGTGGTCCGCCCGGTCCCCCAGCTCGACCTCGCTCAGCCAGTGCCGTGCCTTTTCGAGCGCAGACCTGCGCCCTTCGCCCCTGGCCAGCAGCGGCATCGCAACATTTTCCTGAGCGGTAAATTCCGGCAGCAGGTAGTGAAATTGCCACACATAGCCCACTTCGCGGTTGCGAAAGTCAGCCGACTGCCGTGGAGAGGAGAATCGCAATAGCGTTGAGGCGAAGTATACGTCACCGGAAGTCGCCGTATCAAGCGCTCCCAGGATGTGCAAAAGTGTGCTTTTTCCCGCCCCCGACTCGCCCACGATCGCCAGCAGGTCTCCCTCCGCCACCCGGAACGAGATCTCCTCGAACAGCACCAGAGGCCCGCGCCCGGTGACATACTCCTTGCGCAGCCCCTCTACCCGGATCACTTCCCGCCGCGCCGCATGTACGCCGCCAGCCTCCCGGTCGTGCAGCCCAAATCCGTCCCCCAACCCAGGCCCGCTGATCGCTCCAAAAGGAGGCTTCGCCGCACCCGCCGCATCCCTCGAGGAGATTTCCATATCTACCTCTACCATTCTAAAACCCGAAAGGAAAGCAACTTCGCGGCGAACGTCACACCATTGTTACGGCGCTGGAATCCAGAGTGAACCCCTTTCCCAATCTAGAACACACCCCACAACACCCCCAAATCACATCAAAACCAAAAAACATTATCCTGTGCGAAGCGCGACGCGCGCGGTCGAAGGATCTGATTTCCTGACAGAGTCATCAACTCCCCCACCCAGTAAATCCCAAAAAAACCAAAAACTCATCCTGAGCCACCAACGGGAAACCCGCACCTCCCAACCACCGGGGACCCGCTCCAGCCGCAGCGGGTCCCCAAGCCATCAACCTTTACCGCCGCCCACCACCCCCATGAAAGCCGCCGCCCACTCCCGCTGCATGTTCCCCACCGCCGTCATGGTTGGCCATACCCACATGGCCCTGGCCATCCCGCGCTTCATTCGCGTGGAAATGGTTAAAAGGCTGTGTGCCGCGCTCCGGCATCGGCCCGTTATATCCATGGTGCGGGTCATAGCGGTTATCCACGTGGCCATAAAAACCGGGATGCCCATGAAACCACGGACCGGCGCCAATGAAGATCCCTCCGGTAAACCAGTCCGGCCCGTAATACCCATAAGGAGCGCAGTTATACGGCGCATAGTCGAAATAGCCATAAGGACAGACCGGGGCCGCCCCGATACTAATCCCGATCTGGGCTGGGGCGAGGGGAGCAGCACTTGCTACCGCGACCGTGAACGCGCAGGCAGCGACAGACTTCCAAGGAGACATACATCCTCCTGATGCGATACTAAGTTGGAAGGTAAAAGGCCATCGCGAGTTGTTCCGCGCTGCTCCGCTGCACCGGACAGCGACACGTGGCTTCGAAGGCCAATCACCCGGCTTCAAAGGCCAGTGCCGCGCTTCTTCTTCAACCCCGGAGCACTCCTCCAAACAAATGCCGCTCTAAAAGCAAATGTCATCCTGAGCAAAGCGAAGGATCTGCGGTTCACCTGAAGCCGCGCCGCTGGCGCAACATTTTCCCCTTTGACCCAACTCCGGCCTCGTTCCCCAAAGCAAACCAAATGCCACCCCAGCCCTCGCTGCGTGACGCCGTAGGGAAGGGCAGCAGCAGAAGCAGAGTCACTCGTACCGCAATGCCTCGGCCGGCAAAACCCGCGCCGCAGATGACGAAGGATAGAGCGTCGCCAGCAGCGAGACGCCCAGCGACACCACCGCCACGATCACTCCATCGATCACCCGCGGAGCAAACGGCAGGTAATCCAGCGAATACACCTGGGCATCCAGCTGGATGAAGCGGTAATGGTGCCCCATCCACGCCAGCAGGTAGCCCAGCGCCAGTCCTAGGCAGGTTCCCAGCACGCTGATCAGCAATCCTTGGAACAGAAAGATCCGCCGGATCTGCTCCGGCCGCACCCCGAACGACATCAGCACCGCAATGTCCCGGGTCTTCTCCATGACCATCATGGTGAGCGCGATCAGGATGTTCAAAGCCGCCACGCAGACGATCAGCCCGATCACGATGAAGGTCACCACCTGTTCGAGTGCCAGCGCCCGGAAGATCTCCCGGTTCGACTCCATCCAGTTGGTCGTCAGGAAGCCCGGCCCTGCGGCCTTCTCGATCTCGCGCCCGATCTGGTCGGCATGGAAGAGATCGTCCACCTTGAACGAGATCACCGAGATGATATCGGGTTCGCCAAACAGCCGCTGCGCGTCGGCCAGGCGGATAAACGCCATCTCGTGGTCATACTGGTAAAACCCGGAGTGGAAGACGCCCGCAACCTGGAAGCGCTGGTACTTCGGCACCAGGCCATAAGGAGTCAGTTCGCCCTGCGGACTGATCACCATCACCGACGCGCCCACCTTGGCATCGAGCGTATCGGCCAGGTCATAGCCGATCAGGATCGGCGGCAGGGCGCTGTTCGCCGCCGCCGCCGTCTGGCCGTTATCGCCCGCCTCCGGCTCGAGCGGCGCCGCGCTGCCCAGCGTCGCCGTGACCAGGTCGCTCACCGTCCGCTCCTGGCCGGGGAGGATGCCCTTGATCAACGCCCCGCCCGAGCGCGCGCCTCGCGAGATCAGCACCGGCTCGTAGAGTCCGGGCGCCGCCGCGGTCACATGCGGCAGCCGCAGCAGCCGAGCCGTCAGTGCTCGCCAGTCGCGGATGCCGTCGTCCTGCACCCGCATCAGCTCGACATGCGCGGTCGAGCTCAGCAGGCGCTCCTGCAGGTCGCGCCGCATGCCGTTGGTGATCGCCAGCGCCAGGATCAGCGAAGCCACGCCCACCGCCACCCCGGCCACCGAGATGCCGGTGATGACGCCGATCACCGCCTGCCGCCGCTTGGCTCGAAGATAACGCGCAGCAATGAAGAGTTCGAAACGCATCCGCGATCAGTGGACCACGGTCTTGGCCGCGGCTACATTGTCATAGCGGTCGTATGCGCGCAGCGTCACGATATGTTCGCCCGCCACAGACTTGAGAGGAGCCATGAAGTCATAGTGTTCTTCGAGCGAGTCGGAAAGCATCCCGACCGGCTCGATGTACTGCCACGGTCCGGCGTCGACCGAGTACTCCGCATGGCCGATCGGCGAGGAGCTGTCCTTCGCCGTTGCCGTCACGTGGATCTTGTCCGACTCCAGGTGCGCCGAGAGCGCCGGAATCACCGGCGGCGCCGTGTCCACCACAAACCGCTCGCTGATCCGGTCCGCGGTCAGCGCCTCCCCGGGATTATGCGAGGGCGCATCGCTCGCCACCACCTTGATCCGGTAGCCGGCGTCCGGCAGCAGCGCGGCATCGAAGGAATAAAACCGTTCCGTCACGTTGTCCTTGAGCAACAGCCACTTGTCGCTTCCATCGGCCTCGAAGTAAAGCGCAAACGATAGCTCGTCGCCATTATCGTCATGCGCCGCCCAGCGGGCGGTCACCGCGCTCTTGTCCCGGATCCCGGCCAACGGGGCGTTGCTCGCACCGTCCCCGAAGCTGATGCCGGCACCCTGCGCGGAAGGGAAGGAGATGTTGACCTGCTGCGGTTGTTGCTGGATCTGGGCCTGCGCGTTCACCCGCGCTCCCGGCACGACGGCGATCTCATCCACCGCCGGCGCCACGTTGACCGGCAGATAGTTCAACCCGATCGAGCCGATCGAAACGCCTTCGTGCAACACCGCCTTCCACTGCACGAACCGCGCCGGCGGAAGCGCAAGGTCGCCCGAGTTCGGTGCCACCTTGACCCAGTCGCTCCAATCGCGCTCCGGGCTCTCCACGTTGCCGGACCGGGCCAGGAGGTCGAAAGCAGTCGAAGTGGCATAAGATTCCGCCCGGCCCCACTTCGAAAAAACACCGGCGTCGAAGACATCGCTTTCGTAGGTCGCCTCAGGGTCAGCCGCGTGCGTCAGCAGGTACAGCTTCCCGCTATTCGCCGTAGCCACCAGGTAGCCCGTCGCGGAGTCGGCAAACCCCACCGCCTGCGAAGCCTCCAGATGCGCCAGATCTTCAAACTCGCCGTTCTCATGAATGCGATAGATGCGTCCGCGGTTTCCAGTCGCCGCCAGCAGCCCCTGCGGCGTAGGCCGCAGCGCATAGACCACCGTCTCTTTATCTGACCAGAGCTTTCGCGGAGCGCCGCTTGCCGTGATCTCGTAGATCTCCGAGCCGTCCGTCACAATGCCATTCGAACTCGATGCCTGCACCGATCCGGGCTGAATGATCGTAATCGTCGCCGTGGCCGTAGCGATGCCTTGGACCGGCAGCGGAGGCAGCGCGCTCCGGTTCCGTTCCCCGACCGCGCTCGCCCAGATCACCTCTTTACCCTGGGCGTCCGCGCCGACAGCCACCGCCGTCACCTCCCGCTTCGGAGCGTCATAGACGATGAACCCCTTGCCGTCCTTGCCGATCCGGTAGATCAGCCCGCTGCCGTCCGACCCGACGATCAGGTTGCCTTCATGGTCGAAGGTCATGCAGCGAAGATGCTGTTCGTCGCTCTTGAAAAACAGCTCCGGCTTGGCGCCCGGCTGCTTCGGATCTACCCGGTAGACAGCCGCCGGTCCGCCGGCAGCAATATAGAGCCGCCCAGCGGCGTCAAATGCCAGGTCCCAGATGTACTTCGGCTTTTCCGCCGTAGTCGCCGGCTCAAAGACCACGCTCGCCGAACTGTCGTCGACCGCAGGGCCGTCCGCCTTCAACCGGTACACCTTGCCGCTCGGCAGCGTGGCCGCATAGACATAGCCGTCGCCGCCCACGCGCACCGCCTGTACCGAAAGGTCCTTCGTCTCGAAGAGTTTCGTCGACTTCCCATCCGGCGAAACCTTCAACACCGTGGCCGGCGAGCCGGTTGCCACGTAGGCATTTCCGGCGGTGTCAGAAGCCACCGACCACACATAGGTCGACGGAGTCGTAAAGACCGTGCTCACCTTGGGACCCGGAAGGATCGATCCATCGCTGCCAATCGCCACCCCCTGGGGCCGTCCCTTCTCGAAATCCTCAAACCGGGACTGGGTCCAGAGATGCGTTCCCTGGGCGTGGGCGACTAACCCTGAAGTAAGGAGGAGAAGAAGGCGGGCGGCGAGCCGGATTCGAGACATGCTGGACTTCAGTCTACTAGAGCCTCTCGATCGCCCTAGGGAGGCGACACTTCCATCGGCCCTGGCACATCCGAAGCCCGGGCCACGGAGCCCAGCCGCTCGGGCCCGTCGCCCCATCGCCCTCGCAGCATCCGATTCATCGGCTCAGAAAAAAACCGGGCCACGACCTCGCCGAGCACGCCCGCAAAGACGATCGTGCCCACGAACAGGATCGGCGTCCAGCGAAGCCGTCCGCCGGCTCGAGCAAACAGCCCAAAGAAACCGAAGACGACAAACATGTGCGTAAGGTAGATCTCGTAGCTGCGCTGGCCAAGCTTGATTACCGGGCGCAGCGATCGAGAAGAAGTTCGCCATGCAGATTGCGCCGCGGCCGCGATGACCAGGCACGTACCCGCAGCCAGTACCGTCATATCCAGACCGCTCCGGCCCAACACCGATCGCCCGGCAAAATCTGAGAAACCCAGGCTGAAGATCAGCAGACTTAATCCCAGCCCCAGGCAAAAACGCATGACCTTCCGTGAAAATCGCCGCCGAGAAAGGAACAGCGCCGTCAAGCATCCCAGAGCGATCGCATCCATGCCGCCGAGGTAGGAGTATTCCCGCCAGACCTCGTTGCCGTGAGTGAAGACCGTCCGTGCAAATGGCCCCAGCGCCACAAAGCCCAGCAGCAGGCCGGCCAGCAGCCGGCTTCCGCCGAGCAGCCGGCAGATCAGCGGAAAAAACAGATAGAACATTTCCTCGACCGACAGCGACCACAGAACGTCCCAGTTCCCCGGCAAATACCCGCGCCTCGCCTCCAGCACATTGACGTGAAACGTCAGCGCGGCCAACAGAGCGCGCCCAAGTCCTCCCGTCTTCGCCGAGACGATGAAATTCGGCGCCTGCGCGAGATGCAGAATGCTCAGCACAGCTAAAAGCGACAGAAGCAGCGGCCCGATGCGCGCGAAGCGCAGCAAATAGAAGTCGCGCATACTGACCTGCGAAGGCGGTCCCCAACGCCGAAGCGCGGTTGCAGTGATCAGGAATCCCGACACGGCAAAGAAAATCTGCACCCCCGGCTGGCCGTTCCAAACCAGCGAAGAGACCAGTTGGTGCGGCAGGCCTTTGCTGTAAGGGATGTGAGCCAGCACCAGCCGCATGTTGACGTGGTTCATCAGCACCAGGAAGATCGCCAGCCCGCGCAGCAGGTCGACTCCGTCCAGCCGGGTCCAGCTGCGTGCAGGCGCCGCAGACGACACTCCTTCCGCCATCATTCCGCCTCCTGCAGCAGCGAATACAGGCGAAGCTCTATCGATGCCTCGGCCACCGCCAGCGCGCCCATAACTTCCTCGGCGGGCGCGAGATGGTGCAGGCGCCAGGCCTTCGTCAGCTTCGATTCCGGCCGGGCCGCCAGCAGCGCCGCCCGCTCCTCCGCCAAGAGAGACACGTCGAAAGAGTCCAGAGGAATGCGAAGCCCGGCCCCTTCCGCCTTGAGAATCGACTCCTTTCGCGTCCAGCAGCGGTAAAACGCCTTGAGCCACTCGTGGCCGGAGAGAGTGCTTAGGCGAGTCACCTCCGCTGGAGAAAAGAACCGTTCGGCCACTGCAGGCTCAATCGGACGCAGATCTTCGACATCCACGCCAAGCTCTCGACCGAGAGACACGGCCAGCAGGGCGGTGCCCTTGCTATGGCTCAGGTTAAAGCAAAGAGAGTTGCCGGGCGCTTGGTCGGCGAGATGCGGCTTGCCACCGCTCCCTTCCAGAAAGTTGAGCGACTCCGGCGCAAGCAGCAGATAGCTGCCCAGGATCCTGCGCATATTCGCATGGCATACCGCATAGCGAATCTGGTCGGGAGGAAATCGGTACCGGGCTACTCGTTGCCGCTCGTAATCGTTCAGAATGCCGAGGTCCCTCCCGGCAGGCTCACCGGAGCCCGCAAAACTCCAGGCCCATACGTGCACCTCATCGGCGCTTATCTTTTTGATCAGGCCGCTTACCGGCCAGAGCAGCGCTTCGGGTTGATAAGAGATTTTTGAGGCCATCACGCTCTCCGTCGAGATCATAGTACTGGTGACTTCCGGTAGTGCTTCCCAAGTAGCAGGTAGTTCGCCATAATCGGGGGTGTCCGGTAACAAGAAAGGTCTGCTTTGAAACTGCTGGCGAAATTTAATCTCATGCTCATCATCCTGTTCGGCATAGGCCTCTTGCTTGTCTCGCAGCTCTCCCTCAGGTTCCTTGAGAATAATGCGCGCCAGCAGACGATCCAGCAGGCCAGGCTGATGATCTCGAGCGCTCGCTCAACCCGGGACTATACCGAGCAGGAACTCGATCCGCTCCTCGAGACCACACCCGCGAGCGCCGAGCGTTTTCTTCCGCAGACGATCCCTTTCTATGCGGCCACCGTAACCTTCAACCATCTTCGCCAGGAATATCCCGACTACACCTATAAAGAAGCGGCACTCAACCCGACAAACCTGCGCGACCGCGCCGACCAGTGGGAAGCCGATATCATCAACGAATTCCGCGACCATCCTGAAAAAACGCAATTGATCGGCGAAAGGCAAACCGTGACAGGTACTTCCATCTTTTTGTCACAGCCAATCGCTGTGGGGCAGGGTTGTCTGCAGTGCCATAGCACGCCGGCCAAGGCTCCCCCCACCGAAATCGGCACCTACGGCAGTAACAATGGTTTCGGATGGAAGCTCAACGAGATTATCGGCGCTCAGATCGTTTCCGTCCCCACTGAGCTTCCGCTCAGCATCGCACGTAAAGCCTTCCAGACCTTGCTGCTGTACCTCTCTCTCACCTTTTTCGCAACCTTGTTAGTCATCGACCTCGGGTTGTATTACATCGTGATTTTGCCGCTCGGGCGGCTGGCGGCGACTGCCGACCTGGTCAGCAAAGGCGATCTCAGCCAGCCCGAGTTCGCGATCAAAGGCAAAGATGAGATCACAGAAGTCACAGCGTCTTTCAATCGAATGTATGTCAGCCTGATCAAGGCCATGAGAATGCTCGAGGAATAGCGCGGCAAACCGGTGAGATGCCAACGTACTGGCGCTCACCCGCCTTCGATGGAGTGCTTTTGTCGCGTCATCAGGAACGCCTTGCGCTCGCGTTCCGAACCGATCTCCGTCGCTAGCAACGCATAAAGATCATCGAGCGTGACCGCTTCCTTGGCGGCTCGGTTGACCACCACCTTGGCGATCGGCCCGATATATTGCGCTAACTCGCGGATGACGGCCGCCAGCACACTCGACCCGCTAAGGGTCTTGCTCACCCTGCCGGGGTTGGGCGTCGCATCTGCCTTTCGCGGAGTATGCCCGCTGGTCTCCCGAGTGAAAGCTGGAGACGGAAGCAGCGTCAAAGTCATGGTCTCATCGGAGTGGAGAGAGCCTAAAGCCTCTAAGTAGGCATCGGCAGTCTGGAAGCGGTCCTCAGGTGCCTTCGCCAACGATTTCATCACGATTGCCGAGAGGCTGGCCGAGATGTTTGGGTTGATCGCCGTGGGGTCGGTCGGTGTCTCTTTCAGATGGCCGCTCGCGATCGCATAGTCTCCCGCGCCATCGATCGGCGCTCGCCCGGTCAACAACTGGTAGAGCGTGACGCCCACCGAGTAGATATCCGAGCGGACATCGACTCTTTCTCCCATCACCTGCTCCGGAGACATGTAGAGCAGGGAACCTAGAATCAGTCCGGTGCGGGTGATGTCAGAGCTGAGGCCCTGAAACGCCAGGCCGAAGTCGAGTAACTTGATGCGTTCGTTCCTGGTGACCATGATGTTCGACGGTTTGATGTCGCGGTGGACCACGCCATTGCTATGGGCATAGGCCAGCCCGGAAAGGGTCTGGCGCATGTAATCGAGGCTCTGGCTCATCAGCAGCGGCCCCGTATTGAGCTTGGCCCGCAGGTTCAGGCCCTCCACAAACTCCATGATCATGATGAGTTCGCCTTTGTGGCGAAAAGCAGTGTGCAGGGCGGCGATATTCTGGTGATCGAGGCTCGCCAGCACCCGGATTTCGCGCAGGAATCTCCCGCTGATCTCTTCGGTGCCGGGCCGGTCCGAAAGCAGGACCTTCATCGCTTCAACCCGCTGCGAGATGGAGTGCCGCACCTGGTATACCTGGCCGATGCCGCCCGCGCCAAGCGTTCCCGTCACCTCGTAATCGCCGATCTGCTCCCCAACGTTGAAGGCCATGAGTATGCGCTCGCCCCTCCATCATAATGCCTGCTCTCCGACCGCCCTCAACGCGTGACTAGAGCCTCCCGAAGAAAATCGAAATTTCCCGAGCTCGAAAGCTTCACATTGCCCAGACGGCGATTGTGGACCACCACGGTATCCAGGTACCAGAGATTGACCGCCGGTAGCTCCTCCCCAACTATCTTTTGAATTTGAGCGTAAATCGGGGCACGGTCGCTCTGTTCCGGAGTCGCTGCCGCTCGTGCGATCAGGGCGTCCAGGACAGGATTGCTGTAAAATCCGCGGTTTGCCCCATGCGGCGGAGCGCTCGCCGTGGCGTAAGCATAGCGGAAAATGTCGGGGTCTTCGTTGCCGCCGATCCAGCGCAAGGTATACATCTGGAAGACGCCCTTGGAGATGTCCGCGTAAAACGTGGCGAACTCGAAACTGCGTACCTCGAGCGCGATACCCACATCCCGCAGCTGCTGCTGCAGCACGACCGCTAGTGTTCGACCGGTCTCATCGGTAGAGGTCTTGATCGTCAAATGAAAGCGGATACCGTCCTTTCCCCGTCTCAGACCGGCCGCGTCCAGCAGGGAATTAGCCAGCTCGGGATTGTAGCCGTGTGTCGTGGTCTGGCCTGTCCACGCCCAATGATCTTTTGGTAGCAGGCTCTCCGCCAGCCGCGCGTGGTCCCTCCACAGTGCATGGATGATGAGCGGGCGATTGATGGCATAGGCGACCGCCTGGCGAACGCGCATATCCTTGAGAAATGGATCGCGAGTGTTGAAAGAAATGTAGTTCAAAATCGTGCCCGGGCCGCTTTCGACCGCAAGGCGCGAGTTACTCCGCAGCGCGTACACCTGGTCGGCGGTGAGTGCATTGACTTCGACATCCGCCGACCCTTTTTGCAGTTCCAGCGCCCGTGTGATCGAGTCGGGAACAACTGCAAAACGAACGCGCTCGATCGATGCAGGCGGCATCCACGAAGACGGAGCGCGCTCGAGGATCACTTCTTTGTCCTGTTCCTGCGAGACGAAGCGAAAAGGGCCGCTGCCAACCGGATGGCGTCCGAAGTCCCGGCCGCTGCCGTTTGGAATAATGCCGATCGCGCCGTCGGACAGACTCACGAGGAGCGCTATGTCAGGCTTTTTCAAACGAAAGATCACGGTGTGCGGATCGGGGGCATCGATACGGTCCACGTTCTTAAAGGCCTGCGACTTGATCGTCGGTACGCTCCCATTCAGGATCGACCCGATCGTCCATTGCACATCCCTCGAGGTCAACGGCCGGCCATCATGGAAACGAACGCCGCTGCGCAGGTGGAAGATGTAGGTAAGCGGGTCGGGCGTCTCCCAACTTTGCGCCAGCCATGGCTGCAGGTTGAAATGAGAATCACGGCGGACCAGCGAATCGAAAATCAAGGCATCGATATGTTCCGATTGACCATCGGTTCCGATCCGCGGGTCTAGGTTGGTCGGGCTGTTTTCGATGACCATCGTGACGGTCTTCCAGTCGTCCGATGCTTGATGGCACCCGGCCGGCAAACCCAGGCAGCCCAGCCAGCAACCCAGCAGGAATATGTTGACGCGATGACTACGCATAGGTAATGGCGCCAAGGATCGCCGGACGATTTGCACCCGTGGCCGCCGGTACATTGCCGGGGCGCCGGTGCCAGGTCTCATAAGCCAGCAGCGCAAAGGCGACGGCCTCCTTTGCCTGCGCCGGCAGCCCCGCCTGCCCGTGCGGCCGTCCGTCCGCCTGATCGCCTGCCTGATCGATAGACACGACTTTGCAGCCCAGGGGAGCGAGCGCCGCTCGTAGCCCCGCAACGAGAGTCACGTTCAAGGCGCCCCCGCCTGAGATCAGATAGTCGACTTGCGAGCTCCCCATCATCGGCCGCACAAACCGGTCGTACGCCGCCCGAATGCTCTCGACCGTCAGCGCCGTAGCCGTCGCGATCGCGTCCTCCGGATAGCCACTCATCGCTCGGCACTGCCGCAGAAAATCCGCCGCAAAGCCCGTGCCGAACTCCTCTCGTCCCGCACTCTTTGGCGCTCTCCTGCGAAAATAAGGATGCTTCATTGCCGCGACCACTACCGAAGGCAGGATCTTGCCCCTCGCCGCAAGCCGGCCGCGACGGTCGTATTGTCGATGAAAAAGTTCCTGCGTCACAGCATCAATCACCATGTTGGCCGGCCCGGTATCGAATGCCATAACATCGGTCATCGACGCTGCCGCCGGAATCGCAGTCAGGTTGCCGATGCCGCCCAGGTTCTGCAGCACCCGGCCGTGCGTCGGATGCCGGAACATGACGAAATCCAGCAGCGAGACCAGTGGCGCGCCCTGGCCGCCGGCAACCATGTCGGCAGGGCGGAAGTTCGAGACAACCGGCACGCCCACCTCCGCCGCAAGCATCGCCATCTCGCCAATCTGCCAGGTGCAGGGGAATCGTCGTTGAGCATAGCCACTTGCAGAAGCCTGGTGATAAATTGTCTGCCCATGGCATCCCACCAGTTGGATCTTTGCCGGGTGCTTCGCTAAGGTCTTCTGGACCGCCTCCGCATACGCCATGCCCAGCCGCCAGTTCAACCGCGCCAGCTCAGCCGTGGAGGTTGCCTTCGCATCCATCGCCGCAAGCACCAAGCTGCGCAGCGGCCTGGCAAAGGGGACCGAATGGTGGGCGAGTAATTTTACCCTTAACCCACTCGACCCGGGCCCGATGCGGACCAGCGCGACATCGATCCCGTCCCCCGATGTCCCGCTCATCATTCCGGCCACGGTCATCGGCTTCAATGCTGCAGCAATTTTTCCGCTCGCCATCTCTACGCTCCCTGTTTTTCTGGCTCCGGGCACATCTCTCGAAAGGCCGCGACATCAGCCCGAAGCCGCGCCGTCTGGGACGGCGATGGCGGCTTCTTCGGGAAAAGCTGGCCGAAGTCGCCCTTGGCGGACATGACCTGACGACAGGCTCTGCTAACGATCTTCCGGAAAGCCCCGGACCCCTCTGCCTCCCCCAGCAACGCCTCGTAGGCGCGAAGGAGAAGCGCAGGGTCCTTGCAGATTTCAATCAGATGGGTACCCGCCAACAGCGCCTGGATCGCCGCGTTTTCGATCGAGGTATGGGTCAGAATGCCCCCCATCTCCATATCGTCCGAGATCACCAGGCCGCGATAGCCGATCCGCTTTCCCAGGACCTGGCCGATCCAATGAGGAGAAACGGACGCCGGCAGACGGTCGCCTGTCCTCGGATAGCTCGCGTGCGCAACCATGATCATCGACAGGTGCGGCTTCAACTGGCGATAGGGAAGCAGGTCTTCACCCCATAACTCGTTCCAGCTCCTCTCGATGATAGGCGTGGCATGGTGCGAATCCAGATCTCCGCCTCCCAGCCCGGGGAAATGTTTGGCGCAACCCAAAATCCCCGCGCTTGCCAGCCCCTGTAGAAATGATTTGCCATAGCTCACCACCTCTTCGGGCTTTGAGAAGAAGGTGCGGGTGCGCATCACCTGGCGGGACTCAGCGAGAGCGAGATCCAGCACCGGAGCAAAGACCGTGTTGAATCCCAGCGCATAGGCTTCGCGCCCGATCAGCTTTCCATGCTTCCGATACAGGCTCTTCTTTCCGGTGGCCGCGACCGCCGCAAGCGAAGGCATGGGCGCGATCAGGTCGCGCAGCCGATCGACCAGCCCTCCCTCCAGATCGACACAGTTGAACAGCGGCACGGTCGAAACAGCGCCGGCGTCTGCCAGCAGCTGATAGGTCTGTCCGGGCTCCTCGATATTTCTGCGGAAGAGGATCACGCCGCCTGGCTCGACGGTCCTGAGCCATGACTTCTCAAGAGCAGAGAGCCCCATGCCCTCAAGCCCCGCGATCAGCAGCTGTCCTACTTGCTTGCGAAGCACCTTCATGCCCGGCCGTCCTTGACCGAACCAGACCCACGGATCTCAGCCTTGAGTTCTTCCAGCAGGTTCAGCGCCTGCAGTGGAGTCAATGTATCGATCTCCGTCGCCTCCAGCCGGTCGACGATGGTCTGCGACAACGGCGTGAACATCGCCATCTGCAATGGCGCTTCTGTTTCAACCGCGACATTATGTCGCTCAGACCGTCCGTGCTGTTTGAGCACCTGCCTGGCTCGTTGCAGCACCGGTCCCGGCAACCCGGCAAGCCGCGCCACCTCGATGCCGTAGCTCTTGTTCGCCGCGCCAGGCTCGATGGCATGCAGGAAGACAATTCCCTGCGGAGTCTCTTTCACCCCCACATGAATATTCTTCAGCCGGGGAAGTTGATCGGCGAGCAACGTGAGCTCGTGATAATGGGTGGCGAACAGGGTCCGCGCGCCGATCCTGGCATGCAGAAACTCGAGCGCCGCCCAGGCCAGGGAGAGCCCATCGAACGTAGCCGTGCCGCGGCCCATCTCGTCCAGCAGGATCAAAGAGCGATTCGTTGCGGTATTCAGAATGGTCGCCGTCTCCGTCATCTCGACCATGAACGTCGACCGGCCGCGCGCCAGGTTGTCGCTCGCGCCGATCCGCGTATAAATCCGGTCGACCATGCCGAATCTCATGCTGCGTGCCGGCACAAAGCAGCCGAGTTGCGCCAGAATCACCAGCAGCGCAGCCTGCCGCAGGTAGGTAGATTTCCCTCCCATATTTGGGCCCGTCACCAGCAGAATGCTGGGCCCCACGGCGTTCTCGCTGGCATCCAGATGCAGGTCATTCGCAATGAAGCGGCCTTCCCCCTCCTCTTCCATCATGCACTCGACGACCGGGTGGCGCGCGCCCGCCATTTCGAGCACACTGGTGTCTTCCATGCTGGGCCGCACATAATTCCTGAGCGCCGAGATATGGGCGAAGTCGGCGAGCAGATCGATCTCCGCAATCGCAGCGGCGCTCTTTCGTATCCTTCCCGAGGCGGTCAGGATGAATACCCGCAGCTCCTCCACCAACCGCTTTTCAATCTCCAGGCATCGCTCATGCGCCGTCAAAATCCGGGTTTCAAAATCCTTCAACTCCGGAGTAGTAAATCGTTCCGCGTTCACCAACGTCTGCTTGCGCTGGTAATCGTCCGGCACATTCGCCAGGTTCGACTTGGTGATCTCGATGTAATACCCGAAAACCGAGTTAAAGCGGACCTTCAACGACTGAATGCCGGTGCGGGCACGCTCCCGCTGCTCGATACTCACGATCGACTCCCGTCCGGAATGGCTGATCGCCCGAAGGTCGTCCAGCTCCGCGTCGATCCCGCTCTGGATCACTCCGCCGTCGGCCAGGGTCATCGGCGGCTCGGGAATGATCGTCGCTTCGACCCTCCCCTGAACATCCCGCAGGGCATCCAGCCGCTCCAGGCACTCCTGCCAGAGCGCCGGCGTCAAGGGCTCAAGTTCTTGCCTCAAAGTTGGCAGCTTTCGCAGCGAGACACCAAGCGCGAGCAGGTCGCGGGGCCGTGCGCTGTCGAGCGAGATCCGGCCCAGCAGCCGCTCCAGATCGAGAATCCCGTCTAGCGCCTTCCGTAGAGTTTCTCGCGCGATCAGGTCGGAGTACAACGCCTCAACCGCATCGTAGCGGCGCTTGATCTCCTCCGGATCGGCCATCGGCCGCAGCAGCGACGAGCGAAGCAGGCGCCTGCCCATGGGCGTCAGGCAGCAATCGAGCGAATGAAAGAGCGTGGATTGCGCCGAACCATCGCTGAACAGCGTATCGACCAGTTCAAGGTTGCGCACCGTCACCTGGTCCAACTGCAGGCAATGCGCCTTTTCGTAGAAACGAACGCGGTCGATATGCCCAAGTTCCGCCTGTTGCGTGTTCCGCGCATAGTGCAGCAGCGCGCCGGCGGCAATGGCCGCCGCGCTATGCCCGGTGAAGCCGAAACCATCCAGGGATTGCGTTCCCATCTGCCGCTCGAGTAGCGGCAGAGCGTAGTCGCCGGTAAAAGCATAGGCGTCGATCGCCGTTTTGGTCTTGATATTGCCGAGCGGCTTGAGAGCTTCAGAACTGGAAGCATCCGAAAAGATCGAATGCGAGTCCGCATACAGCAGCTCTGCCGGCTTGATCTTCAGGATCTCATCGATCGCCTGCGGAAGCCCGTCTTTCCCCGGAAACTCTGTAGCCCGGAAATCCCCGGTGGATAAATCGAGGAAAGCGACGGCCGCAAAGCCTTCCCCAGGATGCAGCGCCGCCAGAAAGTTATTCTGCTCGGCGCCGAGACCGGAATCGACCGCCGTGCCCGGGGTGAGCACCCGCGTCACCTCTCGCCTGACTATCTTCTTCGTCAGCTTGGGGTCTTCCATCTGCTCACAGATCGCGATGCGGTAGCCCTTCCGCAGCAGCTTCGAGAGATATCCCTCGGCAGCGTGGTACGGCACGCCACACATGGGAACGCTTCGCTCTTTGTCCCGGGCCGTGAGCTGGATCTGCAGTTCGCGGGAGGCTACGACCGCATCGTCAAAGAAAAGCTCGTAGAAATCTCCCATCCGGAAGAACAAAAGAGCGTCGGGATTCAGCCGCTTGGCGGCCGCATACTGGCGCATGCCCGGCGTGAGCGAAGCATCGGATATTTCAGTTGGCGGTTGAACAGACACGGAAACGCCAGCATACCGCGAACGGCAGGCTGGCGCGTAATCCGGCAAGGCAGGTTGCCTCCAACAGGCTCCGCGAGCGGGAGTCAGGTTGAAGAGCGCATGTGCATTAACCCTTTGTGTCGGCGTCTGAGCCGTGCTGCTTCACCATCTTGTTGTAAATTCCCAGGATCAGGAACGGGGCGGCCCATTGACCGACAAAAAGGGCTAAATTGTCCTTCTCCTGCGCCTTCAGGATCAACGAGGCGGCCATCGATGCGATAGCCGCACCCAGGAAGAAGCTGGACGGCAGCTTGGCGGACTGGCTCTCCAGTAAAGAGGTGATCTGATCTTCGGAAACATCTCCTGCTTTCACGCGATAATCTGACATTGATCTCTCCATATCGTTCTGTTGCAAAAATCTTGGCTGTTCGGCGCATCAGCATCGAACAACCGCGGATGGAATCTTTCAACAAAGATGCACGTTAACCGGTTCAGGCAGGGATAGATAGGGATCGATTCGTAAAATCAACGATGTCCTCGTCAATTTTCGTCTGCTGGAGCGCATGGCCTTACGACCCCGCAAGCCGACGGGCGAGGTGCGGTACCCCCGGCCATGCCGGAAAAACAAGTATCATGGAGGATTATGTTCCTGCTATGGCTCAGAGTGGCTGCGGTCTGTTACGGCATAGCCGCCCTCTGCGCTCTGCCGGCCATCCTTTACGGGCTTTCAAGATGGGTCCGCGCTTTTCTTCCCGCAGCCGTGGCCGGATTCCTTTTCCATTTCGTCTCTGTCGCAGAGATGCTGGGAGAGGCCCATCGCTGGGCGCCCGTGGGTGCCCGCGAGATCCAATCGCTTTTTGCGCTCCTGATTGTGGGTGCGTTCCTGCTGGTCTGGCTTCGCTATCGCGCTGTTTCCTTTGGACTCTTCGCGTTGCCGCTGGCCTTCTTCCTGGTACTGTTTCCGGCAATCGGCCTGGAAAGGTACACCTTTGCTTCGCCCGTCGTTCGTAACGGATGGATCGTCGTCCACGTCTGCGCCCTGCTTGCCGCCTATGCCGCCCTCATCTTCAGCCTGCTGGCGAGCTTTCTTTATCTCATCCAGGAACGCCGGCTTAAAGATCGCGCCAGGCCATCTTTTCTTGCCTGGCTGCCTCCTCTGGAAACGATGAACCTGATCGGCCATCGCGCCCTGGTCGTCGGTTTCCACTGCATGACTCTGGGCCTGCTCATAGGGTGTTTCATTGCGCAGGAAAGTATTGGCCCGGCCTATTTTCGCGATCCCAAGGTGCTGCTTTCCTTCGGAATGTGGCTGCTCTACATCGCCATGTTGATGGTGCGGCGCAGTACCGGCCTGCGCGGACGCCGTGCCGTTTACCTCTCCAGCGCCGTTTTCCTCGTCATGCTGAGCGTTTGGGCGGCAAACGTCTTCAGCTCGGTCCACAGGTTTTCCATCCCATGACTTTCGATCCCGTGATTTTCGAGCCCGGCGCCAGTCCAAGTTCCCGCGCATCGGGAGAGCTCCTGCTTTTTGGGGTCAACCACAAGACCGCGCCCGTAGAGCTGCGCGAGCAATTGGCAATCCCGGCCTCTCGCCTCTCCGAAGCGACTCGTGCCCTGCTTGGAACCTCCGGTGTCCGCGAGGCCATGATCCTGTCGACCTGCAACCGGGTCGAACTCGTGGTGAGCCCTGGCAGCAACGCGCCCGATCTGATGGCTTTCTTCAATGACTTCTTCGCCGTCGATCACTCTCTTCTAAGGCCCCACATTTACGAATATCGGCAACGCGAAGCCGTCCGGCATCTCTTCCGGGTGGCCTCAAGCCTCGACTCAATGGTCGTCGGCGAACCGCAGATTCTCGGCCAGGTGAAGGAAGCTTACGCGGTCGCCAAGTCCCTTGGCGCAGTACAAAGTGGCCTCGATAAGCTGCTGCAAAGTGCCTTCAACGTCGCGAAAAAAATCAGAAACGAGACCGAAATCGGCAGTTCATCGGTGTCGATCGCCTCGATTGCGGTCGACCTGGCGGAGAAAATTTTCGGATCTCTCGACAATAAGAAGGTCTTCCTGGTCGGTGCCGGCAAGATGAGCGAGCTCGCCGCCCGGCACCTCGTGCAGCGCGGAGCCAGCTCGATTTACGTCGCCAACCGCACCCAGCAGAGCGCTGTTCGGCTGGCCGCCCAATTCGGTGGCCAGGTGATCCGCTTCGACGACCTTTACGCCACTGCGGACCGCGCGGATATCATCATTACCTCCACTGGCTCACCCCAGCCCATCTTTCGTTCCGAACACGGCGCGCAATTCATTCACCGCCGCCGCAATCGGCCCATGTTCTTCATCGATATCGCCGTACCGCGGGACGTCGACCCCGAAATGAATCGCGTCGAGGGCATCTTCCTCTACGACATCGACGATCTGCAGTCCGTCGCCTCCGCAAACCAGACCGATCGCGCCAAAGAGGCCGAGCAGGCCGAGGCCATCATCGAAGCCGAAGTAGAGCTTTACGGGAGACGCCTCAACATTCTCGATGCGGTCCCCGCCATCCGCAGCCTGCAGCAGTCGGCGGAGACCATGAGGCAGGCGGAGTTGCGCAAACTGGCCGGCCGCCAGACGGCCTTCACCGATGCCCAGTGGACCGCCGTCGAAGCCCTCACCCGCGGCATGATGAACAAGTTTCTTCATCCCGCGTTGCAGGCCATCAAGGCTGCCGCCGCCGAGGGCGATTCCGCCCGGCTGGAGACTCTGCAAGCCGCCTTTGACCCGCAAAGAGCGGCTCTTTACTCGAATGCGCACCAGCTTTCCAGCAGCCCGGTGCAGGAAGACGCCGCCTCGCACGATCCCGCTTCAGAATCTGGCTTTAGTCCGGAGAAACTCCCTTGATCCGGATTGGTTCCCGAGGCTCCCAGCTCGCGCGCTGGCAATCCGATCACATCGCCGGCGCGCTGCGCGCCAACGGCCACCCGGTCGAGATCGAGATCATCCGCACCACCGGCGACCGCCTGCAGAACATCGCCTTTGCCCAGGTCGGCGCCAAAGGCATGTTCACCAAGGAGATCGAAGAGGCGCTCCTTGAGAACCGCATCGACCTGGCCGTACACAGCCTCAAAGACCTGCCGACGGAGCTGGCTCCCGAATTCTCGATTGCCGCGCTCCCCGCTCGGGCCGATCCCCGCGACGCCTTCGTCTCGGTGAACTACGGTTCTTTCTTCGATCTGCCCTCCGGAGCCAAGGTCGGCAGCAGCAGCCCCCGCCGCCAGACCCAGTTGCGCGCCCTGCGCCATGATCTCGAATACATCGAGTTCCGCGGCAACGTCGACACCCGCCTGCGCAAGCTTGCCGAGGGCCAGGCCGATGCCATCATTCTCGCCGCCAGCGGCCTTGACCGCCTCGGCCGCACCGAGCATATCCGCCAGCGTTTCGATACGGAACACCTCTGCCCTGCCGCGGGCCAAGGCGCGCTCGCCATCGAGTGCCGGTCCGGCGATCGCCAGACCCACGAGCTGCTCGCTTTTCTCGACGACCCCGATACCCGTTTCGCCGTCACCGCCGAGCGCGCCGCCCTTAATGCGCTCGGCGGAGGATGCCAGGTGCCAATCGGCATGTACTGCCGCCGCGCAGGCGGCGTATTCCGTATGAACGGCGTCGTCGCCAGCCAGGACAACGATAGTCATGTGAGCGCCGGCATGCCCGGCTCCGACCCTTACGAACTCGCCCACGCTCTCGCCGCACTGCTGCTCAAGAACGGGGCTGACGCCATTCTCTTCGCCGGCCATCACGACGCCGACAACTCCAACCGCGGCCATCGCGACCCCGGAACCCACAACTGATGACCACGTCGGGCTCCGGCCGGCCCCTCGAAGGCAAGCGGGTCGTCGTCACCCGCGCCCGGTCCCAGGCCAGTTCGTTAGTCATCGCCCTGACCGCGCTCGGCGCCGAGGTCATCGAACTCCCGACCATTGAAACCGTACCGCTCGACTCCTATGACCATCTGGACAACGCTCTGCGAGCGATCGAGAGCTACCGCTGGCTCATCGTCACCAGCGCCAACACCGTTCGCGTACTCGCCGAGCGCATGACCACTCTCGGCATCGAGCCTTCGGCACTCGCGCCCCTGCGCAAGGCGGCCATCGGCTCCGCGACAGCGAAGGCCATGCAAGAGCAGGGAATCAATGTCGACGTAGTCCCCGAACAGTACGTAGCCGAGTCTCTTCTCAAGGTGCTCGGCAATCAGATCGGCGGAAGCCGGATCCTGCTGGCCAGGGCTGCCATCGCTCGCGACATCATCCCCGAAGCACTCTCGCGCCGCGGCGCAATCGTCGACGTGATCGACGCCTATAGCACGGTCATTCCCGAAGGCGCTGTCGATCGCGTGCGGAAGGTATTTTCAGACCCTTCACGCCTGCCGGATGCCGTGACATTTACCAGCTCGTCCACGGTCAAACATTTCTTTCAACTTTTCGGAGAAGCTCGCCTCAACGGAATTCCGGAAGCGATTGCGGCGTTGTCGATCGGGCCGATTACCAGCCAGACCCTCCGCGAGCACGGCTGGGAACCCGCGGCCGAGGCGAAAACCCATGATGTCCGAGGACTGGCCATCGCAGCAAGTCTGAAGTTTGGTCAAGGTTGTGGAGTGTAGTGTGGAGTACACTCGCCAAACCACCTCGACCATTCGTGGTGTTCCGTCCGAGGTCCTCTTGAACGAGGACGATGGAATCAAAGCGCTCTGCGCGGTTAACCTGCAAAATGCAATCACCGTTTCTCAGGATCGGCTCGGAAAGCGGCTGGCGCAGCTAACATCGCACCGCATGCATGAGATTTGCTCCGCTTTGCGCTTCGTGCTGGGGTGTGACTGAAGCCGGACGCCGTGAAGAAAACGACACGCCTTTCAGATTCACGATGAAGTTAAGCCACGCAGTATTTCATCAGGCCTTGATCTACCCGCCTCCACCCTTAACGAGAGACCGTGTCGTCAATGCGTACTCCACGTCTTATCCGAAGAGTTACAAACCTTCTCCAGCGTGCAATCGGCGCAGCGTGGCTTTCTAGCGATGCATACCTGCCTGCCGTGATGGATCAGCTCGTGGGAAAACGCGATCCAATGGTCTTGCGGGATGATCTTCATCAGGTCCTGTTCGACTTTTTCTGGCGTCGTTTCGGTCGTCAGCTCCAGCCGTCGCGAGAGCCGCAGCACGTGGGTGTCGACCACGACCCCGACCGCAACACCATAAGCAACCCCCAACACGACGTTGGCTGTCTTGCGTGCCGCTCCGGGAACGGTCAGCAGCTCTTCCATTTTGCGCGGCACCTTGCCGTGAAAGTCGCTGAGGATCTTGTTGGCGGCGCCCTGGATCGACTTCGCCTTGTTGTTGTAGAAGCCGGTGGTGCGAATAATCTCCTTGATCTCGTCAATTGGCGCCGCTGCGAGATCGGCGACGGTTGGGTACGTCTTGAAGAGCACCGGCGTTACCAGGTTCACGCGAGCGTCGGTGCATTGCGCCGAGAGAATGGTCGCCACCAGCAGTTGCCATGCATCCCTATGAATCAGGGCGCATTCCGCGCCCGGGTAAGCGGCTGCCAGCAGGTCGAGGATTGCCCTGGTTCGCTCCGGCGCGAGCGCTCGCTTGCGGGCGGCGGCCAGCTGTTTTTTCGCCGGCTTCTTCGATGAGGCCAGGTCTTTGCCGGCATTCCTCTCCGGCACAACGACGGATTGTTTCTTTGCCGCGAGCCGGATCTGCTTCGGCCTGGCGGCACTCTGGACTACGGTTCGACTGGGCATGGCGAGCGAAACTTCTCCGTCGCCATCGTAACAAAGCGCGGCCTCCGCGCTCCCGAAGAGCGGCATGCGGCTGCCGGGGAATTCATCTGGTGAAGGTATACTTCAACCTGCATGACTGAAAAAATCCTCGCCGTTGTCGTCGGCTTCATTGTTGCCGTCATCTCCGCCACCGGTTATGTCGGGATCGCGCTGCTGATGGCGATCGAGTCGGCCTGCATCCCGCTGCCTTCTGAAGCCATCATGCCTTTCGCGGGCTACCTGGTCTCGACTGGCCGCTTCCAATTGATCTGGGTTGCGACGGCCGGCGCGATCGGCTGCAACCTCGGTTCGATCGTGGCCTATTGGATCGGCGCCTGGGCAGGCCGGCCCTTTGTGGAGCGCTTTGGCAGGTATGTGCTGGTCGATGTCCGCGACCTCGACCGCGCAACGCAGTTTTTTGAGAAGTATGGATCGATCACCGTATTGATCGGCCGGTTGTTGCCGGTAGTTCGCACCTTTATTGCGCTGCCGGCCGGCATCGCGCGCATGTCGCAGGTACGGTTTCATCTCTACACCTTTATCGGCTCGTGGCCGTGGTGTTTCGTGCTCGCCTACGTGGGCATGAGGCTGGGCCAGCAATGGGACACAAACCCGGCGTTCAAAGAGGTCTTTCACCGCTTTCACCTGGCCGTCGAGGTGGTGTTGCTGATCGGCATCGTCTGGTTTCTCTGGACCCACATCCGGTCGAGAAGCCGCCGCGCCGCCGCAGCCTGAGCGTGGCCGAAAACCTGGCAAAGGGCAGTTCCTACCCGCTCAAGTACCATTCCCCGCGATTCGGCAGGCAGTGTTTGCGCTGGGCCGCTTCCAAGGGGCACACTAGGATGTTTTGATTTTGCAAATTCAGTGGTAGGGAGAGGACGGAAAGACAGCAATGCCAATAACAGAAGAGAGCGGCCACCCGGCGGCTTTCGCATCGCAGATTCAGCCCGCCAAGGGCAAGCTTGGAGTCATGGTCGTCGGCCTCGGCGCCGTCGCCACGACGTTGATCGCCGGCGTTGAAGCCGTTCGCAAGGGACTCGCCAAGCCGATCGGCTCCTTGACCCAGATGGGCACCATTCGCCTCGGCAAGCGTACGGAGGGCCACGCTCCTCTGATCAAGAACTTCGTTCCGCTGGCCGACTTGAACGACATCGTCTTCACTGGCTGGGACATCTTCAATGACAACGTCTACGAAGCAGCCGCCCATGCCAAGGTGCTCGAGAAGGACCAGTTGGAGGCCATCCGCCCTTACCTGGAAGCGATTGAGCCGCTCCCGGCCGTCTTCGACCAGTACTACGTGAAGCGCCTCAACGGAACTAACATCAAGACCGGCAGGAACAAGATGGACCTGGCCAACCAGCTGCGCGCCGACATCCAGGCGTTTAAGCAGACGGTCAGTCGCGTCGTGATCATCTGGTGCGGGTCGACCGAGATCTTCCTCGAGCCCTCTGATGTGCATGACACGGTTGCTGCCTTTGAGCAGGGCCTCGAAGAGAGCCACATCAACATTGCGCCTTCCATGATCTATGCCTATGCGGCGATGAAAGAAGGTGTTCCGTTTGCCAATGGCGCGCCCAACCTGACGGTCGATCTCCCGTTCCTGCAGGAGCTGTCAAAAGAGAACTTCGCGCCGATCTGCGGCAAAGACTTCAAAACCGGCCAGACGTTTATTAAGACGGTGCTGGCGCCGGCCTTCAAGGCGCGGATGCTAGGCATTGCCGGCTGGTACTCGACCAACATCCTGGGCAATCGCGACGGCGAGGTGCTCGACGATCCTGAGTCCTTCAAGACCAAGGAAGAATCGAAGCTCGGAGCTCTGGACTTTATTCTGCAGCCCGATCTCTACCCCGATCTCTACAAGGATCTTTATCACAAGGTGAGGATTAACTATTACCCGCCTCGCGGTGACAACAAAGAGGGTTGGGACAATATCGATATCTTCGGCTGGTTGGGCTACCCGATGCAGGTTAAAGTCGATTTTCTGTGCCGCGACTCCATCCTGGCAGCTCCGCTGGCCCTCGATCTGGTACTGTTTCTCGATCTGGCCAAGCGCACCACCGGGCTTTGCGGCATTGGAATCCAGGAGTGGCTGAGCTTCTACTTCAAAGCCCCTATGACGGCCGAGGGTCTGTATCCCGAACACGATCTGTTCATCCAGTCGATGAAGCTGAAGAACACGCTTCGGCACATCATGGGTGAGGAGTTGATCACCCATCTCGGCTTGGAATATTACGACTGAGTCCGGAGGGGGGGTACCCTCCCCCCCAGACTTTTAGACGGGAACCGTGTTGAGCATCCGCGCCGGTCCGATGACATTCGCTGCATGCTTCCCAGTCCGGGGGAATCTTTGAAGCAGCACGTAGAGACCAAGACTGTCTCAGCAAAGGGCTTCACTCCAAAAGCTGTCAACCCCTATATTCGCAAAAAACAGCCCTAAGTCGTTCAATTTTAAAAGGAAAAGAAATAAAAAAAGTTGGCATAGTGAACGTACTCAACTTGGTAAAATCGAGATAGAGACAATCCAAGACGGTCCAACGCCTCACGTGTGCCAGCTCCTGTTATCAGCTAAGTCCTTTCGTTGGAAATGTCTGCAAACAAGTCTTTTGTTATCAGGAGCTTAGCGAGCTGTCCTTGAGCTAACCCTAATCCTTACCGGAACTTACCCGCCGGAGATAGGGGGAGGGGGTGGCCCCCATCCCGGAACTGCCATGCGGCGAGAATGTCGTCACAGAACAGATGTCATCCTGAGGGAGCGCAGCGATCGAAGGATTTGCGGTTCGTCCAAAGCCGCGCCGCAGGCGCGCAACCAAATTCATCTTTACAACCAAAACGTCCCCTAAGAGGCGGTCTCTCGTCCCAGATCGACGGGCAGGGTGCGTTGTTCGGCGCTGCTTTGCCGGGCGATCTCGGTGATACGCGCGGTGCGCCAGGCGTCGATTCCGGGAACGGCCACGGGTTGGACGCCGTTGATGGCATCGCGAACGTTGGCGTAGTAGCCTCGATAGTCGCCGGGCGCGGTAGGGATGCGGCTTTCAACGCCGTCGGCAAGCTTGAGAGTGCCCCACAGGGATTCAGGCTCTTCGCCCCAGCCGGGAGAGCCGATAGGGACGCCGGTCTTAATGGCGTCTTCTTGTGGATCGATGCCGAACTTGACGAAGCTGCCCCCGGTGCCGTGCAGCGTAAAGCGGGGGCCGGCAATGGCAGCGGTCATGGTGGAGCGCAGCAGGACGGTGAGCCGCGGGTAGCCGAGGCGGATGTCGAAGGCGTCGTCGGTAACGCCATGATCGCGATCGATGCGAATGTCGGCGGTAACGGTCTCAGGAACTCCAAAAAGAGCTAACGCCTGGTCGAGGATGTGAGTGCCGAGGTCGTAGAGCATCCCTCCGCCGGGATTCAGGCCTCCCTCCTTCCAGGTTTGCAGGCGAGGCTCCTGGCGGAAGCGGTCGTAGTGGGACTCGAAAACGACCAGGCGGCCGAGCACGCCGCGGCTCAGAAGGTCGCGGACGGTGCGGAAGTCCCCGTCCCAGCGGCGGTTCTGAAACGCCGAGAGCACGAGCTGCCGCTCGCGCGCGATGCCGATCAGCTCAGCTGCCTCGGCAGAGGTCAGACAAAAGGGTTTATCGATGACCACATGCTTGCCGGCGAGGAGCGACTGACGGCCGAGTTCAAAATGGGTGTGGTTGGAGGTGGTTACCGACACCAGGCCGATGGTGGCGTCTGCGAGCAGTTCGTCGACCGAGCGATAGATGGTGGCGTGGGGATAAGCTTGTGCGGCTTCGTCGCCTTTCCGCTGGACGATCGCGGCCAGCGCGAGGCCGGGTACGGCGCTGATGAAGGCGGTGTGGAAGACGCGGCCGCCAAGTCCAAAGCCGATCACTCCGGCGCGAATGGGTTCCGTCATTCTTTGAAGGTAAAGGAGAAAACTGCAAATAGGGAAATCCCATGAAGAGATGACACCATCCGGTCGCGTAACGACTCTAAGCAGGTAACCATCTGTGATAGGTTCTAGTGACGATGGTCCTGTCTTTCACTAGTGAGTCGCACAAAGCAAGCGGTAGATGAGGGTTCTTATGGGTGTGGCATTGTTGGCAGGGCGGCTCGCAATTGCTTCTTTGTTTGGCCGCCGCATGCTTTGCGCCTGGTTCCCCGATCTCTCTCCGACAAACATTTTCAATCCGGCGGCGACTCCGGCGAATTCCATCTTCGGCCTCTCGCTGTTTGTCCTCGGGATGACAGGCGGCATCTTCCTGGTGGTCGGCGGGCTGCTGCTCTTTGTGCTAGTCCGCTTCCGCAGCCGCGCCACGGACGACAACACGGAACCGGCGCAGATTTACGGCAGCACACAGATTGAACTCTCGTGGACTGTGGTGCCGATCCTGCTGGTCTTCATGCTGTTTCTCACGACGGCCCGGGTGATCCTGGGGACGGAGCATATTCCGAAGCCGGCCAGCGCGATGGACGTAGAGGTGATCGGGCATCAGTTCTGGTGGGAGTATCGGTACCCCGGCATGGGCGTTGTCACAGCAAACGAGCTGCATCTTCTCGTGAGCGATCCGGCGCATCCCACGCCGACATATCTAAGGATGTCTTCCGCGGACGTGACGCACAGCTTCTGGATACCGCGGCTGGCGGGAAAGATGGACCTCATTCCGAACCGGGTGAACACCATGTGGATCGACCCGCAGGCGCCGGGCCTCTACCTGGGACAATGCGCGCAGTACTGCGGCACACAGCATGCGAAGATGCTGCTGCGGGTGTATGCCGAGTCGCCCGGCGATTTCGCGGCCTGGATCAGGAAGCAGCAGGCGCCGGCGGCCGGCCCGGCGACGCTGACCCCGGAGCAGCTGGCCGGCAAGGCCGTCTTCGAACACAATGCCTGCATGAACTGCCACACGATTTCAGGGACCGGCGCGAAAGGCAAGTTCGGACCGGATCTGACCCACGTTGCAAGCCGCGAGATGCTGGCGTCGGGAATTTTTCCCAATACGCCCGGAAACCTGAAGAAGTGGATCGACAACCCTGACTACTACAAGCCCGGCGTCCTGATGCCGCCGATGCACCTGAACGACAAAGACCTGGACGCAGTAACGGCTTATCTCACATCGTTGCGCTGAGCGCAGAAAGGAGTAAGTCATGGCCACAACTACGGCAATCGATGTGACGCAGCAGACCAGGCCGAAGCGGCTGGTGCTGCAGGTGATTCACGAATGGCTCACGACGGTCGACCACAAGAAGATCGGGCTGATGTACATCGCCCTGGCGCTGGTCTTCCTGGTAGTTGCCGGAATTATGGCGGTGCTGATGCGCATTCAGCTGATGGTGCCGAATAACCACTTCCTGTCGCCGCAGGTCTTTAACCGGCTCTTCACCATGCATGGCACGACCATGGTGTTTTTTGTGGGCATGCCGATCCTGTTCGGGTTTGGAAATTACCTCGTCCCGCTGATGATCGGGGCGCGGGACATGGCTTTTCCGCGGCTGAATGCCTTCTCGTTCTGGGTCTCGGCGTTTGGCGGCATCCTGCTGTATTACAGCTACGTTGGCGGGAGCGGGTTGTACGGGGCGGGATCGGCGCCGGATGTCGGCTGGTGGGCGTATGCGCCGCTGACGGCGAAGATCTTCTCGCCCGGCCACAGCACCGATTACTGGACGTTCTCGATCCTGCTCAGCGGCATCGGCACGACGGGCACCTCGATTAATATAATCGCCACGATCATCAGCATGCGTTGCAAAGGCATGACAATGACGAGAATTCCGCTGCTGGCGTGGCTCTACCTGGTCGTCAGCTTCATGGTCTTTGCCGCGGTCAGCCCATTGACCGCCGCTCAGATCATGCTCACGATCGACCGCTATCTCGGCGGTCATTTCTTTGACACGCAGGCGGGCGGTTCGGCGATTTTGTGGTTCCATTTCTTCTGGATCTTCGGCCATCCGGAGGTGTACATCCTAGTGCTCCCGGCCTTTGCTTTTGCGAATGAGATTATTCCGGTCTTCTCGCGCAAAGCGATCTTCGGATATCCGGCGATGGTGGCGGCGACGGTCGGCATCGGGTTCATCAGCCTGGGCGTGTGGGCCCACCATATGTTTACGGTGGGCCTGGGCGCGGGGGGCAATATCTTCTTCGTGGCGGCGACGATGATCATCGCGGTGCCGACCGGCATCAAGATCTTCAACTGGCTGGCGACGATGTGGGGCGGCAAGATTATCTTCGCCTCGCCGATGCTTTTCTCGATTGCGTTTGTCTTTCAGTTCCTGCTGGCCGGGTTGACGGGGATCATGCTGGGAGCGGCGCCGTTCGACTGGCAGCTGAGCAACAGCTACTTCGTGGTCGCACATTTCCACTACGTGCTGGTGGGGGCCATCCTGTTCATGATCTTTGCCGCCTTCTATTACTGGTACCCGAAGATGACCGGCAGGATGATGAGCGAGCGCCTGGCGAAGTGGCATTTTTGGCTGATGGTGGTCGGCTTCCATCTCACATTCGACTTCATGCATGTGCCCGGACTGCTGGGGATGCCGCGGCGAATCTACACCTACGAAGCGGGACGGGGCTGGGATATCTGGAACCAGATCGTCGGCGTGGGCACGGTTTTCCAGACGGTCGCCACGGGGCTGTTTGTCTTCAACATGATCTGGTCTTATTACCGCGGCAAGGTCGCGGGGCCCGATCCGTGGGATGCGTGGACGCTCGAGTGGACGACAAGCTCGCCGCCTCCGGCGTATAACTTCGCGATTCCGCCATCGGTCGGCAGCCGTCGGCCGCTCTGGGACCTGAAGCATCCCGAAGATCTGGATTCGAAATATGACGCGTAGAGACGAGGGACAAGCGAACGAGCGGAGGAGGCCATGAGCGCGATCCCGATGACTCCGCAGATCGAGGAACAGCCTTGGACGCTTCCCGACAAAGGAATGGTGGGGATGGCGTGCCTGATCCTTGCCGAGTCGGCGATCTTCATCATCTTCGTCGTTGCCTACATCTATTACATTGGCAGAAGCCTGAGCGGGCCGACTCCGAAGCAGGTGCTGGAACTGCCGATCGTGAGCACCATCTGCCTCTTGTCGAGCAGCTTGACAGTGCATGCCTCGGTGTCTGCATTGCGCAAGAGCAGGGTGAGCGCCTGCGCGGCGTGGCTGGGAGCGACGATCCTGCTGGCCGCGATTTTTCTGTTTTCTACCGGGATGGAGTGGTACCACCTGATCCACGATGACGGACTGACGATCCGGACCAACCTTTTCGGTACGACGTTTTATTCGCTGGTGGGCCTGCACGCAACCCACGTGGTCGTGGGGCTGATCATGCTGACGATTGCGCTGATTGCGGCGTTGCGCAAGGCGATGAACGAGCACCACGCCGAGAAGCTGGAAGTGCTGTCGATGTACTGGCACTTCGTCGATGCGGTCTGGGTGGTGGTCTTCAGCGTGGTGTATGTGTTGGGAAGATAGCGATGCCGCGAAGCCAAAAATCAGGTTGGAAATCCGAACGGAAAATGCGGCGAGAGGGACGGCGATGAGCGACCATGTGAGCGGGCATGCACAAGCGGACGAAGGTTTCGTTCTACTGCCGACACCGACCATCTGGCCGATGGTGCTGGCTCTGGGGATCGCGCTAGCGGTGACCGGCATGGTGACGCACTGGATCATTACGGCGCTGGGTGTCTTCCTCGCCCTGATGTCGACGGTGGGTTGGTTCCGGCAGATCTTTCCGCACGAGTGGCACGAGCCTGTCGCGGTCAGCACGGAGATCGTATCGATCGCAAGCTCGCGGGTGGTCAGCAGCCGTCGCGCAGAGAAACAGCCGCGCCGCAAGGTGCAGCCGATCGAGAGCTACAACGTGCTGGTGGGCGTGAAGGGCGGGATTGCCGGGGGACTGGCGATGACTCTTCCGGCAAGCTTGTTCGGGCTGCTGAAGTATCACAGCATCTGGTATCCGATCAACCTGCTGGCTGCTGGCGGGTTTGTGAGCTGGGCGAGCGAGAGCGATGCTTTCCTGGCGCAGTTTCATATGCAGGGCCTGCTGGCAGGAATGGGAATCCACATCTTCTCGTCGCTGCTCGTCGGGCTGCTTTATGGCGCGATGCTACCGATCTTTCCCAGAATGCCCATCCTAACGGCGGGCTTTGTCGCGCCCCTGTTGTGGACCGGCCTGCTCTATACGTCACTGGGAATTCTAAGCCCGATCCTCAATCAACGGATTAACTGGCTGTGGTTCGTCGTGTCGCAGATTGCCTTTGGCCTAGTAGCTGGATTCGTTGTCAACCTGCAAGTCAAGGTCCGTTCGGCGGAGTTCCGGGAACTGCCGTTTGCCGTCAGGGCCGGTCTCGAAACCGATCAGCCGTACATCGTGGACGATGAGAAGGCAGACGACCCTCGATGAGAATGCTGAAAGCCTTGCTGCTCGGACCGGCCTCGCTGCTTATGCTTCTTGGGCTTGGCTGCGACGGGGCGCCCGGAAAGCCCGGCCCGGGGCCAGAGGTACCGCGGCCCGACCAGGTGCTGGATTTCGCCACGCTTTACAAACAGAACTGTGTCGCCTGCCATGGCGACAGCCGGCAGCCGGGAGCAGCGATCTCGCTCGCGAACCCGGTGTACCTGGCCGTGGCCGGCGAGCAGAACCTGAAACTTATTACCGCCAACGGGATCCCGGGGAAGTTGATGCCCGGCTTCAGCCAGAGCGCCGGTGGCATGTTGACCGAAGAGCAGGTTGAGGTGCTGGCGAAAGGAATGTTGAAGGAGTGGGGAAAGCCCAGTGTGCTGGCAGGGCAGGCTCCGCCGCCTTACCGCGCTGCTGCAAAAGGGGACGTTCGCGCAGGCCAAGAGGCGTACGGCAGCTACTGTGCCCGTTGCCATGGCGCTGGCGGGGAAGGGAACCCGGGCATGCACCTGGGATCGATCGTCGACCCGCCTTATCTGGGGCTGATCAGCGATCAGGGGTTGAGAAGCATCACAATGGCCGGTATGCCGGAGCAAGGGATGCCCGACTGGCGCTCTGACGCTCCTGGCCATGCAATGTCCGATGCGGAGATTACCGATGTCGTCGCGTGGCTTTCATCGCATCGGGATACCGAGACGCAAGCTTTGCCTGCAACACCATCGACTTCGCCGATCCACTCTTCCGCGACGAAGGTGACGCATGAACCCGCATCTGTTCGATAGGAGCTGTCAATATGGAAACGGAACTGCCCCCACACACTCCTGAGCCTGAAGAACAGGAGCAGCGACTGCCAGCCGCCGACGTTTCGCGGCGCAAATTCCTGTTCAAGCTGTCGGTGGCGGCGAACGGGCTGGTGGGTGCGATCTTTGCGGTGCCTATCGTCGGCTACCTGCTGGGCCCGGCGATGAAGAAAGGGAAGGCGGCGGAGTTCTGGGTAGGTCTGGGGCCGGTCGAGCAGTTTCCTGAGGGGGAGACGCGGCTGGTCAATTTCCGGAATCCGTCAACCACGCCGTGGGACGGGCAGACGGGCGATCTTCCATGCTGGGTACGCCGGATCGCCGGGAATCAGTTCCAGGTCTTCGCTATCAATTGCGCTCACCTCGGTTGCCCGGTGCGCTGGTTTGCGCAGTCCAAACTCTTCATGTGCCCCTGTCACGGCGGCGCGTACTACGAGGATGGATCGCGAGCTTCGGGTCCCCCGGAGCGCGGACTTTTTGAGTACGAATACAAGATCGAAGCCCAGAATCTGATTATCAGCGTGGGCGATCTGCCGACGCTGGCTCGTCCCGGCACGAAACAGACGGCCGCTTGTCCGGGCGCTACGTCCCCAGAGAGCATGCCGCTGACGCAGATTGCCGATATCCCGAGGCCCCAGACCCACATAGCTGGGGACGCGACGCAGAAGGAGACCGGCAATGGCTGACCTGAAGAAGGGTGCTATTGAGGTCTACAACTGGCTGGAGTTTCGGCTGGGGCTGGCGCAGCCCGCCCTCGATGCGGCAGCCCATCCGGTGCCCATCAAGGCGGCGAGCTGGTGGTATGTGTTTGGGAGCGCGGCGACGATCCTGCTGGGGCTGCAGGTAGTGACCGGCATCCTGCTGGCGCTGGTGTATTCGCCCTCGGCGAGCGATGCTTGGAAGAGCCTGGAATTCCTGAATCATGACATCGCCTTGGGCTGGTTTCTGCGGGCGATCCATGGTTGGGGTTCGGATTTCATGGTGGCCATCGTGCTGATGCACCTGGCGCAGGTCTTCCTTTTCGGCGCCTACAAGTTTCCCCGCGAACTTACCTGGATCATCGGTGTCTTTCTGCTGCTGCTGACTCTTGGTATGGCGTTCACGGGTCAGGTGCTGCGCTTCGACCAGGACGCGTACTGGGGTTTGGGGATCGGAGCTTCGATTACCAGCCGGGTGCCGTTTATCGGCGGCCCGGCGGTGAGCCTGCTGCTCGGCGGCCCGATCATCGGCGGAGCGACGCTGTCGAGATTTTTCGCGCTGCACGTCTTTGTGATTCCGGGCATTTTACTCGGTGCGGTCGGCCTGCATGTGTGGATGGTGCTGCGGCTGGGCATCAATGAGTGGCCGATGCCCGGACGGTTGGTGCGCAAAGCCACGTATGAGCGCGAATATCATGAGCTGACGTCGAAAAAGGGTATTCCGTTCGTTCCGGACGGCGCCTGGAAGGACGCTTTCTTTTCAGCAGCGGTGATCCTCGCCGTGGTGGCGTGCGCTCTCTTCTTCGGTCCGTTCGGGCCGACCGGCCAGCCCGATCCGCGCATCATCCAAACAGCCCCCAAGCCGGATTTTGCCTTCCTCTGGATTTATTCGGTCTTGGCCTTCCTGCCGCCCAGTATCGAGACGCCGGTCATGTTCATTGTTCCCGTGATCGCTATCGGCGGCATGCTGCTGCTGCCGCTGGTCTTTGGCGAAGGAGAAAAGCACTGGTCGCGGCGTCCGGTTGCCGTGCTGATGCTGGCGGTGATCGCGGTGTCGCTTGGCATCTTCACGCGGCTGGGGATGTATACGCCGTGGAGCCCCATCATGGACGCGTGGACGACGGATGTTACGCCCGCCAAATATCTTCATGACCGCACCCCGCTGCAACGGCAGGGAGCATTGATCCTGCAGGACAAGCAGTGCCGCAACTGCCACTCGATCGGCGGAGTAGGCGGCCTCCGCGGTCCGGCCCTCGATAGCGTGGCCACCCGATTGACCTACGATCAACTTGTGCGGCAGGTAGTGCAGGGCGGAGGCAATATGCCGGCCTATGGCAACGCGCTGAGCGCCGACGAGACCACGGCGCTGGTCGGCTTTCTTAGTACGCTGCGAGGCAACGACCTGAGTCCGGCGGTAAATGCGTCCGGCAAACTGATCGACGCCAGGCAGCCGGAGCCGCAGGAAAAGGGCGCCCGGTGAGCGAAGTTTTCCAACGGAAAGATGTCACCTCATGGCCTTGTGCTTGACGGGTGCGGGTGGGATGGCCTGTCCTGGACTTGAGTTTGCCGGCCGCTGATGTCCGCAACTGACGCCATCCTGGCCGACTGGTCGCCGCCCTGGATTTTGACTGCGACGATCGTCTTGTTTGCGGCGATTTATATGCGGGGATGGATCGCGATCCGCAAGACACGTCGTGGGTTATTTCCGGATTGGCGGTTCGCCTGTTACCTGCTCGGGCTGCTGATTCTGTGGCTCTCGCTGGCGTCGCCGCTGGACGGTTTTGCCGATGCGCTCCTTAGCGCACACATGCTGCAGCACCTGCTATTGATGTCGGTGGTGCCGCCGCTGGTCTTGCTGGGACGGCCAACGGTGCCCCTGCTGCGGGGCTTGCCGCGGCTTTTCACGAGGAGGGTGCTGGGGCCGGTCTTTCGTTTGGCGCCGCTTCTGGAGGTGGGCCGTTTTTTGACGCGGCCAGTGGTCGCGTGGCTGGCTATGAACCTGACTTTCCTCCTATGGCACACTCCGTCGGCCTATGACTACGCCTTATGGCACGAAGACTGGCACCGGGTGGAACATATCTGCTTTCTGGCGACATCGCTGCTCTTCTGGTGGCCGGTGATCCAGCCGTGGCCGGCTCGGCGGCACACATTCGGCTGGGGGTTGCTGCTCTACCTCCTGAGCGCGGATATTGTGAATACCGCACTGTCGGCGTTCCTGGTGTTTTGCGACCGGCCGGTCTATACCTACTACCTCTCTCAGCCTAATCCGTTCCACGTGAACCCGGTTTCGGACCAAGCGTTCGGCGCTGCGCTGATGTGGGTGGTCGGATCGATCGCTTTCCTGGTGCCGGCCATGATGCTGACGGTGCAGATGCTGCAGACGGGTTCCAGCAGCAATCCGTAAGACTCAGATAGCGATCAAGGCGCAGAGGCACGAGCTTGAAAGCGGAGCCGGACATAGTCGGCGATCCAGTCGCCCGAACTGGTGCAGAGGACGGGCTCGAGCAGCGCCACAGTTTTTTCGAGGGCCGGTCGGCGATGCTCTTCGGGCAACTGGTCGAGCAGGCCGTTGCGGAAGGTCTCGAGCCAGCCGCTCATTCCGGGCGGAGGGAGAGGAGTCATCCTGGGGATGAGGTCTATGGTCTCGACCGTGAATTGCGCTGCCTGCAGCAGCGTGCTATAGCTTTCCGGCGTGGGGAAGTAACTATGGTCGAGGGCCTCGGCAGCCAATCCGTAGGTGCTGAAGACCGCGGCCAAGGCGACGCGAATAGCGGCGATATTGCCGAAGCCACCCATCTCGGCTACGAAGCGGCCGCCGGGTTTGAGCGAGCGATGGACGCCGGCGAGGACTGCCTGTTGATCACGTATCCAGTGCAGGGCGGCGTTGGAGAAGACGGCGTCGAACTCCGCCTGAAAGGGGAGTTGCTCTGCCCCGAGCTGGCGAACGTCGAGACCGCGCGCCCGGGCGGCCTCGACCATGGTGGGCGAAGCGTCGACGCCGAGCACGCTTGCCCCGGTAGCGGCGATCTTTGCGGTGAGAACGCCATCGCCGCAGCCGAGGTCGAGGATTCGCTCGCCGGGCTGCGGCGCAAGCAGGTCAAAGACACCGGTGGCGAGATTGGCAACGAAGCGACCGCGTTGTGCGTATTGGCCTGCATTCCAGATCTGAGTCATCTGAAACCTTTTGCGAATTTGTCGAAGTGGTTGAGTCAGCTTTTTAAGAGACTGAGGAGTAGTTGGGGTTCGGCGAGAAAGGCGTCGTGGCCGTGATCGGAGATCATCTCGCGGTATTTGCATGAAACTCCGGCGGCGGAAATAGCGGCCGCCATCGCGGCTACATCGCCTGGGGGAAATAGCCAGTCCGACGAGATGCCGATGAGGGTAATGTCAGCCTGGATTTTTGCCCAGGCCCCGGGAATGGAGGGATAGCCTCGGCATGGATCGAAGAGATCCATCATGCGGGTGATGGCGAGGTAAGAGTTGGCGTCGAAGCGGTCGTTGAACTTGCGTCCCTGGTGATCGAGGTAGCCAGAGACATCAAAGCGCCCGGGTGGATCCGAGGCCCAGGGATCTTCCCCGCTCCGGTCCGGCGTGCGGGCGTAGCGCTGCTCGAAGAGCACGGGGGATTTATAGGTGCAGACGGCGAGAGCGCGGGCGAGGGCGAGTCCGCGACGCGGAGGGGCTTCGGGGGTATAGCGCCCTTCTTTCCAGTCCGGGTCGAGCATGATGGCCTGGCGCTGCAGGTGGTTGAAGGCGAGGCCCATGGCGCCGAGCGGCGCTACGGCGATGGCAATGGCCCGGGCGACGCGGGAGGGGAATTGCATGGCGAGCTCCAAGGCCTGCATGCCACCGATCGAGGCGCCGATGGCGAGCTTAAGGCGGCCGATCTCGAGAGCGTCGAGCAGGAGAGCCTCGGCGCGGACGATGTCGCGGATGCCGACCAGGGGAAAGCTGCTGCCGTAGCGGCGGGCGGTGGCCGGATCGATGGAGGTCGGGCCGGTCGAGCCGTAGCAGGAGCCAAGGATGTTGACGCCGAGAACGGCGTCGTGGTCGGGGTCGATGACGCCCTGTGAGGAGAAAATGGCGCGCCACCACTCCGCGACGAGAGCAGAGCCGGAGAGGGCATGACAGACGAAGGCGACGTTGCTGCGATCGGCATTCAGCTTGCCGTAAATGGCATAGTGCAGAATGGCGTCATGCAGAACTCCGCCGGCCTCGAGTGGAAACTCCCCAGGCAAGGTAAAGTCGCCTTCGAACGATGGCGTCAGCAGGGCCGCTGGCAATGCCTCGCTCATCGTGCGGCGAGCGCTTCCGAGTGGAGCGCCGAGTTACCGGTCGCGATCTCGATAGCCTGATCGAGGTCGGCAACGATGTCGCGCAGATCTTCAATTCCAACGGAGAGGCGAATGAGTTCCGGCTTGACGCCGGTAGCGAGCTGCTCCTCGACGGTGAGTTGTTGGTGGGTGGTCGAGGCGGGGTGGATGACCAGCGATTTTGCGTCGCCGATATTAGCCAGCAGGGAAAACAGCTTGAGCGAGTCGATGAGTTTCTTTCCGGCTTCGAAGCCGCCCTTGATGCCAAAGGTGACGAGGCCGCTTTGGCCGTCGGGAAAATATTTTTCTGCCCTCTGTTTGTAGGGGCTGGACGGCAGACCGGGGTAGTTGACCCAATCGACGCCGGGGTGGTCCTGGAGGAACGTGGCCACGGCCAGGGCGTTGCTGGAGTGGCGCTCCATGCGCAGATGCAGTGTCTCGACCCCTTGCAGGAGGAGAAAAGCGTTGAACGGCGAGAGGGCGGCGCCGGTGTCGCGAAGACCCTGGACACGCGCCTTGAGAATGAAGGCCAGTGGGCCGAAGGCTTCGGTGTAGCAGACGCCGTGGTAGGACGGGTCGGGCTCAGTGAAGTCGCGGAAACGGCCCGAGGCCTTCCAGTCGAACTTGCCGGCGTCGACGATGATGCCGCCGATCGAGGTGCCGTGTCCGCAAATGTATTTTGTGGCCGACTCGACGACAATGTCGGCACCCCACTCGATGGGACGAGCCAATGCAGGCGAGGCGCTGGTGTTGTCGATGATCAAGGGCAGACCGTGTTCGTGGGCGATGTTGGCGAGGGTCTCGATATCTGCGATGTCGAGCTTAGGATTGCCAAGGGTTTCCGTATAGATGGCACGCGTTTTTCCGTTGATCGCGGCGCGGATGCCGTCAAAATCATCGGCATCGATGAAGCGGACCGTGATGCCATACTTCGGCAGTGTGTAGTGAAAAAGGTTGTAGGTGCCGCCGTAGAGCGACGTGGTAGAGATGATCTCTTCGCCGGCGCTGGCGAGCGTGGTGATGGCGAGAGTTTCGGCGGCCTGCCCGCTGGCGGTCGCGAGGGCCGCAGCGCCGCCTTCGAGCGCCGCGATGCGTTTCTCGAACACATCGGTCGTGGGGTTCATGATGCGGGTGTAGATGTTGCCAAACTCCTTCAGCCCGAAGAGCCGCGCGGCGTGATCGGCGTCCTGAAATACATAGGAGGCGGTCTGGTAGATGGGCACGGCGCGGGCCCCGGTGGTGGGATCGGGAACCTGTCCCGCATGAACGGCGAGGGTGGCCAGGTGCTGTCTGGGCGGAGGTGCGTCGGACATGGGTACACTCCTGGGAAACGAAGAACGGTTTGACGCGAGAGGCGGCGTGGATTAATGCCGGCGCGGATCTTCCAGGCATCCGCCGCGGCTGCGCGGCAAAAGCAACTGCATGTATGCGCTTAGTTTGCGTGCCGACGGGTTTCGATAGGCACACCGCGGGATGCAGATTCGCATGGAAACGAGTATTGACCATGCTGTCTCTCAACGCAAGCGGTCTCTGTCGAGTGGTGATAATCGGAGCGCCGGACGCATTTCCTCGCCTGAATCCGTCAACTCGAGTGGGAATTCTTAAAAAAAGGCCTTCTGCAAGAGAAAAGCCGAACTCTCCCGATGGAGAGCTCGGCGTGGGGTTGCATTCGTAGGTATTCGCATCGAGAGCCGAAAGTTGAAGTATCCGGTGAATGAGCGGCCTGCGCTTATTTCGTGAACTCCGTCGGGTCTTCCCGTTGCTGGCGTTCGAAGCCTTTGCGTGCGGCGTGACCGGCTACCTCATTCACCTGCTCGTGCGGTTCCCCTTCGATGTGAATCGGGATGTCCTTGTTGACGCCTGCGGGTGTTCCTGCTCCCGCCTGTCCAGTTCCTGTGGGCCTTGCGCTTGTGTCGGTTGACATTCATTCCTCCTTGCACCTGTTGATTGGGATTCGCTTATGAGGCCGCCAGTTGTCCTCGGCGCGGATTGGATGGTTCCTGCGGAGAGAGCCGCCGTTCCTATAAACTGGAGAAAAGAATCGCTTGCATGTTGTCCTGGCCTTTGCGGGCGAACGATTTAGGGTATCGTCTGAGCCATCGAACTACCTGCCAGCCGAAGGCCGCCGAGAATGGGTTTGGTGGTGCTCAGAAGTGGGCGGTCCCCCAGATGCGCAACTCTTTAGACACAAACTGATGATGGACGGAGGATGCTGCCGAGTTGCTTAGCCGTCGTACATTCCTGAAGACGGGCCTGAAGACCGGCGCGGTCGCGCTCGGCGGCCTGACCATCTATGCGGGCGAGATTGAGCGACATTGGCTGGACGTTCACCAGGTGTCGATCAAGCTCGGAAACCTGCCGGAGGCATTTCGGGGATTCAGAATTGCACACCTGGCAGACTTTCACTACGGTGAGTACTCCGAGCCGACCTTCCTCCGCACGGTAGTGCGGGCGGTGAACGCCGTGCAGCCGGACCTGGTTGCGCTGACTGGGGACTTTATAAGCGCCGGGCCGCTGGTGAGGAGGATTTCGGTCGATTTCGCCTATCATTGCGCCGAACTACTGGGCAAGATCGAATGCCCGCAACGGTACGCGGTTATGGGGAACCACGATGCGATGGTGAGCAGCCCAGAGGTGACCGGGGCGCTGGCGGCACACCAGATCGCGGTTCTTCATAATCGTGCGATCCCGATTGAAAGGAATGGGGCCCGTTTCTGGCTGGTCGGGGTGGCCGACGTGCTGATCGGCGGCCAGGCGGACTTGAACGCCGCACTTCCCCAGGCTCGGGAACGAGTAAGGGAGCCACTGATTCTGATGGCCCACGAGCCGGATTATGCCGATCAGGTGATTGGCTCCGGAGTCGACCTGATGCTCTCGGGGCATACCCACGGCGGCCAGGTGCGAATCCCGTTTATGGCGCCGGTGAGTCTGCCTCCGCTGGGCCAGAAGTATGTCGAAGGGCTGTTTTCGATTGCAGGCCTGCAGCTGTATGTGACCCGTGGGATCGGCACGGTCACCGCGCCATTCCGGTTCCGCTGCCCGCCGGAGCTGACGGTGATCACGCTCGGATAGCGGCTGCGGAAGACCGTATACGCCTGACTGCTTTATACTTTCCAAGTAGCCAGCCTGTGGTCGCGAGACAGGGCCAACCCGCGTGCCCGCACGCTCAGTAAAGGTCGTCACCATTTCATGATCCGTTTTCTGCAAAAAGACAATCGACTCGTCAAGAGCATTTTCGTCGTCATCATCGCCGTTGCCTGCATCACTATGGTGATCACGCTGGTCCCGGGCATATTCAACGATTCCGCTTCCGCGGCAGACACCTATGCGACCGTCCGCCAGGGCGGCTGGATGGGCAAGTACGTAGGAACGCCGTCTGATATACCGACGGCCGATGTGCAGCAGATCGCGATGCAGATGCTGCAGAGGCAGAAGATGCCCGATTTTGTACTGCCGTACATGATGCAGCGGGTGGGACAGAGCATGATTCAGCAAGCGGTCATTCTGCAGGAAGCGAACCGTCTCGGGCTGCAGGTGACGGACGAGGGGCTCAGCCAATTTCTGCATTCCGGGATGTATGGGCAGGTTCTCTTCCCGAAAGGGCAGTACATCGGGGACGACAAGTACAAGCAGCTGATCTCGCAGCAGTTCAACATCACGACACAGAAGTTTGAGACCGAGGTCAAGAAAGAGATTGAGGAGAACCGGCTGAAGGCGATGGTCACCGGCGGCATCACGGTTTCGAACGCCGAACTCCAGAGCTACTATGTGGACCAAAATACGAAGATTAAGTTCGATTACGCGGTGATCAATGCCAGCGACATCGAGAAGGGAATCAGTCCTTCCGATGCCGAGTTGCAGACCTTCTTTAAAGCGAACGCCGCCAAATATGCGACGGCGGTCCCCGAGGCGCGCAAGATCAGCTACATCGCCTTCAGCGAAGGCCAGGAACCTGGCGGAACGCCGCAGGTCAGCGATGCCGAGATACAGCAGTACTACACCCAGCACCAGAAGGATTACCAGGTCGACGATCAGGCGAAGGTGCGCCACATCCTCATCAAGGTCGACAACGGAGCAGACGCCAAGGCGGACGCGGCGGCGAAGGCCAAGGCCGAGGACATTCTGAAACAGATCAAGGCGGGTGGAAACTTTGCCGACCTGGCGAAGAAGAACTCCGATGACCCTGGCAGTAAAGAGCAGGGCGGCGAGTTGGGCTTCCTCAAGCGCGGAGCGACCGTGCCGGAGTTTGACCAGGCTGCGTTCTCCCTGGCTCCCGGACAGACCTCGGGCCTGGTGAAGACGAAGTTTGGATACCACATCCTGCAGGTGGAAGAGAAGCAGACCGCACATACACGTCCTTTGGATGAGGTGAAGCCGAACATCCTGGCGCTGCTTACGCGGCAGAAGGAAGGCGCGCAGGAGCAGGCCTACGCCCAGCAGCTCGCGAGCGAGGCGCAGAAGAGTGGCCTGGCGAAGACGGCCGACGCGCACCATCTGCAGGTGGTGACGACCGACTACCTGCAACAGGGAGCGACGGTGGCCGGGCTGGCCGATGGTTCGAAGTTGCTGAGCGCGGCTTTCGCGACCAAGCCGGGCGCGGCCCCAGTGGTTGCTTCGACGGGTGAAGGATTTGCGGTGTTCCAGGTGAACGATGTCAAGGCAGCCCATGCTCCGTCATTCGACGAGTTCAAGCCGACGCTGCTTACTGACTTCCGCCAGCAGCAGCTGCCGCAATTGCTAGCGCGTAAGACCAGCGAGCTGGCAGACAAAGCCAACGCCGAACACGATCTTGCCAGGGCGGCGAAGGAGGTCGGCGCGACGGTGAAGACGAGCGACCTGGTCGGGCGCACCGGGCAGGTGCCGGACATCGGCCAGTTGGCCTCTGCGGCACCCGGTCTCTTTGACCTCAACACCGGTGAGGTGAGCAAGCCGATCAACACCGGCCGCACAGGAGTCGTGGCCAAGCTGGTCGACAAGCAGCAGCCGACCTCGGCGGAGATCACCAAGAATCTCGACCAGACCCGGGAGACGCTGCTGGGGCAGAGACGCGACGAGATGTTTGAAGTCTTCGTGACCAGCCTCGTGGACCAGTACCAAAACCAGGGGCTGATCCGGATGAACAAGAAGACGCAATCGGCGCTCGTTCCCGGCGCTGCCAGTTAGCCGAAACCGCGCATCTTACCGAGCAACGATGAAAAGCAACCAGCGGCCCGCGATTGGGAGTCATTTGAATCGCGGGCCGTTTTGCATTTGTTTTTGATGAAAGAAGCCCATGTCCTTTGACCGTTCTTCTGGATTGCTGCTGCACGTCACTTCTCTGCCGTCGTACGGAGGCATCGGCGATTTTGGGCCGGCCGCTTACGAGTTTGCCGACTTCTTGGCGGCGGCCAAACAGAAATACTGGCAGGTGCTGCCGCTGAGCCCTACTGGGTACGGCAATTCCCCCTATGCCGCGCTCTCGGCATTTGCCGGAAACCCTTTCCTGATCAGCCTGGAACGGCTTTGCGATTGGGGCTGGATCAGCTTTGAGCAGATCTCCAACCTGCCGGAGCGCGGCGGGAACGTGCAGTTCGACCGGGTGATTGCGGCAAAGCTGCCGCTGCTGCAAGAGGCGGCGCAGAACTTTATCGCCAACCATGCAAGCCTCGGGCCGCACGCTGTCGAGAAGTGGGCGCGCTTTGAGCAGTACTGCCTGGCCAACGCGTCGTGGCTTAACGATTGGGCTTTTTACAACGTGCTGCGGACGAAGTACAACACCGGCTCCTGGTATACATGGCCGACGGAGATCGCGCGCCGCGACCCGGCCGCAATGAGCCAGATTGCGCTTGACCACGGCCCGGCGCTGGCAATCGAGCAGGTAATCCAGTTCGCCTTTGACGAACAGTGGCGCGAGTTGCGCGAATATTGCGTGGCGCGCGACGTTCGCTTCATTGGCGATGTGGCTATTTTTGTCAGCTATGACAGCGCCGACGTATGGACACACTCTGGAGCGTTTGAACTGGATGACCAGCTGGCGCCGGTGCGCGTCTCCGGCGTGCCTCCCGATTACTTCAGCTACACCGGGCAGAGGTGGGGAAATCCTCTTTATCGATGGAACCAGATGGAAGGGCAGGGCTTCGATTGGTGGGTGGCAAGGATCAGCCGCGCCAAGATGCTTTACGACGTGATTCGCCTCGATCATTTTCGCGGCTTTGAGGCCTACTGGGCGATCCCGGCGGAAGACGAGACTGCGATTAACGGGAAATGGATCCAAGCGCCCGGAGCCGCTCTCTTTTCGTGTTTGCGCACGGCGCTGGGGGAACTGCCCTTCATTGCGGAAGACCTCGGCGTGATCACGAAGGAAGTCGATGCGCTTCGCGAGAAGTTTGGCATGCCCGGAATGCGCATCTTGCAGTTTGGTTTCGGCGATCGCGGTTCGCATAATTACCTCCCTCACCGCTACGAACCGAATACTGTCGTTTACACAGGGACGCACGACAATGACACGACCTTAGGCTGGTGGCAGCATGGCGCGAGCGAGCAGGAAAAGGCATCGGTGATGACCTATATTCATCCCGGCGGAGATGGTATCGTGTGGTCGCTCATTCGCAGTGCAGCAGGCTCGGTAGCCGATATGTGCCTCTTCCCGATGCAGGACATCCTGGAGCTTGGGAGTGAGGCGCGAATGAATACGCCCTCGCAACCGGATAACAACTGGGCATGGCGGTATCCGGAGGGATCGCTGCGGCCGGAGTATGCGGCCAAGCTTGCCGCGCTGATGGAGATGACGGACCGGGACGGCTATGTCGACCCGAGCAAACCGCGGGACCCGGCGCTTACGGCGGAGTCGAAAGGCACTTAGCTGGTGACGTGTCGACTCCATGGGTTCACAGCATGATTAAAGTCGAGGGGTTACGTTTTAGTAGCCGAGACATCGGAGCTAACGCTCGCTGAAGAGGACCGCGACAGGGAAGCTTTCGAAGATCGCACTGAGCGGTATTGTATCGTCGCCGCTCCCCTCGATTGTGCCTCCAGTGAAGATATTGGCGAGGGTCCCCGGCTGTTCGAGCGGCAGCCGGAGAGCGGTATTTCCCCAAGCTGCTCCCACGGGGAACTCCATCTTGCCTCGCATCAGCGAGTAAGCAAAGAGTGGAATGACGGTCAGCACGGACCGTCCGTCGTGACGACGAAGATAGGCGAGCGCGTGGTTGGCGCGGTCGCCGGTAATCTCAAGCGGAATATAGTTTCCTTTGCGAAAGATGTCGGGATGCTCGGCTCGAAGGTGGAGGGTCTTGTACGACACCCAGAGTTTGACCCGTCCGTCGGGTAGCCTGCCGAGCGCATCCTGCGCGGCGGCGAGCGGGCCTGACGATGCTTCGACACCTTTCAGGTGCTGCAGCAGGCGAGCTCGCAGCTCATAGTCGACGGGGCGGCGATTGTCGGGGTCTACGAGGCTGAAGTCCCAGAGTTCCGTGCCCTGATAGAAGTCGGGCACTCCCGGCGAGGTCAGCTTGAGCACGGTCTGGGCGAGCGAGTTGATGGCTCCGAAGAACTGCACTTTGGGCAGGATCGCCTTGAGGGTCTGGACGAACCTGGTTTCGCGGCCGCGTCGATCGGGCAGGAGAATTTCGCCAAGGAACGCATGCACAGCTTCGATGTATTCCGGGTTCGGGTTCAGCCAGCTGAGGTTGACCTTCGATTCGCTGAGCGCCTTCGAGGAATATTCCTGGATGCGCTTGAGGAAGTCTTCGCGCGCATCTGGAGTGGTTGCCGGTGAGGCTTGCGGGTTGGCGTCGGAGGTTGTCTCGATCCCTGACCGTTCTTCCGCCTCCCACGGCCAGACGCCGAGAATGTTCTGGTAGAGCATGTACTCTTCATTCGCATCCGGAGCCAGTCTCCCGTCATCCAGCTTGCGCTTGATTCCGGCTGCCATCTTGAGCCAGCGACGCACGACAGAGGCCCACTCTACAGGCATTTCGGAAAGAACGTTCAGGCGAGCTCTTACGTCTTCGCTACGCTTGGTGTCGTGAGTCGACAAGGTCAGCATGGCTTCAGGCGAGTTGAGCAGGCGGTCCTGGTTGCTGCCGTGGAAGAGTTCGGGGGTGATGCCAAAGGCCTTCATCGAACCGCCGACCTCATTTGAAGAGAGAAACCGGTTGTAGACGTAGAAAGAAGTGTCTTCGACGCCTTTGGCCATTACGGGTCCGGTGAGCTGCTGGAATTTGAGTGCGAAGTACAGCTGTTCTGCGTCGATTTCACTCTGAGGATTGCCGGGACGGCCGCCCAGCAGCAACGTGGTCTGGAGAAAGTCGAAGGCCGAGGCCTCGATGCCGGAGTTCATGCGCTTGGCTCGGCTGATGGCGCGCTCGACAACCTGGCGGTCGCTCGCGGTGTACTGGCCGCGGTCATCGATGTAGGTGCGATAGACGGGGAAGCAGGCAATCGTTTCCCGGATCGCCGATTCGAGGAGATTTTCGGTGAAGTCTCTGGCCAGCCGGTCGGAGCCGGCGAGATTCCCGAGCAGGTTGGTGAGGACATAAACTTCGCTGGCCAGAGAGGTCTGCATGACCTGAAGCTTCGACCGGTAGATGATGTCTTCAGGGCTCCTGCGGCTATGGGTGATGCCTTCGTAAATCTTGTTGAAGCGCTGCTCATTCTCGCTTTGAATGAAGAGCTGATTGGCGAAGTAGATAAAGTCGTATCCCGAGGTGCCGCTGACGGGCCATTCCCGGGGAAGCGCCTCTCGCGGTTCGAGAATCTTTTCGACGACACAATAGAGAGGGCGTTTGCCGTTTGCCCAGTCGTAGCCGCGAAGCTGGTCGCGCACCGTGTCCTCAATGCCGTTGAGGCCGGTCGGGCTGCCGATGGCCGGCCCAGAGCATTGGCTGGCGACGTAGAGCAACTGCAGGCGAATGAGATATTGCCGCGGGTTAAACATGCCGTCGGCATGGTCGACGCGGAGGCCAGTGAGTTGGCCTTTGCCGAGAAGATCGCGGATGAGGCAATGGGTCTCGGCGAAGACGGCGGGGTTCTCCATACGCAGGCCCGCGAGATCATTCACATCGAAAAAGCGGCGGTAATTGATCTCTTCGCCGGAGACTCGCCAGAAGGCAAGCCGGTAAGGCTGCCCCTCCAAAAGGTCGTGAAGGCGGTCGAAGCTCTTGGGTTCGCCTTTTATGCCGTTGATTGCTTCCAGGGCGCGCGTAATCAACGGTTGGATGGCCGGATCGCGAAGGGCATGGTCCAGGCGAGGACGAATTTCTGCGAGTTGGGTGCGGCGTTGCGCAACCAGTTTCGGATCGATCGCTTCATGGGGCGGAATGTGGGCGAGATCCTTCAGAAGGTCGCGAAAGTCCGGCGACACGCCCCACTCGGCGTCCTTCTCCTGCGGGAAAATGCGGGGGACAATGCGAGGCGCAACCGGCATGATGTGGTCGAAATATTTCACAAAGACGTGGCCGTCTTCGATGTGTACCTGGATGTTTTTATTTTCAAGCTCCTTGCCGTACTGCTCCCCGAGAATTGGGAGCAGCAGCTTGTTCCACATGTCCGGCTTGGGCGGGTCCCAGTTGATATCGAAAAAACCGGCATACTCGGAAGCGCGCCCATTTTGCAGGACATCCTGCCACCAGCGCGAGTCGTTGCCGATCCCCATGTGATTGGGGACAATGTCGAGCAGCAGGCCCAGACCGAAGGTTTTTAGAGCAGCAGAGAACTTTTCAAAGCCTGCGCTGCCCCCCAACTCCGGATTGAGCCGATCATGGCGGGTTACATCGTAGCCGTGCATGCTGCCGGGACGGGCCTCGAAAAAAGGAGACGAGTAGAAGTCGCCGATGCCAAGATCCTTGAGATAGGGCACGATCGCCTCGGCGTCAGCGAAGGTAAAATGGGCATGCAACTGGGTGCGATAGGTGGAAGTCGGAACGCGTGTATCGCGTTGAAGAAGCTCATCGATGCAATCATTCATCGCTGTGGGTGCCCTGGCCTTGTCTTGGAACTAAATGTTCAGATGCAGGATGAGGAGCTGAAGAGTCAGTGAGAATGCTGCTCCCGGGCCGCCGAGCGAACCGAGGCTGGAGCACTCTCGCGTCGCTGCTTTACCAAATGCGGGCGAAGGGCTGAAAATAAGAACACTACAGAAGCGAGGATCAATGTCTAACACTATTCCAGCCACACCGCCCCGCGCCACTCCTCTTTCCGGCGAAGCGATTCGATTGATGAACTACGTCGACGATGTTTCTACCACTTTGCGCCGAGTGCTGGCGCTCGCCCCGACCCTCACCGCGGACGAGAGGAAACGGTTGAGTGAATATCTGAAGAACTCCTCTCCGAACGCAGACAGCGTGCTTGAGGCGCTAAACGCCAAGTAGTCGTTTCCCAATGGCGGCTCGCCGGGTGGTACCGGATTTATGAAGATTCAGAATGTCGCCGTTATCGGCGCCGGCAGGATGGGCCGCCTCTTCACTGCATTGCTGGCTTCGGCAGGATACGCGACGGTACTCGAAGACATCATGCCTTCGAATCTCCGTAAGGCGGCAGAGCAACTGAGCGGCTTGACAGTTCCTGGCGGTGACGAGTTCGAGATGGCTCCGGGAACGGTGCGCTTTGCGTCGAGCGTAGAGGACGCCGTGAGGACGGCAGACCTGGTCCTTGACTGCGTGCCGGATGAGCTCGAGTCGAAGCTTGAGATCTTCAGCATGCTGGATCGCATGGCGCCGCCACTGACCATCTTTGTAACACCCACTCGCAATGTGAGCATCGCCGACTTGGCTTCCTGTACCTATCGGCCCGACCGTTGCATCGCGCTCAAGTTCGGCTCTGCTGAGTTGCTTCGCGGGAAGACACTTGTCCTGGTGTCGACCAGCCTGACCTCGCCCGAAGTGCTCGCCGCGGTGGTATCTGTCTGGCAAGCGGCGGGATTTGTGATTGATCTGGAAAACGACTCGGCCGAGGCCAGCGTCAGCGCCGGAACCTTGTTCTAGCAGGCTTGGCCGCCAGCGTGTCTTCGCAGGCGGAATGAACGTCATTCTGCCTGCTGGAACCAACATCATTGTCCCGGGCGGAACTAAGGTTCCAGAGAGCGCGTACTTCTTAGGGTCATCATGCAGAGCCTCGGCGACACCTTTTCGCAGGTTTTTCGCGCCATCTGGGCAACCAAGTTGCGCTCGTTCCTGACGATGTTCGGGATCGCGTGGGGCGTGGGATCGATGCTCCTGCTGATCAGCGTCGGGGAGGGCTTTCGATCGGGACAGCATCGGGAACTGGCGAGCGTCGGAAATGACGTGATCATGATGTGGGGCGGAACGATACCAGCAGTCCCCAGCCAGCACACCGGCATGCGGCCGTATCACCTGACGATCGGCGATGAGACAGCGATGCGCACTTCCGGGCGATTTCGCGAGGTAATGGGGTTGATTCGCCGCAACGACATCAAGCAGCAGAGCGAGTATCAAAGTGCCGGCGGGGCGATCCTCGGCACCGAGCCGAATTATCCCGTAGTCCGCTTTCTGCCGCTTGCTGCCGGGCGCTTTTTGAGCGACGGCGATCTGCGCGACCGGCGCAGGGTGGTGGTGCTTGGCCAGAAGAGTGCGGTGCTGCTCTTTCCGGGCAGGCCGGCGGTCGGGCAAACGATCCTGCTGAATGGCGCCAGCTTCGAAGTAATTGGGGTCGCGCTGAAGTCAGGCCACGGGGACGACGACGGGCAGAACCAGCAGCTCTACATTCCGTTGACCACCATGCTCGAGATGTTTCCCATCAAAGGCGAAAACCTGCCGCTGGACGCCCTGAGCTCGATCCAGTACCAGCCGCGGGTGCGAGGCGAGAGTGAGCCGGCGAAGGCCGCGGCACATGCCATCATAGCGGCGAGGCACTCGTTCAGCTCGGATGATGCTGACTCGTTTGACGAGTGGGACACGATCAAGAGCGATCGCATGGTGGGCAAGATCTTCACGGCGATGGACGTCTTTTTGGGAGGCGTGGGCATCGTGACGCTGGCTCTAGGCGCTGTTGGTATCGTGAATATCATGCTGGTGTCGGTCTCGGAGCGGACACGGGAGATTGGCTTGCGAAAGGCGATCGGTGCGACCAGGCGCAGCATTCTCATGCAGTTTTTTCTTGAGGGTCTACTGCTGACCGGTGTGAGCGGGTTGATCGGCATTGGTGGAGCAGCGCTGCTGATGTATCTCATCCAGGCGGCCATCGGCGGTAAAGGCGTGCAAGGTTTTGACCCTCCCCGGCTGGTGCCCTGGTCGGCGGCGCTGGCGCTGCTTTCGCTGAGCTTGAGCGGCATCTTCGCCGGCTTGTACCCGGCCAGCAAGGCGGCCGCGCTCGAGCCGGTAGAAGCGCTGCGCCGGGAATAGTTCGAGAAAATTACCAGAATCTGCTGCGCGCCAATACTCAGCCGATGTCTCACCGAAGGGGTTCTCCATGCTGGGCGAGCTGCTGAAACAAGCATATGAAGCGATGATTTATAACCGGCGCCGCACCATGATCACCATGGTGGGTATGGCCTGGGGTATCGCGACGGTGGTGATCCTGCTGGCCTACGGTGCTGGGTTTCAACGGGCGATCGAGGCGATCTTCGCGCAATGGGGTACCCACTTGATCGGTATCTTCCCAGGCAGGACGAGTGAGCAGGTTGGCGGCTCCAAGGCCGGGGTGGTCGTCAGGCTTACGCAGGATGATGTGGATCGCCTCTACAACTCCGTCCCGGGGCTGTTGCGTGTGACGCCGGAGCTATCGAAGGACGTACCGGTGCAGAACGAACTGCACACGTACACCTGGACGGTCAATGGGGACCGCCCTGAGGCGCAATCGATCCTGAAACTCGACGTGGAGAGCGGCCGCTTCTATACGACGCAGGATGACGAGCAGCGAGCCCACGTTGCGGTGATCGGTTCAGAGGCCAAGACAAAGCTGTTCGGCGGCCAGTATGCGATCGGACGGCGCATCCGGCTTAACGGGATCGGCTTCACCGTGATCGGTGTTCTACAACCGAAGATGCAGGAAGGCGACGATGATGCCAATCGCCAGGTGCGCATTCCTTTCAGTACCATGAGCGATATCAAAGACCCGAAATACCTCGACGGAATCTGGATGAATTACAAAGGCGACAACAAGACCGTCGAGCGCGCGGTGCGGACGAACCTGGCGGAGGAGCATAACTTTCAGGTGAGGGACCACAACGCCCTCTATGTGGCCAACCTAGAAGAGCAGCTCAGCCAGTTTCGCATCGTAAGTCTTGCGCTACAGGTTCTACTTCTTTTTATTGGGGCGTTGACCCTGGGAATCGCCGGCATCGGGCTGATGAACATCATGCTGGTGGCGGTGCAGCAGAGAACGAAAGAGATCGGCATCGAAAAGGCGCTGGGTGCGCGCAAGCGGCATATCCTGGTCCAGTTCATGGCCGAAGCGCTGGTGATTACCGGCATCGGCGGTGCCGCCGGCATCGCTCTCGCGTATGCGGTATCGCTGATCGTCGGCAGGATCACGTTCTATAGCGCGGTTGCGAGCAATGCAAGCGACGCGGATATTCAACTACTCATTTCGCCGGTCAGCATTGCGGTCGCAACCGGCATTCTCATTTTAGTGGGACTGGTGAGCGGGATGGTGCCGGCGCTCAAGGCGGCCAATATGAATCCGATCGAGGCGCTCCGCTACGAGTGACAAGCAGAAGGTTCAGACGGCGCGGCCTAAGGCTTTTTCGCGGTATAGCTCGGAATCGGCCCGGCTGAGGACTTGAAGAAGCGTCTCGCCCGGGGACCACTCCGCCATGCCGATCGAGGCGCTCACCTTGACACTCAGCATGCTTCCGGGAAGCTCCAGTTCGTAGTTTCCGAAGACCCACGGTCTCATGCGCTGCACTTTGATCTTGGTGTTGGTGAAGTTGCCGTCGAGGACGAGGGCGAATTCATCGCCGCCCCATCGGCCCACGACATCTTCGGCGCGGGAGGCGAGGCGCAACTCGATGGCGATCTGGCGCAAGAGCTCATCGCCGGCCAGATGGCCGTGGAGATCGTTGATCTTCTTGAAGTCATTCAGGTCGATGATGACGACGCAGAAAGGAACCTGATTTTCGACCCTGCGGCCGATGCGCATCTCGACCTCGCGACGATTGTAGAGCCCGGTGAGCGGATCGAGCGAAGCCAGTTCCTGGGCTTGCTCCAGTTCGGCGCGGTATCCGGCAAGGCTCTCCTGGAGTTGAGTGATCGAATCGTTGCCTTCCCGGGTCATGCGTTCGATACAGCCTTTCAGTTCTCCCGCGCTGTGCAACAAGGATGCGCGAATTCTTGTGAGATCGTCCAGCTGCGCGACGGTCTCGAGGTTCTCCGAGATGGCGGCGAACTGCCGGGTGTAGCGCTGATCGCGCTTGCCAAAGAACTCCGCGGTACTGGCGAGCTCAGCGAGGATCTCTTTAACTTCCGCTGTCTTCCGTTTGTAGTAAGCCTCGCTATTTTTCCCCCAGAGCTGCAGGGATTTCAAGACCTTATTCTGAATCGGCTTGAGCGTTTCCGCGGAATAGTTCCCGGTTAGAGATTTGGCGGCAGAAGAGAGGTCATATTGCAGCGGTTGACCAGTGGACGGGCAACAGCGAACTGCGCCTTCGGCGATTGCGTTTAGTGTGTCGCGATACGCGACACTGCTCAGGCGCAGGAGTTTATCCGGGTTCTGCTCGAGAAGGGCTTTGATCGAAATCATCTGTTCATCTTGTTCAGACCTAGCTGGGTTGCCGCCTGCAGTGAGATGGCGATACCGTTGGCCCACAACATGGATATCGGGCAGACAGCAGACTTCATTAACTATTACCGCGCAGCCCGGGGCAGAACGGCGAAAAAGAGCGGCCCACCACTGTGGACCGCTCTAGGAAGTCGCTGCCGATTCATTTCAGTCGCTCGACTCGTCTCGTTTGTAGGGAACCTGTAGGTGAAGGCGTGCCTCGTTGAGGGCGCCTTGGGTGTTGTCGTTGGTCTGGACGGCCTGACGATATTCATTGACGGCGCGGTCGCGCTGGCCGGTCACGTCGAAGATCTTGCCGAGCTGGATGTGGCTCCAGACCTCGGTCCATTTCGGATCGTCGTCGCCGCGCAGCGCATCGCGGTAGGCGTTGGCGGAGGCTTGGTAGTTGCGCTGGTTGAAGAGGGCTTCGCCGATACGATAGCTGGCCAGCGAACTATTAGGATTGGCTGCTATGGCTTTCTGGTACTCGGCAATGGCGCCCGCGGTATCGCCTTGAGCGATAAGTTGCTGACCGCGCAGGATGGAGATGCGGACCTGCATGTCGGGGGAGTTCTTGAGCAGCCAGCCGTTGGAGTCGAGGGAGATGTGGCGGGGACGGCCGAAGGTGTCGACGACGTACTGGGAATCGGTACCGACAACATCGATGCGCTTGATCTCGGTCTTTCCGTCAGTTTCGATCTTCAGTTCGACGGGCATGCGGAAGAGATCGAGGTCCTGGCCGATTTCGCCGATGGTGCGGAAGCCCTTGTTGTTGCCGAGCCGGTAGACGGTGTACTTATCAGTAAACTCCGGCGCGCCGGTGCCGTCGATCCATTGGGCAAAGAAGGCTGTGAGCTGTTGTTGAGACTGGGACTCGGCGAGTCGCATGAAGTCGGAGTTGCGGATCGGCTTGTCGGCGTATTGGGTAAGCGTCGCTTTGAGAATGTTCCGGAAGCTGTCGTCGCCGACCTCCCAACGAAGCATGTGAAAGACCATCGCCCCTTTTTCGAGAGTGAGGGACTGGAACTCGGGGCTGAAGGGGTCGTCGCGGCCGACTGAGCCTAGCGGGATGGTGTCGTAGGCGAGGGCACCGGCAGAGATATCGACGACGGCCTTCTGCAAGGCGCTTTGGCCGGCCTCGTCCTCGAGATACATGAGCTCGGCGTAGCGGGACATACCGTTGGTGATCCAGGCGTCATTGAGGGTCGCGGGCGAGACTTGGCTGCCCCACCATTGCCGGGCCACGGTGTTGGCGAGCAGGCGGTAGTTGGCCTTGGAGGTCATGCGACCGCCGGGAATTGCGGCGATCTCCGGGGCCCAGAAGGCGGGCAGGGTATCGTCCGGGATTTCGACAACGTTGAAGTGAACCGATTCCGCGGGACCGAAGAGGCCGGTGAAAAAGTTGAATTCCTTGGCTGCGGTGTCGGCAAACTCGGGAGCGGTGGCCTTATGCGCGTCGGTGGTCCAGATATGAATATACGAGGCGCTGGGAGCGGGAATAGGGTTAAACTTGCCCGCGATGATAGTGCCGGGAAAACCGGGCTTGTCCCACTTGAAATCGAAGGTGCCGCCGGACTGGGTGATGGGGGTGACGGCGCCGCTGCCGACGACGCGGTAGTCGGCGGGAACGGTCACATTGATGTCAGCCGTGAACCGGTCAGTCAAGTAGCCAGTCATGGGAAACCATCGCGCCGGATACAACAAATAACTGATGGGACTGCCGATCGAGGCGAGCTTCAGACCCTCGACCGGGCTCTCTTCGGAGCCGGAGAGAACGCCGTCATAAGCGAAGGTAAAGGTCGTGCTCTGACCTTTGGCGAGGGCTGCAGGCAGAGTCAGGCGGATGGTTGCGTCGGCGCCGCGTTCGCCGGAGAGCACGTGGCCTGACCCGTCCGTGACTTTCTCGACTTTGAGGGCGCTATGCAGCTGAAAAAGTACGGTGTCGGAGGTCTCGAGCGGCGTAAACGTGACCCGCGCAGTGGCCTTGATGCTGTGAGCATCCGGGTCGATCTGGGCGTCGATCTTGTAGGCGGTAATATTGATCGCGGGCTTGTCAGCGGCGTGAGAGAGAACGGGCGTAAGCAGCGAAAAGCCAAGGATTGCAAGGCACAGGAAGGCCGGACAAACTCTCAAGACACGCATATGCACAAAGGTGATCTTCATTCCGCCAAACTCGAAATCTGCTGTTCCGGTTGATGAGCGCGCTTCGCGACCAGCGCGAGCGTGATGCCGGCGACTCGCTCGACAGCGCTCTCCTGCTTCGGTTTCCGAATGGCTGGGCTGCTGAAGCGAAGCTGGCTTGCAACCTGGCGGAGCTCTTCTTTCATTGTTTCTCGATCGTTCTCATTGTGCATCAGCCGACGCAGATGTAAGACGACGTTCGCAGCGGTAAAGTCACCCTGGATGAGTTCGGGAACCACTTCCCGGTTAGCAATCAAATTGACCATAGCGACAAAGGGTACCTTGACGACGCGCCTGGCAACAGCATAGCTGAGCTCTGAGATGCGGTAGACAACCAGGAAAGGGGTGCCGATCAGGGCAGCTTCTACCGTGGCGGTGCCGCTGGCGACGACGCTGGCGCGGGCGTGGTGGAGAGCCGCGCGGGCGTCGTCGACCAGGGTAATTCTCGGTGCGGGCGCGTTCAATAGGATGGCCGAGAGCGTGGCCTTGTGCGCGGGGGTGAGTGTAGGCGCGAGCGGCAGGAGGAATTCAGCGTCTTCGCCAAGATCTCTCGCCGCCCGGAGCATCGTGGGGAGGTTCAGCTCAATTTCTTTGCCGCGGCTGCCGGGCAGCAGGGCGATCCAGGGTTTGGCGGGATCGAGATGGTGCTCGGCGGCGAAGCCGGCGCGGGAGATGTTGGGCGCGGGCAGGCTGGCGAGTGGATGACCGACGAAGGTCGCGGATACGCCGTGGCCCTCGTAGAACGCCTCCTCGAAGGGAAAGATGACCAGCATCCTGTCGACATAGCGCTGCACGTGCTTGATACGGTGTTTCTTCCAGGCCCAGAGCTGAGGGCTGACAAAGAAGATGACGGGGATTTTGAGGCGGTAGAGTTCGCGGGCGAGCGAGAGGTTGACGTCGGGAAAGTCGATGAGAATGGCGGCGTCGGCGAGGGGTTTCGGTTGGAGGCTGCGCTTGAGCTTGCGGTATTCGGCGTAGATGCGGGGCATGTGGCGGACGACTTCGGTGATGCCCATGACCGCGACGTCTTCGGCTCGCACGATGCGCTCGAGGCCGGCGGCTTCCATGCGATGGCCGCCGAGGCCGAAGAAGGTGGCGCCGGGAGCCAGCTCGCGGAGGGCGTGGATCAGTGACGTGCCGTAGTGCTCCCCGCTGGCTTCACCGGCGGAGAGGAAGATGCGTGGACCGGTCATCGCGTTATCAGTCCATGCCGACCAGGGTGGAAGCGGATTCCACGCCGAAATGGGGAAGTTCCTGGTCTTTGTACTGGAGTTGATAGAGCTTGTAGTAGAGGCCGCGGCGGGCAAGCAACTCCTGGTGGGTACCCATCTCGCGAAGCTGCCCTTTGTGCATGACCAGAATGACGTCTGCCCTCTGGACCGTGGAGAGGCGATGCGCGATGACGACCGAGGTGCGGCCAGTGACCATGCGCTCGAGCGCCGAGCGGACGAGGAGTTCGGTGTCGGTGTCGACACTTGAAGTCGCTTCGTCGAGGATGAGGATTTTGGGGTCGTGGGCGAGGGCGCGAGCGAAGTTGATCAATTGCTTGCGGCCGGTCGAGAGGGTAGCTCCGCGTTCGCGGACCGGTTCGGTGAAATCGCCCGGGAGTTCATCGATGTAGTCCAACAGGTTGACGTCGTTCGCGGCCTTCTTCATGCGCTCATCGGTGATCCAGTCGGAGCCGAGGCGGATGTTGTCGGCGATGGTGCCGGTGAAGAGGAAAGGATCCTGCAGAACGACGCCGAAGCGCTGGCGAAGTTGCTTCAGGCTATGCAGCCTTACATCGACGCCGTCGACCAGAATGCTGCCGCTCTGGATGTCGTAGAAGCGCATCATGAGGCTGATGATGGTGGTCTTGCCGGCGCCCGTGTGCCCGACGATCGCCGCGGTCTGGCCGGTTTCGATGATGAAGGAGACGTCGCGGAGGATCCATTCGACGGTGCTGCCGAGGGCGGCGAGTTCGGCGGAGTTTTCGCTGGCGGCACTCTGTTTCTGTTGCTCGTCAAGGTGCTGATAGGTAAACCACACGTTTCGGAATTCAATGCGCCCTGCCTGTTCGATCTCTTCGGGCGAGACAGGGTTCAGGATCGCGGTCGGGGTGTCGAGGAGCTGAAAGACGCGCTCGCTGGCGGCCATGGCCGCCTGGAGGATGTTGTATTTGTCACTGAGGTCCTGGATGGGTCGAAAAAAGCGCATGGAGTACTGCATGAAAGCAACCAGGACGCCGACGGTCACGGTGCCGCGCAACACCCCGTCTCCACCGCGCCAAAGCACTAGGGCGATAGCGACGGTGGAGAGAATCTCTACCGCCGGATAGTAGAGGGCGTAAGCGAGGATCGCGTCCTTGAAGGCGACCATGTGCTGGCGATTTACTGCCTCGAAATCGTCGTAGGCGCGCTGTTCGCGGTTGAAGAGCTGGACAACGGTCATGCCGCTGATGTGTTCCTGGGTGAAGGCGTTGATGCGGGCGATGGCGGAACGAATGCGGCGATAGGAGCTGCGCACGTATTTGCGAAAGATCATGGTGACGACGCCGATCAGCGGCAGCACGGCGAAGGCGAGCAAGGCCAGCTTCCACTGCATCTGCAGCATGATGATGACGATGCCGGCAAGAACGAAGACATCGTCAAAGATCGCGAAGACGCCAGAGGTGAACATTTCATTCAGCGCGTCCACGTCGCTGGTCAAGCGAGTGACGAGCCGGCCGACTGGATTGCGATCGAAGAAGGCGACGTGCATGCCCTGGATGTGGCGAAAGATCTGGCTGCGGAGGTCGAACATGACCTTTTGGCCCATCCATTGGATAAGGTAGGTCTGAATAAATTCGAAGAGGTAGGTGAGCAAGAGCGCCCCTAAGTACAGGCCGGCAAGCTGGCTGATGCCGGTGACCGCACTGGGGCTGAGGTGACGAGCGAGCCAGTTAGGATGTTCCGTGTGTTTGACGGTGAGGTAATTATCGATAGCCACTTTGAAGAGGAATGGCCCGATCACGTCGCAGAACGCCTTGAGCAGGATGGCGACGAAGGATGTGCCCGCCTGCCATTTATAGGGGCGGAGGTACCTTAGCAGCCTGCCCATCAGGCGGCTGTCGTAGACTTTGCCGACTACATCGTCATCCGGAGTGGTGCTCATCGGACAGGCGCTCCCGGCTTAAGAGATGCGGAGCACGGACTGGGACATCGGCTGCGAATGGCGGTTTGCTCCTCTCTCAGTGGGACATAAACCGCTGCGGAATGCAAGACTGGGCGGCTTCGGCCAGGGGCTCAGCAAAGCAGGTGAGTCGGCATGGGAATATAGATGAGAGATGGAATCGTTGGGTGTTTATATTTCGGTGCCGTTCTGCCGGACGAAGTGCAGCTACTGCAACTTCGCCTCTGGGGTCTTCCCGGCGAGCTACCACGCGCACTATGTCGACTTGGTCTGCGCCTCTATCCGAAGATCGAGAGAACTTACGGGCTTGGCTTGGGCGCAAATTCCGTCTACGGTCGACAGCGTCTACCTGGGAGGCGGAACTCCCAGCGTCCTCGATCCCCTTCTGCTGCGGCGGCTGTTCACTGTGCTCAGAGAAGAATTTGATTTTGCCCCTGCGACGGAGATCACGCTCGAGTGCGCGCCGGGGCAGATAGCCGACGATGTGCTTGCGGCCATGGTCGATGTCGGGGTCAACCGGGTCAGCTTTGGCGTTCAATCTTTCGTTGACCGCGAGGCGGCGGTGACTGGACGACTGCATACCCGGGCGGACGCCCTGAAGGATATTCAGCGGGTCGGAAGAGCGGGAATTCAGTCGGTGAGTGCCGACCTGATCGCCGGACTACCGCACCAGACGGCTGAATCGTGGCGCGAGTCGCTGGAGGTGCTGATCTCTTCGGCCGTCGGCCATGCCAGCATTTACATGCTGGAGGTGGATGAAGATTCCCGCCTGGGCCGGGAACTCCTGGAGGGTGGAGGGCGCTATCATGCGGCGGCCGTGCCGTCGGATGACCAGGTGGCTGACCTCTACCTGGAGGCGGTCGAGACGCTCCACCGGAATTCGCTGATGCAATATGAAATCTCAAATTTTGCACGTCCCGGCGCGGAGTCCGTTCACAATCAGAAATACTGGCTGCGGAAGCCGTACCTTGGCTTCGGACTGGACGCGCATTCCATGCTGCGGACGGTCGACGGCGGGGCCGTCCGGCTGGAGACGGTTGAGCACCTAGAAGCCTTTCTGGCCGGAGCGGGGTGGGCAGGGATTCACCCGGTGTCGCGTCAGCAGGAGCTGGAAGAGGCCTGGTTCCTGGGCCTGCGGTTGAATGAGGGAATCTCGATCGGTGCGTTGGAGCGGGAGTTCGGCCCTGATGGTACGAGGGTTTATGCGGCGACGCTGGCGGAGCTTGAAGGAGATGGCCTGCTGGAGCTCCCTGGAAACCGGGTGCGTCTGACCGAGGCTGGGCGGTTGATGTCGAACGAGGTCTTTGGGCGATTCCTGCGGGAAGAGCCGGTTGAGGCAGCAGCCCTGGTGCTGGTGGATTGAGCAGAGGAGAGACGATGGCTACGGAAGTTCAGGTACGGGATCAGGCAGTTTCTGGGCAGTTTCATGGGTTGGTCGATTTGCGCAGCGACACCGTGACCAAGCCGACTGCGGCGATGCGGTCGGCGATGGCGGCGGCGGAAGTCGGGGATGACGTTTACGGCGAAGACCCGACGGTCAACGCGCTCGAGGCTCGGGCGGCGGAGGTCTTCGGCAAAGAAGCGGCAATCTTTGTGCCCACAGGCTCGATGGGGAACCAGATTGCGATCCGGCTGCATACCCAGCATGGGCAAGAGGTCATCTGCGAGTCGCGGGCCCATATTGTCGACTGGGAGCTCGCAATGGTTTCTGCCTTTTCCGGTTGCCAGTTGCGGACGATTCCGGCAGACCGCGGCATTCTAACGTGGAGCGCGATCCGGCCGTTCCTGCTGCCCAAGGTCTATTACCGGACCACGGTTGGCCTGATTGCCCTTGAAAATACGCACAACCGGGGTGGAGGGACGGTGACTCCGCTGGAGGTTTTGGAGGAGATTTGGGCGGGAGCGAAGAACGCCGGATTACCGCTCCATCTCGATGGCGCCAGGGTCTTTAATGCGGCGACTTACCTGGGGATGCCGGTGGCGCGGTTGACTTCCGGTTTCGATACAGTGATGTTCTGCCTGTCGAAGGGCCTGTGTGCGCCGGTCGGGTCGATGCTGGTTGGCAGCCGGGCGAATATGGAAAAAGCGCGAATTTACCGGAAGGCGCTCGGGGGCGGGATGCGGCAGGCGGGAATCCTCGCGGCCGCCGGGTTGATCGCGCTTCACGTGATGCCGCTGCGGCTGGCGGAAGATCATGCCAATGCGCGGCTGCTCGCCGACGGGCTGGCTACGCTTCCGCAGGTAGAGATCGACCGGGGCGCGGTGCAGACGAATATGGTCATTTTCAGCCTCAGAAACGGGGGCGATCCTGATGCGTTGGTAGCGCGGTTGAAGCAGCGCGGGGTCTTGACGAGCACGGTCGCCCCCGCGGGGATCCGGCTGGTGACCCATCATGATGTCGACCGGGCGGCGTGCGAGCAGGCGCTGATAATCCTGGCGGAGGAGATCCGAAGGGGCTGAAGGCGGATTTTCTCTTTCGAAATGTGTTTCAAATCGGGTCTATACTGTTAAAGTCATGCCGAAATATTCCGTCGTTGTCCCTTTCCATAATGAAGAAGAGAACGTCACCGCGCTTTATGACCAGCTGAAAGCGGTCATGGAGCAGGTCAACGACAACTTTGAACTGGTGCTGGTCGACGATGGTTCGTCAGACCGCAGCTACAAGCTGCTCGAAGAGATCGCGGCGGTGGACAGCCGGGTGCTGGTGGTCAAGCTGCGGCGTAACTTCGGCCAGACATCCGCGCTGGCGGCGGGCTTCGATCATGCCCAGGGCGATTACATCCTGGCGATGGATGGCGATCTGCAGCACGATCCGGCGGAGATTCCAGCGTTCCTCGAGAAGCTGGAAGAGGGATATGACGTCGTCTCCGGCTGGCGCAAAGAGCGGGTCGACAACGCGATCATGCGCAAGTTTCCCTCGCGGTGTGCGAACTGGCTGATGGCGAAGCTCTCGGGCGTGGACATTCATGATTTCGGCACAACTTTCAAGGCGTATCGCCGGGAAGTGATTCATAACATTCCTCTCTACGGCGAGATGCACCGGTTCATTCCGGCGCTGGCATCGTGGTACGGCGCAACTATCTGCGAGATCCCGATTAAGAACGTTCATCGGGAGCGGGGTAAGTCGCATTACGGAATCTCCCGGACGTTCCGGGTCTTCTTCGACCTGCTGACGATCCGATTCCTGCTGAAGTACATGAGTCGGCCGCTGCACTTCTTTGGATCGCTGGGTGCGCTAAGCATTCTGTCCGGCGGTGCTTTGTCGGTGCTGCTGGCCGGGCTGAAGCTCTTTACCAATCAGAACGTGATGGACCAGCATGGGCCGCTGTTCGTGGTGGCGGGCATCCTGATCCTGGCCGGCATCCAGATGCTGGCGATCGGGCTGTTGGGCGAACTGCAGGTGAGGCATTACCATACGGCTTCGCACCGGGCACCGTATGCGATCGATCGCCTGGTGCGGCTGCGGGCCCCGGAAGAGCCGAGCATGCTGCGGGACGAGTAGTCCGCCAGCGTTCGCGCAAAAGCAGTTTACTTTCTTAAGCTTACCTCTGTATTGTTCAAGTTTTCCTGCGTTTATGCCTGGATGATCTTTCGTCTGATGGGGGCCCTCCGGTCTTTTCGGCTAACAAGTTCATTGCGAACAGATTACGGATGGGCTTGGCTCTATCTTATTGCAAAGCAAAGACTTACGGATAAAAACCCTGCAAATAAAAGGTTGTTAGCCTTCCTTCGCGGCTGAGAGCCCAGGCTGGGAGCGTTTGGCGGCCGGTTTCGTGATTGATTCTATTCCACCCGGCCCGACGGTGCGTGTCCAGACGTTGGAGGCATATTCCTAGTCTAACAATCTCACCCCTTTTACGATGCCAATCGGGCTTTCAATCAGCGGTTTGCAGATTGTTTTGGGTGGGCTCTTGACGGATTTCGGACGTGTCACCTCGGCGTCTGAAGCTGTACCTCTTCGCGAGTTTGGGTGGTTCGTGGGGAATTGCTAAACGCAGATTCTTCCTCTTTGCTGTGCTCAGGGTCTGGATGACAGTAGTTCAAGAGGATGGCGGTTGTGGGACAGGAAGACAAAGTGGTAGCCGGGATAATGGAGTTCTTGGATCGATCCCTGACTTTTCTGTCGCTGTCATTGCTCGAACTGCGGGTTTTTCCACTGTGCGCTGCGGAGTTCGGCGTTTAAGCTGCGGGTTTGACATCTTCTGGGCGAAAGCTACATCTCAGGTAGCGATGACTCTGACAATAGTGGCTTTGCTGGCGTTTTTAATCGGCTGCGTGTGCGGCTTGCGCTCGATGGGTGGCCCAGCGGTAGTTTGCTGGGCCGCCCGGTTCGGGTGGCTCTCTCTGGATAGCTCGAAGCTGGGCTTTCTTCATAACCCGATTTCGCTGTGGGTCTTCACTGCATTGGCGGTGGGGGAGTTGATCGCGGACAAACTGCCTTCCGTGCCAGCGAGGACGACTCCGGGACCGTTGGTGATTCGGTTCCTGGTGGGGGCTATGTGCGGGACAGCGCTGTGCCTGTCCGGTGGCGTGAGCTTCCTGCTGGGTGCGGTGCTGGGCGGGGTGGGGGCGGTTGCGGGGTCCTATGCCGGGTACCACCTGCGGCGATGGCTGACCGGGGACAAGGGCTTGCCGGATCTTGCGGTGGCGCTGGCGGAGGATGTGGTCGCGATTGGCGGCGGACTGCTGATCGTTTCGCGGTTCTAAGCGCGGGTTGGAGAGCCGCTAAATCCCACACCTCAGACTCGAGATATGGAGCACCCCGGCAACGAGGTACGGCAGGCGGCGACGTACCCGGGTATGAGGTGAGACGCTTGTGGTATGACCGGCATCGTTATCGGTTTCGGAGGAATGAATGGCAGCGGCGGAAGAGTTCGATGCGATTGTGATTGGGAGCGGCCAGGCGGCGAATCCGCTGGCCAAGGCGCTGGCGAAGGCGGGAAAACGGACGGCGGTGATCGAGCGGAAGCATGTGGGCGGGACATGTGTGAACGAGGGATGCACACCGACCAAGACGATGGTGGCGAGCGGGCGGGTGGCGTACCTGGCGGGTCGCGGACCAAATTATGGCGTGCATACGGGCAAGATCTCGATCGACATGGTGCGCATCCGGGAGCGGAAGCGGGAGATCGTGAAGAGCTTCCGCGAGGGCAGCGAGCGCGGACTCAAGGCGACGGATTGCGATTCGCTGATCAAGGGCGAGGCTTCATTTGCGGGGCCGAAACTGGTGCGGGTGGCCTTGAACGAAGGCGGCGAGAGGCTGCTGCGTTCCGAACTGATCTTTGTGAATACCGGGCTGCGGTCGGTGGTGCCGAAGATCGAGGGACTTGGCGGGACAGAGTACCTCGACAACACCTCGGTAATGGAGCTGGACGCAGTGCCGGAGCACCTGGTGGTGTTGGGTGGCGGGTATATCGGACTGGAATTTGGTCAGCTTTTCCGGCGGCTGGGCGCGAAGGTGACAATTATCCAGTCAGGGCCGAAGCTGCTGGGACGCGAGGACGATGATGTTGCCGAGGACGTGCGCAGGATCCTGGTGGAGGATGGGATCGAGGTGCTGCTGAAGGCCTCGGCGACGAAGGTGGCGAAAAGCGGCAGCGGCGTTGCGGTGACGGTGAAAGTGGACGGGGGGGAGCAGGTGATTGTGGGATCGCATCTGCTGCTGGCCGTGGGGCGGACACCGAATACCGAGACGCTGAATTTGGAGGCCGCCGGGATCAAGGCCGATGAGCGTGGTTTTATCCGGACGAATGAATACCTGGAGACCAGCGTGCGGGGGATTTATGCGCTGGGCGATGTGAAGGGCGGCCCAGCGTTCACGCATATTTCGTATGATGACTATCGCGTTGCGTTGGCGAATACGATCGAAGGCAAGCGGGTGAGTATCGCGGGACGGATGGTGCCGTACACGGTCTTTATCGATCCGCAGCTGGGACGGATCGGGATGACGGAGGCGGAGGCGCGCGCGGCGGGGAAGAAGATCAAGGTGGCGAAGATGCCGGCGTCTTCGATTGCGCGAGCGATCGAGATCGACGAGACGCGGGGGTTGATGAAGATCGTGGTCGATGCGGAGACGGAGCAGATTTTGGGGGCGGCGATTTTGGCGACGGAGGGCGGGGAGATGGCCTCAATGGTGCAGATCGCGATAATGGGCAAGCTGCCGTATACGGCATTGCGCGATGGCATCTGGTCGCATCCTACGTGGTCGGAAGCTTTGAATACGGTGTTTGGAAAGTTCGAGGAATAGAGACTTTCTGGCCTCAGCGGTTAAATCCGCATCGGGCTGACGAGGTCTATGGCACGGCTGAAGCCGTGCCCCTTCAGAGCGCAGCTCGGCTGATTGGGGTGGTCTTCGTTGGGATGACTGGGAGTGGTTTCTCCCATTCAAGCCACAGAGCGCTTGAATGGGGCACCCAACAGAGTTGACACCTAACAGAGTTGATCAAAGCAGGAAAGGGAATTGACAGGAATGCCGAAGCCGGTAGATGGGCACAAGCGGGTGGTGGTGGAGGGGGTGACGCCGGAGATCGATGCGGGGCGTTTCCCGATCAAGCGAATTGTTGGCGATGTGGTCGAGGTGGAAGCGGATGTTTTCGCCGACGGGCATGACTCGGTCGTGGCGCGGTTGTTATATCGTCGCGAAGAAGATGCCGGGTACCGGTATGTGTACATGACAGCGCTGGGCAATGATCGCTGGCAGGGTGAGTTTCCGGTAACGGAGATGGGCCGGTACATCTATACCGTGGCCGGCGCGATCGACCGCTACGGCACGTGGGCGGCCGACCTGAAGAAGCGCATCGATGCCGGACAGGATGTGTCGGTGGAGCTATTGCACGGAGCGGCGCACCTGGAGCATTTCGCCGGACTGGCGAAGAACAAGGACGCGGCACAGCTGTCGAAGTGGGCGGCGACCTTGAAGAGCAAGAACAAGGAGGAGGCGAGCCAGACGCTGGCGCTTTCGGATGAGGTGATGGAGCTGGTGCGGGCCTATCCGGACTTTGCAATGGAGACGGTTTACGATCGCGAGCTGGTGGCGGTAGTCGACCGGGAAAGGGCGCGGTTCTCGAGCTGGTATGAGTTTTTTCCGCGGTCGGCGGCGGCAGAAGCGGGGGTGCATGGCACCTTTGCGGATTGCGAGACGCGGCTGCCATACGTGGCGGAGCTAGGGTTTGACGTGCTGTACTTTCCGCCGATTCACCCAATCGGAACGGCTTTCCGGAAGGGAAAGAACAATTCGGTTGAAGCGAAGCCGGGGGATGTGGGAAGTCCGTGGGCGATCGGGGCGAAGGAGGGTGGACATACCGAGATCCTGCCGGAGCTGGGGACGTTGAGCGATTTCAAACACCTGATCTCGGCGGCGAAGCGATACGGGATCGAGATCGCGATGGACATCGCGTTTCAATGCTCGCCGGACCATCCGTGGGTGAAGCAGCATCCGGAGTGGTTTAAGCAGCGTGCGGATGGGACGATCCAGTATGCGGAGAACCCGCCGAAGAAGTACCAGGATATTTATCCGCTGGATTTTGAGAGCCGCGACTGGAGCGGGCTGTGGGATGCGCTGCGCGATGTGTTTCTCTACTGGGCGGGACACGGGGTGCGGATCTTCCGCGTGGATAATCCGCATACCAAAGGGTTTCCTTTCTGGGAGTGGGCGATTCCGGAGATCAAGCAGAAGTACCCGGATGCGCTGTTCCTGGCGGAGGCGTTTACGCGGCCGCGGGTGACGCAGCGGCTGGCGAAGCTGGGGTACACGCAGTCATATACCTACTTCACGTGGCGGAACACGAAGGCGGAGCTGACGGAGTATTTAGAGGAGCTGCAGGAGTATCCGTTGAAAGAGTATTTCGGGCCGAACTTCTGGCCGAATACTCCGGACATTTTGCCGTCGAGCCTGCAGAGCGGCGGCCGGGCGGCGTTCCTGGCGAGGCTGGTGATGGCTGCGACGATGACGGCGAGCTATGGGATGTATGGGGCGGCGTTCGAACTGCTGGAGAGTACGCCGTTCAAGCCGGGCGGAGAAGAATACCTGGATTCGGAGAAGTATGAGCTGAAGCATTGGGACCTGGACGCGGCAGCGAGCCTGAAGAGCTACATCACGCAGGTGAACGCGATCCGGCGCGGGAACAAGGCCCTGCAGGCGAACGACGGGCTGGTTTTTCATGCGACGGATAATCCATCGCTGATCGCGTACAGTAAGAGAACCAAAGACGGCAGCAACGCGGTGCTCATGGTGGTGAACCTGGATCCGTTCAATGTGCAGGCTGGATTTGTGACGCTGGATTTGGCGGGGCTGGGGTTGGCGGCAGATGAGACGTTTGAGGTGCATGATCTGCTGACGGACAACCGGTATTCGTGGAGAGGCGAGCGGAATTATGTCGAATTGCGACCATCGGCTCTCCCGGCGCATATCTTCCGCATCTGAAAACGATGACGGGATCACAAACAATTGGCTGATCGCAAATTTTGCGGATGAGCGTTGCGGGAGAAAGATTTGAAGCAAGCCGGAAGCATGCAAGACCCTGTCTGGTATAAGGACGCGATCATTTATGAGTTGCACGTCCGGGCGTTCATGGACGGCAACAATGATGGGATCGGCGACTTTCCCGGGCTGATGCAAAAGCTGGACTACCTGCAAGATCTGGGCGTGACGTGCTTGTGGCTGCTGCCGTTTTTTCCATCGCCTCTGCGCGATGACGGCTACGATATTTCGGACTACATGACGGTGAACCCCAGCTATGGGACGGTCGAGGACTTCAAGGCGTTCCTCGATGCGGCGCATGATCGCAATATGCAGGTGATGATCGAGCTGGTGGTGAACCACACTTCGGATATGCATCCCTGGTTTCAACGGGCGCGGCTCGCGCCGGCCGGGTCGCCGGAGCGCGACTTTTACGTGTGGAGCGATACGGACAAGAAATATGAAGATGCGCGGATCATCTTCACCGATACGGAGAAGTCGAACTGGACATGGGACCCGGTCGCAAAGCAGTATTTCTGGCACCGGTTCTTTTCGCACCAGCCAGATTTGAATTACGACAATCCGGTGGTTCTGACCGAGGTGCTGAACGTCATGCGGCACTGGCTTGACATGGGCGTCGATGGACTGCGAGTGGATGCGATTCCGTATCTTGTCGAGCGGGAAGGAACAAGCTGCGAGAATCTGCCCGAGACGCACGCGGTGATGAAGGCAGTGCGGGCGGCGATCGATGAGTCCTACTCGGGGCGGCTGATCCTGGCTGAGGCAAACCAGTGGCCGAGCGATGTGCGCGCTTATTTCGGCGACGGCGATGAGTGCCACATGGCTTTCCACTTCCCGCTGATGCCGCGCATCTACATGGCGCTGCGGCAAGAAGACCGTCTGCCGATCACCGACATCCTGGCGCAGACTCCGGCGATTCCGGATAACTGCCAGTGGGGATTGTTTCTGCGCAACCATGACGAGCTGACGCTCGAGATGGTGACGGACGAAGAGCGCGATTACATGTATCTCGCGTATAGCGCCGACCCGCGGATGCGGATCAATATCGGCATCCGGCGGCGGCTCGCTCCTCTGGTCGATAACAACCGGCGGCGTATCGAGTTACTGAACAGTTTGCTGTTTTCCTTCCCAGGGACGCCAATTCTCTACTACGGCGACGAGATAGGAATGGGCGATAACATCTATCTCGGCGACCGCAACGGCGTCCGCACGCCGATGCAGTGGAGCGGGGACCGCAATGCGGGGTTTTCGCGAGCGAACCCGGCGCGGCTGTATAGCCCGGTGGTGATGGACCCGGTGTGGGGCTACGAGGCGGTCAATGTCGAGGCGCAGCAGAGTGACCAATCGTCGCTGCTGAACTGGATGCGCAACATGATCGCGCTGCGCAAGCTATTCCGAGTATTTGGACGGGGAACGCTGAAGTTCCTGGAGCCGGCCAATCGCAAGATCCTGGCGTATGTGCGGGAGCTGGAAGGCGAAACAGTGCTGTGCGTGGCGAACCTCTCGCGATTTGCACAGCCGGTGCAGCTGGACCTCACCGAGTTCGAGGGAATGATTCCGGTCGAGATGGTGGGGTATGTGGAGTTTCCAAGCATCGACAAGACCCCATATGCGCTGACGCTTGCGCCTTATGGCTTTCTGTGGCTGGAGTTGCAAGGAGCGCGGCAACCTAAGCCGGCCGCCGAGAACAAGCCCGATGTCGAGTTGGTAGTGGTGAGCACAAGAGACTGGGAGCGCATCTTCGAACGGCGCGTGCTGAGTTATTTAGAAGAAAAACTGATTCCGGAGTTTCTGCCTCGGCAGCGTTGGTTTGGCGGCAAGACGCGGAAGATCGTTTCGACGCCAGTGGTCGATTGGGGAACCTTCAACAACGGCGATTCGGCGCTGGCGCTGCTGCAGGTGAACTACGAGAGCGGGGAGCCGGATACCTACCTGCTTCCTCTTGGCATGGCATTTGGAAGTGCGGCGACGGAGCTCCAGGAAAAATCGCCGGTCGCGATCATTGCCACGGTGGCTTCTGCGCAAGGCGCCGGTGTGCTGCACGATGGTTTGTTTAGCGAAGACGCCTTGGCCGCGCTGCTGGGGGTGATTGAAAGCTCGGGCGAGGTTGCGACGCAGAACGGCCAGATTGGCGGCCTGCCGAGCAGCATCCTCAGTTCGCTGCGTGGAGATGGCCTCGAGTTACGGGCGCGGCGCAGCTCGGCAGAGCAGAGCAACTCCTCTATCTTCTATGGCGACAGGCTGATCATGAAGCTCTTCCGCAGGCAGCAGGCGGGAGTGAACCCCGACACCGAGATTGGCCGCTACCTGACGGAGGAGACGAGTTTTCGCAATATTGCCCCGTTTGGCGGGTCGATCGACTATATCGCGGGTGAGAACACGTATACGCTAGCGATGCTGCAGGGACTGGTGGCCAACGAGGGCGATGGCTGGCAGTGGACGCTCGAGGAACTGGACCGCTACTACGAATCGTCGTCGGCCGAACAGTTTCCAGCAGCGGAAGCGGCGACGCTGCCAGCCGATTTTCTTTCGCTCTCGACGATGCCCCTGCCGGGGCGGGTGAGAGACAGCGTGGGCATTTACCTGGACGCGGCGGCGACGCTCGGGCGGCGCACCGGGGAACTGCATGTGGCGCTCGGCAGCACGACCGATGACGAGGCGTTTACGCCGATACCGTTTACAGCGACTGAGTCGCAGGCGCTGCGAGTGCAGTTGATCAATAATGCCTCGCGGGCTTTCGATGCATTGCGGGACAACCTGGCGCGGCTGCCGGACGAGACGGTCGAGCCGGCAGGCCTGGTCTTGAGCCGCCGGCGGATGATGTTCGACCGGCTGGGTTCGCTGGCGCAGAGCGCAGTGGGCGGGCTGCAGACGCGGGTGCATGGCGACTATCACCTGGGGCAGGTGCTGCGGACGAAGTCGGATTTCGTGATCCTGGATTTTGAGGGCGAACCGGCGCGGACGCTGGCGGAGCGGCGTGCGAAGCAGTCTCCGCTGAAAGATGTTGCGGGCATGCTGCGCTCATTCAGCTACGCGGCGTTTGCTTCGCTGAGCAGATTTACTACGCGGCGGCCGCTCGATGCCGAGCGGCTCGAGCCGTGGGCGCGAATGTGGGAGCAGGCGGTGATCGCCGAGTTCTTGAAGGCCTACCGGGAAGCGGCGGAGGACTCGCCGATCGTGCCGGCGGACCCAGCGGCTTTCCGGGCGCTACTCGAGGCCTACGTGCTGGACAAAGCTTTATATGAGCTGGTGTATGAACTGAACAATCGGCCGACATGGGTGCGGATTCCGCTGAACGGGATACTGTCGCTTACACTGTGACGTATTGAGCGCGGCGATGTTCGGCCGGATTTCCAAGGGTTTTACTTGCTGCTCGAATTGAGATAGATAAGAGATCGATGGCGACTTTAGATGGTGGCGAGAATGCAGTTGGCAAGACAGACCTGAGCGGCACCGCCGATCTGCTGATCGGGATTGCGGGACCGGTCAGCGACGATGAGTTGCGGGCGCGCGCTGCCGATGCGTTGCAGGGATTGGCGGGCGGGGCAGCCAGGACGGCGATTGCTTTTCCGGTGGCGAGCGCGGCCGAGGCGCGAGACTCGACGCCGGGCAGCGGAACAGGCGTACGCTTCCTAAGCTATCCGTTATCGAGCCTGGCGCCGCCGGCGCTGCCGTGGCTAGCAGTTCCGGCGGCTTACCGGGAGATCGCCAGGCTGGCAGAGCGGTCGGGAGCGCGGGCCTGCGTGGTGCTCGCCCAGGACCTGGGCGGGATGACGGGGCCGGCGCTGGCTGCGCTGGCAAGCCCCTTGATGGATGGCAGCGCGCAGCTTTCGCTGCCATGCTACCCCATGGGAAAGTATGAAGGGCTGCTGAACAGCGGGATCCTCTACCCGTTTACGCGCGCCCTTTACGGCAAGCAGATCCGGTATCCGTTGGCCCTCGATTTTGGCGTGGGCGGCGGCATGATCGCGAGAATGGCGATGGAAGGCGGCCGAAATCAGGGCCATTCCGGATTGTGGCCTACGGTAGAAGGCGCTATTGCCGACGTTCCCCTGGCGCAGGAGTATGTAGGTGTACGGCACATGCTGCAGGGAGAAGGCATCGATCTGAGCACCGTGCTTGCCACGCTGGCGGGAAACCTTTTTGAGGATGCGGAGAAGAATGCTTCTTCGTGGCAGCGAGTGCGCGGCTCGCAAGCGACCCGGATCGGCGGAACGCCGGCGGAAGCGGTGACGGATAGCCACGAAGTAGATGTTCGCCCGCTGATCGAGTCGTTCAATCTAGGCCTGCGCAACCTTCAGGAGGTCTGGGGACTGGTGCTGCCGCCGGTGACGCTGCTGGAGCTGAAACGGATGGCGCGGCTGCCGGTGGAGCAGTTTCGCATGCCCGATCTGCTGTGGGCCAAGATTGTCTATGATTTTGCGCTTGCTTACCGGCTGCGGACGATCAGCCGGACCCATCTGCTCGGGGCGTTGACGCCGCTCTACCTTGGGTGGGTCGCATCTTATGCTGCTGAAGTTCGCAATCAGGAGGCAGCCGCGGCGGAGCAGCGCATCGAACGGCTGGCGATGGCATATGAAGAGGCTAAGCCCCATTTTGTCGCCCGATGGAGATGGCCGGACCGCTTCAACCCCTGAGACCAGGCGGGAAGCAGGCGCGATTGGAAGCGGGATAGAACCGGGTTTGATCAAGATTGACGCAGAGAAATTGGCTGCAAGGAGAACGCCATGTGGGACCAGGCTACACAATCTCTTCGAGACTCGATGGTGCGGGCGATCACGAAGATCGCAACACTGCTGCCGGGGCTGCTCGCGTTAATGCTGGCGGTGATTCTCTTCACTGCGATCGCGTGGCTGTTGTCGTACCTGGTGAAGCGGGTGCTGATCGCGATCAAGTTTGACGAGCGCACGAGCAAGGGGGCGAGCAGCATCTCCGAGTGGGCGCCGTCGAGCAAGCCGAGCACGGTGGTGGTGCGGACAGTTTTCTGGGCCTTCTTTGTCGTCGGCGTGCTGGTCGGGTTGACAGCTTTCGACGCGTCGTCGACCTCGCTGCTGGCGGCATACCTGATCGCTTACCTGCCGCGCATTGTGGGAGCGCTGGTGCTGTTCTTTGCCGGGACGATCATGGCGCGTTTTCTCTCGCGCAGCGTACTGATCGGGGCAGTCAACCTGAACCTGCAATATGCGCGGCTGCTGAGTACGGGGGTGAAGTGGCTGGTGCTGGTGATGACGGGAGCGATGGTGCTCGATCACCTGTCGGTCGGCGGCACGATCGTCGAGCTGGCGTTTGGGATATTGTTTGGCGGCATCGTGCTGGCGCTGGCGCTGGCGGTCGGGCTGGGATCGAGAGACCTGGTGACGCGTTCGCTGGAGCGGGAGTCAACGCGGACACACGAGCCGGCGGTGGAAGAGTCGCTGCACCACTTTTAGGGTTCGAAGTTTGTACCGGGGATGGGAGACGGGTTGGAGTGAAGTCTGTCGCGGTGAAAACCCAGATCTTCGCTTCGCTCAGGATGACGGAATTGCTTCGCGGAACCTCAGGTCTGGGAGGGTAGCGGTTAGTCGGTGAAGACTGAGTAGCCGGTCAGGAGTAAGCAAACCCACTGCCGAGAAGCAGCTTACTTGTTTGCGCCGATGCCGCTCGGATACTATGAGGCGGCGATTGAAAGGGCTCACCACTTCGTCTTAGAACGGCCTATGTCCTACATACTTGCATTAGACCAGGGAACGACGAGTTCGCGAGCCATTCTGTTCGATAGCGACGGAAATGTTGCCGCGAAAGCCCAGCACGAATTTCCGCAAATCTTCCCCAAGCCTGGCTGGGTGGAGCACGATCCTTTTGACATCCTGACATCGCAACTGAGCTCGGCGGTGGACGTGCTGGGGCGGTTTGGCGTTCGTCCGCGGGACGTTGCCGCGATCGGCATTACCAACCAGCGCGAGACGACGATTGTTTGGGACCGGGACTCGGGCAAGCCGGTGTACAACGCGATCGTGTGGCAGGACCGGCGGACGGCGCCGCTTTGCCGGAAGCTGGCGGAGGATGGGGCCGAGGCGACGGTGCGCGCGAAGACCGGGTTGCTGATCGATCCTTATTTCTCGGCAACGAAGATTGCGTGGATCCTCGAAAATGTCGATGGTGCCCGCGCCAAGGCCGAGGCCGGCAAGCTGGCCTTTGGGACGGTCGATAGCTGGCTGATCTGGAACCTGACCAGCGGGCAGAGGCATGTGACCGACTACACGAATGCTTCGCGGACGATGCTCTTCAATATCGTGGAAGGAAGGTGGGATGAGGAGCTGCTGCGGCTGTTCAAAATTCCGGCGAGCCTGATGCCGGAGGTGGGCTGGTCGAGCGAGAAGATCTCGGAAGTGACGACGACGTTGGGGCTGGGCTCGGTGAACATCGCCGGGATCGCGGGAGACCAGCAGGCGGCGCTCTTTGGCCAGCTCTGCATTGCGCCCGGAGACGCGAAGAATACTTACGGGACGGGCTGCTTTCTGCTGCAGAATATCGGCGACGCCTTTGTGCAGTCGGAGCATCGGCTCGTGACGACGCTGGCCTGCGGGCTCGATCGCAAGCTGCAATATGCGCTGGAAGGCAGCATTTTTATCGGCGGCGCGGTGGTGCAGTGGCTGCGGGATAACCTGGGAATCATCCGAAGATCGGAGGATGTGCAGGAGCTGGCCGCATCGGTCGAGGACACGGACGGGGTGGTGTTTGTGCCGGCCTTCGTCGGGCTGGGCGCGCCGCACTGGGACCCTTATGCGAGTGGGCTGCTGATCGGGATCAACCGCAATACGAAGCCGGGGCACATTGCCCGCGCGGCGCTCGAGAGCATCGCTTTGCAGGTGGTGGATGTGGTCCAGGCGATGGATGCGGATTCGAAGCAGCCTTTCAAGGAGCTTCGCGTGGATGGCGGCGCGGCGGCGAACGATCTGCTGATGCAGTTCCAGTCGGACCTGCTGGGGATTCCGGTGGTTCGTCCGGCGGCGATCGAGACGACTGCATTGGGCGCGGCGTACCTGGCCGGGCTGGCCGTAGGTTTTTGGGAGAGCCCGCAAGAGATATGGTCGAAGCGGAAGGCGGATGCACGATTTACGCCGAGGATGGATCGCGGCAAGGCCGAAGAGATCCGGGGGCGCTGGAACGATGCGGTGGGGCGATCGAAAGACTGGACGAAGCGATAGCGAGTGGCGGAAGGAAGAACGATGAAGCGTAGCGAGATGGTCGACCGGTTGAAGGCCCACTCCCATGCCTGGGACATGGTGATTATCGGCGGAGGGGCGACCGGGGTCGGCATCGCAGTGGATGGGGCTTCGCGAGGGCTGGACGTGTTGCTGCTGGAGCGAGAGGATTTCGGCAAGGCGACTTCCAGCCGGAGTACGAAGCTGGTGCATGGCGGCGTGCGCTACCTGGAACAGGGAAATATTTCGTTGGTCATGGAGGCGCTGAAAGAGCGCGGCATTCTTCGGCAGAATGCGCCACACCTGGTTCATGACTTGGCCTTTGTGGTGCCGAATTATTCGTGGTGGGAGACGCCTTTCTACGGCATCGGCATGAAGATCTATGACCTGCTTGCGGGGCAGTACGGGTTTGGGCGTTCGCGAATACTTTCGCTCGAGCAGACGCTTGAGAAGCTGCCGAACCTGCAGCGGGACGGGCTGCGTGGCGGGGTGGTGTATTACGACGGGCAGTTCGACGACAGCCGGTTGTTGATTCACCTGGCGCGCACGGCGGCAGACCAGGGAGCTACGCTGCTGAACTATGCGCCGGTGGTCGAGCTGATCAAGGGCGACGGGGGATTTCTGACCGGGGTGGTCGCGAAAGACGGCGAGAGCGGAGAGAGGTTCACGATCGAGGCGAAGGTGGTGGTGAATGCAGCGGGTATCTTCGCAGACTCGATCCGGCAGATGGCCGACCTGGAGGCGAAAAAGATGATTGCGCCGAGCCAGGGGATTCACCTGGTCTTCGACGGATCTTTTCTGCGCGGCGATACGGCGATCATGGTGCCGCATACGAGCGACGGGCGCGTCTTGTTCGCTATACCGTGGCATGGTCATACGGTGGTTGGAACGACCGATACGGAGATCGATGGACCGTCATATGATCCGCTGCCGTTTGAAGAAGAGATCCAGTTTGTGCTCGATACGGCGGGACAGTACCTAAGCCGTCCGCCGGTGCGCAGCGACGTGTTGAGCGTGTATGTCGGGATCCGGCCGCTGGTGAAGGCGGCAGGCGGAGACAAGGGTTCGACCTCGGCGCTATCGCGCGATCATACGATCCATGTAGACCAGTCCGGCCTGCTGACGATCGTCGGTGGAAAGTGGACGACCTATCGGCACATGGCGGAAGATTGCGTAAACCACGCGATCACCCTGGGAAACCTAGCCGACACGGATTGCGTGACAAAGACGCTGAAGATCCACGGGTATCTCGAAGCGGTCGACGACCTGGATTCGTTTGGCGTTTACGGAACGGATATCGGCGCGATTCGCAAGATCGCCGCCGGCGACGCGGAGCTTTCTAAAGTACTTCACCCTGCACTTCCTTACATTGGCGCGGAGGTGGTTTGGGCGGTGCGCGAAGAGATGGCGCGCACGCTCGATGACGTGCTGTCGCGCCGCTTGCGGGCGCTGTTCCTCAATGCCAAGGCCTCGATCGAGATGGCGCCGGCGGTAGCGAGGATCATGGCAGGGGAGTTGGGAGTTGGGGACGAGTGGATCGGCAACGCGGTGGAAGAGTTCCAGAAGTTTGCGCGCAAGTACCAGGTAGCATGAAGCGAGAAGCAGCCCGGGAGAGCGAAGGATGACGAGCACAAGAGACACGTTACAACCAGGTCGAGAACCAGGATGAGATCGCCTTTTTTCGGGGAGTTCATGGGGACGCTGGTGTTGATGTTGCTGGGCGATGGCGTTGTGGCCGGCGTATTGCTCAAGCGGTCTAAGGTGGAGGGCGGCGGGTGGATGGTGATCACCTCGGCGTGGGGATTTGCAGTGCTCTGCGGCATCTTTGTGGCTAACCTTTGCGGCAGCGCCGACGCGCATTTGAATCCCGCGATTACCTTGGCCCTGGCCGCCCAGTCGGGCGATTACTCCAAGCTGCTGCCATATATCAGCGCACAGGTTGCGGGCGCATTTGCGGGTGCGGTGCTGGTGTGGCTCTTCTACCTGCCGCACTGGAAGATCACGGAAGACGCGGAGACCAAACGCGGCGTGTTTTGTACGATCCCCGCCATTCGCAATTATCCGTCGAATTTTTTCTGCGAGGTGGTCGCGACGTTTGTGCTGGTGCTGGTGATTGGGGCGATCAGCTCGAAGCTGGTACTGACGACCGGTGCGGCGGCGGGCGTTTCGCCGTGGCTGGTGGGGGTGCTGGTGTGGGGCGTGGGCCTTTCGCTCGGCGGCACGACCGGCTACGCGATCAACCCGGCGCGCGACTTTGGCCCGAGGCTGGCGCATGCCGTGCTGCCGATCGCGGGCAAAGGCGGCTCTGACTGGAGCTATGCCTGGGTGCCGCTGCTTGGACCTTCGCTGGGCGGCATTTTTGCGGGCCTCTTTTTGAAAATACTTGGGGCGTGAAAGATTCCTTTTCTGCGGAGAGACTCTTTCTCCGGCTATTCTTCATCTAAGGCAGCAAACGATATGCAAGAGAGGTTCATTTGAGCACCGAGACATCAGACGCGCTTGTGTTTTTTGGAGCAACCGGCGACCTCGCCTATAAGCAGATCTTTCCCGCGTTGCAGGCGCTCGCGAAAAAAGACAAATTGCCCGGCCCGGTTATTGGAGTCGCGAAGGCCGGCTGGACGCTGGAACAATTGCAGGCGAGGGCTAAGGAGAGCGTTGAGAAACATGGCGGGCTTGACCCGGTGGGCTTTCCGAAGCTGAACACACTGCTGCGCTACGTGGATGGGGATTACAACGACCCAGCGACCTTTGCCAAGGTGCGCAAGGAACTGGGGACGGCCAAGCACCCGATCCACTACTTGGCGATTCCGCCGAACCTCTTCGGGAAGGTGCTCGAACAGTTGAAAGCCTCGGGATGCTCGGATGGAGCGCGGGTGGTGATTGAAAAGCCGTTTGGCCATGACCTGGCGTCGGCGATCGCGTTAAGTAAGACCGTGCATGAAGTCTTCGATGAAGACCATGTTTTCAGGATCGATCATTACCTGGGCAAGAATGCGGTGCAGAATGTGATCTTCTTTCGGTTTGCGAATTCGTTTCTCGAGCCGATCTGGAAGAGCCAGTATGTGGAGAGCGTGCAGATCACGATGGCGGAGGAGTTTGGCTTGCAGGACCGCGGCGCATTTTATGACGATGTCGGCACGGTGCGCGACGTGGTGCAGAACCATCTCATGCAGGTGCTCAGCAATATCGCCATGGAGCCGCCGCCGGGCATTGCACTCGAGACCTTGCGCGACGAACGAGCCAAGGTGCTGAAGAGCGTGGCCCCGATTACCCCGGCCGACATGGTGCGAGGGCAGTTCGCCGGGTATCACGATGTGCCTGGGGTGAAGCCAGGGTCCGATACGGAGACGTTTGTTGCGCTTCGCCTCTACATTCACTCGTGGCGCTGGCAGGGCGTACCGTTTTACATCCGCTCGGGCAAGTCGCTGCCGGTGACGGCAACCGAGGTGATCGCGCGGCTGCGCCAGCCGCCGGCGGTCTTTCCCAGATATCCCCCGGTGGCGAACTATGTTCGATTCCGGTTGAGCCCGGAGCCGCTGATCGCGATCGGTTCCTCCATCAAGGAAGCTGGAGAACAGTTGACAGGGTGCCCTGTGGAACTGGCCGCTACGCAGCAGTGCGGCAGCGACGAGCTGCTGCCGTATGAAGAGCTGATCGGCGATGCGATGGTGGGCAACCAGACCTGGTTTGCGCGGCAGGATTATGTGGAAGAGGCCTGGAGGATACTGGAACCGGTCTTGAACAATCCACCGCCGGTGCAAGTCTACAAGCCCGGAACGTGGGGGCCGGCCGAGGCGGCTGAGATGACCAAGGACCACGGCGGCTGGTCGGACCCGGCGGCGGAGCCTCTCGCCGGGTCAGCGAAGCCGGCCTGATGGTTTCGTTCGACCCGAAGGAGCATTCGCAGAGGGACATTTACAAGCTGATGGTGGGCGCGATCGTGCCGAGGCCGATCGCTTTTGTCTCAACCGTCGACCGGCAGGGTGTGAGAAATGTGGCTCCCTTCAGCTACTTTTCGGCCGTCTGCGCAGAGCCGCCGACTCTCTTGTTCTGCCCCGCGGTGCGAGCGGATGGGGGTGGGACGAAGGACACTCTGCGTAACATCCTGGCGACCAGCGAGTTCGTGGTGAACATAGTCTCAGAAGAGATTGCCGGGCAGATGAACCAGGCCGCGGCCCAGGTGCGACCGGAGGTCGACGAGTTCGAGTTAACGGGGTTGACGCCCGTGGCCAGCGAAGCCGTACAGGCGCCTCGCGTGGCTGAGAGCCCGGTGCAGATGGAATGCCGGCTGCGGCAGATCATCACCATCAGCGAACAGCCCGGTGGAGGCAATATTGTCATCGGCGAGATCGTCAGGTTTCACATTCGTGAAGAGCTTCTCGATGATTTCCGTATCGATGCCGACCGGTTGAAGGCGGTGGGGCGCATGGGCGGCCCGACGTATTGTCGAACCATGGACCGGTTCGACCTGGAACGGCCGAAGTAGTTTGCGGGTTCCCGGCGCTGCGATAGAAAGTCCAGTCTGGCTTAGAAATTCCAGAGCAATCGGCGTGGGTTTGCCCCGGAGGCGTTGCTCGGGGAATGTGACAAGTTCCGGGTGATGTTATCCGGCTGGAATCGTTTCGTCTCTTGAAGTATTCTCCGCCATATCTCAATTACAAGGTCGCCGACGAAGTTTCTGCTCACTTGCCGCGTTTGCAGACGATGTTAGGCCCAGAGTGACCCTTGTTCCGTTTCGGGAAAAGGGAAGTTAAGCGTCGCTGAACTGGCGGAGAAATCAGTATCCAGCGTTGACAGCTGTTGGAGCGAGCTTTACGCTTGGCTCAACTTCCACTTACTTCATGGCCCATACATAGCGGAGGAGATTTCATCCTGCGGTTCGGCAGAAGGGTGACGTGCCCCTGCCGGAATTAATGAGTAGCCTCTTCTCCTCCGCGCCCTTATTTATCGAGTTCGCGTGCCTTGCCTGATGTCCTGGTTTGCCTTGTGCCTTAGGGAGCTTCGTTGGGAACTCTTGTCAATCAGCGTTTATCGGTGGCGGAGCGGCCAGTCACCCTTGGAGAGCTGCGCCACATCTTCCGGCGGCGGCGCAAGGTGGTGCTCTGCTGCCTGACGGCTTGTTTTTCCCTGGCTGCGCTCTATTGCCTGTTTAGTACCAGACGCTATGAGGCGTCCGGGGAGATCCAGGTGCAGAAGGACAGCGCGGACGCGCTGGGGCTGGACAGCATGATGAGCAGCGCGAGCGACGCGTCGGATGCGCTGGATGCGAACATTACGCTGCAAACGCAGGCCGACCTGCTGGAGTCGGACACGCTGGCGCTGCAGGCGATCGAAGCGCTGAACTTGGAGCAGACGAAAGACTTTCAATCTCACTTCGACCCGATCGGGTTCGTGGTGGGGATGCTGGTGCCGAAGGGGCCGCCGGATGCGCCCCATGCCTCGCTCGAGGAGTCTCCGAAGCGCCGCACCCGCGCGTTGAAGATCTTCAGCTCGCACCTGACGGTGAAGGTAGTCTCGGGCACGAGGTTAGTCGAGATCCACTATCTCAGTTCCGATCCGAAGCTGGCGGCGGCGGTGGTGAACCAACTTATGCACGGATTGATGGAATATAGCTTCCAGACGCGGTTTACGGCGACCAATGAGGCGTCGGTCTGGCTTACCGGGCAGCTCGCGGACCTGAAGAAACAGGCCGAGGCGCTCCAGGGCAAGGTGATTGCGCTGCAGCGTGAGTCGGGGGTGGTGAGCCTGGGCGTGCAAGATTCACAGGGTAGAGACCAGGCGTATAGCGTGGTCGTTGACCAGCTGCAGCAGGCGACGGCGACCCTCACGCAGGCGACGGCGAACCGTATTCTCAAGGGGGCGGTTGACAAGATCGTGCAATCCGGAGACGCGGAGCTAATCTCGGGGCTCAGCGCCACCAGCATGGTGAACGGATCGTCGACCCTGACGACCTCGCTTGGATTGATCCAGGGCCTGCGCATGCAAGAGGCGGCGCTGCAGGGCCAAATTGCGCAGGACGCGGCCAAGTATGGTTCGGCGTATCCCCGGCTGGGTGAATCGAGGGCGAACCTTGCGGGGATGGAGAGGGCCATCCAGGATGAGATCCATCGCGTAGCTGCGCGATCGAGCAACGACTACGCGGTCGCGCGGCGCGCCGAGGACCAGTCGCGGCAGGAGTTTACCAGTCAAAAACGCATGGCTGACCGATTGAACGATAAGGCGATCGAGTTCGCGATCGTTCGCCAGGAGGCCGAAGACAGCAGGGGCCTCTATGAAGACCTGCTGAAGCGATTGAAAGAAGCGGGGGTGCTGCAAGGGCTGCGATCGTCGAATATCACGATTGTCGATCCGGGAAGAACGCCATCGCTGCCGAAGCAGCCGAATATTCCTATCTACCTGGGGTTATCTGTGGGGGCGGGCTTGTTCCTTGGAGCATGCGCCGCGATGATCATCGATTCGATCGACGACAAGATACAGGCGGTCGAGGAGATCGAGCAAGACCTGCAGATGGTGCCGCTGGGGATTTTGCCGCACCTTGGGGAGCCCTCGTGGTATGCGGCGTATGGGCGGACGCCGCTCTCGCGCGGCAAGAAGCAGCCGTCGGGGGTCGGTACGCTGGCCATCTTTGCCGATCCGACCTCGCCGTATACCGAGGCGCTGCGGAGTTTGAGGACGGCCCTGCTGCTTGCCAAAAGTTCAGCGCCACCGCAGCTCTTGTTGGTGACGAGCTCGCTGCCGGGGGAAGGAAAAAGCATCCTCAGCGCGAACCTTGCGGCAGTGTTGGCGCAGAGCGGCAGGAGGGTCTTGCTGGTGGACGCTGATTTGCGCAAGCCTTCGCTGGCGACGCGGCTCGAGCTGCAGAGCCGGGTCGGCCTAAGCCAGTTTCTCACTGACGATCACCTGGTCGAGGACATTGTGGAGATCGCGTGTCTGCCGAAGCTGCACCTGCTGACCTCCGGGCCGGTGCCGCCGTATCCGGTCGAGCTGCTGGGCTCGGCGCGAATGGGAGATGCGCTAAACCGCTGGCGGCAGTATTACGACTTCATCGTGATGGATAGTCCGCCGGTGTTGCCGGTTACGGACGCCGTCGTGCTCGCGAGCAGGGCAGATGCAACGCTGCTGGTCGCGCGATACGGGATGACGAACCGCCTGTCGCTGGCGCGCTCGCATCGGACGATCCTTGAGCAATCCACCCAGGACCGCATCGGGATTGTTCTGAATGGCGTGTCGCAGGGATCTTCCTTTCACTACGAGTATTACGGGTATTCCAGTGTTGCGACCTATCCGAGACTGCCGAGAGGAAAACAGGCCGATGCATAAAGCTTCCTCTTCCCCGTTGCTGGTCGATCTCTCGGGGATGGCGCTGGCCGGGCGCGGCCGGACGGTGCAGGCCGGCTCGGCGGTAGAGATCACCGGGCGGCATGAGCCGCTTCGAAAGCCCCACATCAGCGTTGTCATTCCTTCGCGGAATCGCCGTGTGCTCGTCGAGCGAGCGCTGCATAGTGTTCTTTGCCAGACTTTTCGTGACCTCGAGGTGCTGGTGGTGATCGATGGGCCAGACATGGACACGCAAGACGCTTTAAGCAGGATCGAGGATGCACGGCTTCGTCTCTTCTGCCTGGAGCATGGTGTCGGCGGCTCAGAGGCGCGCAACCTCGGGGTGCGCTATGCCAAGGGATCATGGATCGCCTTCCTTGACGATGACGATGAGTGGATGCCGGAGAAACTGGAGAAGCAATTGCAGGCGGCGGAGTCGACCGAGGGTTCGCTGATCTTTGTCGCCAGCAGATTCGTCGAGCGCACCGAGTCGGCCCAGCGCATCCTGCCGCGCAGGCTGCCACTTGCGGGAGAGGCTTTCAGCGATTATCTGTTCACGCGGCGCGGCTGGAATTCCGGAGAGGGATTTCTGCAGACGTCCACCTGGTTTGTCTCTCGCGAGCTCATGCGCCGGGTGCCATTTACGCCTGGCCTGCGACGATGCCAAGACCTGGACTGGCTGCTGCATGCGACGGCGCTGCCGGAGGTCTCGGTGGTGGTCGTGCCGGAGGTGCTGGCGACCTTTAACCACGAGGATCACGGAGAGAGAGTCAGCCGTTCGGCCGACTGGAAGTTTCTCTATGACTGGGCGACAGTCAATCGCCGCTATTTCACCTCCCGTGCGTTTTCATTTTTCCTGGCGACCTTTTGTGTTCCGAGCGCAGCCAAGCAGCAGGAGGGGCTAGGAACTTTTTTCTTTCTTTCCGGCCGCTGCATCTTCGCGGGTTCTCCCACGTGGAAGTGCATTTCGCTGCTGCTGATCTGCTGGGGGGTTTCAGAGGGCCGGCGGCGAAGCCTACGGGCGTTCATCGCAAAACTGGCCGGGCGCTTGCCTCGGAGACTGCCGAGTGGAATGCGGGAAGCGGTTACGGGCAGGGTGAGTTAATCATGGCAACATACGGGCAGACCTTGCGAGTTGCCAACCCGATCGAGAACGGGTGGGTGCATGCCGGTGGCACCGATCTACCGGTAGTCAACCTGGCGGTGACGTACGTGCTGCTTGTCCCATTGCTGGTGTTCGCGGTACACGGCAGCTTCTCGTTTGAATATGGCTCGGCCAATAGCGGGCTGGGCGCGTTCGGCGGCAAGATCGCGGAAGCTACGACCAGCTCTGAGAGCCTGCGTGAACGGCTGCAATCTTACTTGGCGATGCTGTTATGCCTCGCTCCCATGGTTTCTTACTGTCGGGTGGTCGCCCGAGTCTCCCGGCGAATGATCCTGATGGTTGCCCTGCCGCTCTATGCAATCACGTCTGCGCTGTGGTCTCAAGACGCTCTCCTGAGTTTGAGGAGCGGTGTGTTTTTACTCGTCACTACCTTCTTTGCCTTCTACCTGGCCAGCCGTTTCAGTGAGCGTCAACAGATGGAACTGATCATGTTGGCCGGTGGCTGCGTGGTCCTCTCGAGTATCCTGCTGGTGCTGCTTTGGCCGCAGTTCGGCCTCGATCACCAATGGCATGAAGGCGCGTGGCAGGGTTTGTTCACCCAGAAAAATGTGTGTGCCGAAGCTACCTTGTTTTTACTTACTCCGGCGTTGGCGCTCTCGGGCAGGGGCCGCTATGAGCAACTGCTGCGCGGTTGTTACATCGCGCTGTGTTTTCTCGTGATCCTGATGACGGAGTCGAGAACCGGTTGGGCGATGACGGTTCTCTACGTGGCGTTCGCCTATGGCCTGAAGGTGCTCGGCAGATTTGACCGCCGCGACCTGCTGCCGGTCGCAGCCCTGCTTTTTGCCGGAATCGGAGTAGCCGCGGTGGCGGCGCTCGAATATCCGACCCTGATCATCTCGATGCTTTCCCGGTCGGAAAGTTTTTCCGGGCGTACCCAGATCTGGAACGCGGCCATGCAGTCGATTCTTCGGCGCCCGATCGCGGGGTATGGCTTTGATGCATTCTGGTCGTTGCTGCAGGGAGAGGCTTCGCGCGTCTTTGCAGCCGCGGGATGGGTGGTCACGAGCGCGCATAACGGCTTCCTGAATGTGGGTCTAGAACTGGGAGTTGTGGGGCTGGTGCTGGTGGCGGCGACGTTCTTTCAAGCGCTCCGGCATGCGACCACGGCCTTTCATCCGGGGCACTCGCGTTATATCGACTGGTGTATCGGTATTGTCTTCCTGACGCTTGTCTACAATCTCGACGAGCGAACGCTGATGGCTACCCAGTACCTTCCATGGATCCTTTACATCGTCGCCTGCACGGGACTGAGCTTGGCGGCGGAGCAGGTCAAGACGAGCGGGGGCTACGAGAGCAACTACAAGGAGGCGGCGTGAGCGGCAAGGTCATTCACCTGTTGACGGAGACGGATTCGTTCTCCGACACCCATGGCGCGGCGCTGCAGCGTTGGGTCGCGAATGTATTGAGGCTCGAGGGAAGCGAGGCAGTGGTGGGGTGTGCGCGGGCGGATGCCAGCTGGAAGCTGGACCATGTGCGATCGCTCCTGCTGCCGGGGTTGTGGGCTTACAGCAAATTGAAAGGGCGATACCGCTTGCCCTGGAGCGTGCGCCGGCCGATGCTACGCAGAATCCTGCGCCCGGTGCTGGATGGATTAGGGCCGGGCAGCGTGGTGTGGATTCACAACCGTCCCGACTATGCGGCTGCGATCGGCGGCGACGTGCGGGATGCCGGCGCGAGGCTGGTGGTGCATCTGCACAATTCGCTGCTGGTCTCGTTTCCGCGGGAGATCACGAGCTCCTGCCGTGCGGACAGGCTGGTCTTTTGCAGCAGCTTCTTGGAGCGCGAGGCAAAAAAGGCTTTCCCGGCGCTGGATAATACGCGAGTGATTCACAATGGCGCCGACGAGCTGCGCTTTTATCCGCGGCAGGCACAGAAGCTGGGCAGTAACGGCAAGCGGACCCCCGTGGTTCTCTTCGCCGGACGCCTGGTGCCGGAGAAGGGCGCGCATGTCTTTCTGGAAGCGATGTGGCTTCTGCGGGCGCGCGGCGTGCGGGTGATGGGACGATTACTGGGCGCGACGGGCTTCGGATCGACGAACCGAGCGACGGCCTACTCCCGGAGCCTTTTGCGGGACGCTCCGGCGAATGTGCAGTTCGGTGGCTACCGGGCGGCGGGCGCCCTGGCCGAGGAATTTCGCCAAGCGGAGATCTTTTGTTCCCCCTCGATATGGGAAGAACCGTTCGGGCTGGTGAACGTAGAGGCCATGGCGAGCGGGTTGCCGGTTGTGTCGACGCGAGGCGGCGGGGTACCTGAGATCTTTGCTGAGGGCGGAGCGGTGCTGGTGGCGCGAGATTCCGCGACGGAGCTGGCGGCGGCGCTCGAGCAAATGGTTCGTGATGTCAGCTTCCGGCATCGGTTGGCGGAGGAAGGCTATCGTTCGTTCCAGAAAGATTTCACCTGGCGCGCGGTACACGGCAGGTACCGCGAGGTTCTGGCAACATTGGCCTAAGCCGCCCGCTGGATCATTGCCTGCATTGAGAGCTTTCGGTTGGAAGAAGGAGCGTTCATGCCGATTTTTTCTTTAATCCTGGCGACTTGCGGACGAAGCGAGGAACTCCACCGCTTCTTTGCGTCGCTCGACCTCAGCAGCTACCGCGATTTCGAATGCATTGTTGTCGATCAGAATGCCGACGAGCGGCTGCGGCCGGTGCTCGCCGCCTGGGAGGACCGGATTCCCATCAAGCACGTGAGATCGCCGCAGGGGCTGTCGCATGCACGCAACATCGGTCTGCTCTTCGCAAGTGGAGAGCTGCTGGCGTTTCCGGACGACGATTGCTGGTACTCGCCCGGCCTGTTGCACAGGGTGACAACATTCTTCTCCGAGAACTCTCAATACGCGATGTTGAGCGCGGGGGTCCGCGACGAAGCGGGCATGTTGAGCGGCAATCGATGGCTATGGAGCGCCTGCGACCTGACGACGACAAACCTCTTCCGGACCTCTGTCGGTATGGCGCTTTTTGTGCGCCGCCGAGGGCTGGCAGAGGCCTTCCAGTTCGATGAGTCGCTGGGCGTTGGCGCGGGAACGCCGTTTGCCTCCGGCGAAGATACGGATTACGTCTTTCGCCTGCTGGAGGCCGGTTTTCGCGGCAGGTTCGACCGGAGTTTCACCATTTACCATCCTCGGCGGGACCTGCTGAGCGGGCAGGCGAGCGCTTCGCGCGCCTTTCATTATGGGTGCGGGATGGGGCGGGTCATTCGAAAGCGTGCGAAGCTGCCGCTCCTGCCAGTTTTCGTCGCCTACGATCTGATCCGGATGGTAGCGAGCCTGCTTCGCGGCAGGCTGGTTCCGGCGTGGCTGTGCGTTGCTCATGGAAGAGGTGTCTTTGCCGGCTACCGAGCTGCGTTGTGAAGGGCGCAATCGAGGCCGGGGAGCTGCGAGTGGCGATCACTTACCACTACTCGCTGTCGTTTGGCGGATCGGAGAGAGTGCTGGAGGTGCTGGCGGAGATGTATCCGACGGCCGACTTCTTTGCCTTACTGGCGGACGAAAAGTTTATTCCTGCGAAGTTAAAGGGCAGAAAGATCACTACATCTTTTCTGGACAGGTTCCCCGGGAAGAGGCTTTGGTATCGGCATATGCTGCCGCTGTATCCGCTGGCGGTGGAGAATCTCGACTTGAGCGGTTACCAGCTGATTATCAGCGCGGATGGCGCGGCGACAAAGGGTGTCTTGACCGACCAGGATGCCTTGCACCTCTGCTACTGCCATAGTCCGCCACGATCGTTCTGGGACCAGTATGCGATCAATTGCCGCAATCTTTCGTGGGCGCCGCGCGGTATTTTCGCGCTGGTCTCGCACTATCTGCGGGGGTGGGATTTCAATGCGGCGCAGCGGATCGACGGGTTTATCGCAAATTCCAATTACGTTGCCGACCGCATCTGGAAGTACTATCGGCGGGAGAGCACGGTCATCTACCCGCCGGTGGAAACCGGCGGATTGCCTCTCTCGAACGAGCGCGGGGCTTACTACTTCTCTGCCGGGCGCCTGGTGCCTGCCAAGAGAGTCGACCTGCTGATTGCTGCCTGCAACCAGCTGGGGCGTCCGCTGCGCATTGCCGGGACGGGGCCGGAGGAGTCGAGACTGCGTGCCGTTGCCGGGCCGACGATCGATTTTCTAGGGAGGCTCAGTGAGGCGGAGCTGCGAAGCAACTATGCCGGTTGCCGGGCATTTCTGTTTGCGGCGGAAGAGGATTTCGGGCTGGTATCGGTTGAGGCGCAGGCATGCGGGCGTCCAGTAATTGCCTTTGGGAGAGGCGGATCGTTGGAGGCCATCGACGGATGGCACGCAGAAGAGGTTGACGCCGCGAGAAGGAATCACGAACGTGACCCGGCGTATACAGGCGTCTTTTTCGCCGAACAAACGGCAGCCTCCCTGGAGGCGGCGATCCTGCAATTTGAGAAGCGTGAGGATTCCTTCGATCCGCAGAAAATCCAACTCCACGCGCGGAGATTCGATACGCAGGTATTTGTCGAGAGCATGCGCAGCTACGTGGAAAAGCAGAGGAACGGCGCTTCGTTCGCCGGTCGTTCGCCGTCGCAACTCCTGCGATTCCAACGCGACAGGATGCGTTCGCGGTCTTGGATGCGGGGCGACCCGGCGATTTGAGTGGAAGCATGACTCTTTGTGATGGCCGGCTCTCTGCTGGGAGAGATCTTAGCAGTGCAGCAGTTCAAGTATTGTGGCGTGAATGGCTTTAAAAGAGGCGGCGCGATTCGACCGGTTCTTCCAGGGCTAGGTTTTCGGGAGCGCTTGCCGGATCGATCGCGCCGGATGCCGGGCTGGTTTGCGGAGCGCGACCGTTTTCCGTATCGAGGATCGCTTGCCCGGCGAGGGAAAAATCCATGCTTTTCAGGTGGAGGTCCTGCTGCGGGAAAGGGATGTCGATGTTCGCTTTCTGCAGGGCGCGAGCGACGCCGATCGTCACGTCACTCTTGAGTTGGAACCAGGTTTCCTGGCGGGCGGACCAGAAGCGGAGTTCGAAGTTCAAGGCGCTGTCGCCGAAGCCGAGGAAGTATGCTGCGGGGGGCGGTTCGGTCATGACATTGGGATTGGCTGCGGCCACCGCAGTGAGCAGTTTGAGCACGGCCTGGGGATCGGTGCCATAGGCGACGCCTACGTTGATCTCGACCCTGCGCCGTGGCGAGGAGAGCGTCCAGTTCACGACCTGGTTCGAGAGCAGGTTACTGTTCGGGACGATGACTTCGGAGCCCTGGCCGGTGGAAATGGTGCTGGACCTGGCGCCGATCCGCTTGACGGCCCCGACCAGCCCGTTGACCTCGACGGTATCCCCTACGCGGATGGGGCGCTCGAAGAGGAGAATCAGGCCCGAAGCGAAATTGTTGACGATGTTCTGCAAGCCGAAGCCGACACCGACGCCGAGGGCTCCGGTGATGACGGTGAACTTGTTTAGCTCCACCCCTGCGCTGGCGATGGCGGCGGTGAAGACCAGCAGCATCAGGCAGTAGTAGGTAACTTTTGAGATTGCGTACGGTACTCCACGCTGGAAGGGGAATTTCGCGGCCAGGAGACTTTGCAGCAGGGAAGTGAGGCCTTTCGACAGGCCGTACCCGATGACGAGGATCAAGAGGACGGTAAGAACGCTGCCGACGGTGAAGTGAACTTTTCCGAGATCGATCGAGAAGGCCAGGACGCTCGAGAGAACGCCGGTGAAGCTGTCCTGAACCATAAAAATGTAAAGCTCGGAGCGAGTCCACCAAAGGATGAGAGCGGCCACGGCGAGGATGCGGCGTCCCCACAGGTGGATCCCGGCACGAAGTTCTGGAGAGAAGGAGGCCGCCCATCGGCTGTCCAGATAAACAATCAGCAAGAGCAGGGCGAGGCGATAGACGCAATAAAGCGATACGGCGAAGAAGGCGCTGAGCAGCGTTCCGACGCCGAGCACATGGGACAGGGAGACGAAGCCGAAGATGCCGGCCACGATGGCGATCGCCCACAGGGCAAGGCTGAGGCGGATGCCGGACTGCAGCAACAGAAACTGGCGCCGGGGAAGATGAAGGCGACGCAGCCGGGAGGCGCGGCCCAGCCATCCGAAGCATAGCAACGCGCCGCCCAAGATGACGGTGAGGATGAGCCGGTTGAGTCCGGGCCAAAGCGGCAGGCCGACGCGCAGAACCTCGACCAGGTTGAAGGCGAGCAGGAGATAGAGAAAGGGCTGCAGACCGCTCTCGACCAGCGATGGCGTGAGGTGAAAGACCAGCCCGAGCCAGAAAAGATAAAAGACCAGGCTGACGCTCAGTGGAGCGGACGAGGTCAGCGGCAGGCTGACCAGAAGAGCGGCAAAGAGGGCGAGGGAGTGAGGGCGGCTCAGCAGGTCGACGGCCCGGGGAGGAACGCCGGCCCGGGTAGCGGAGGCCAGGTAGTGCTTCAGGCGAATGGCGCCGAGTAGGCTGAGGAAGTACACGACGGGAATGAGGAAGAGCGCGAAGGCGCCTGTCCGCAGGAACTCCTCGACAGTCAAGCGGTCTTCGTGGCCGGTCCTGCGGAGCAGCGCGGTCATCGTTTGATGACCATCGCGAAGCGAACGCAGTTGCCATAGCGGCTCGCCATCGCGATTGAGCAGATGGCCGCGGAAGGAGTCTTCCGCATCGGTCAGCTTGGTGAGGGAGTCGGCGATCTGGCGGCCGGTCTGCGAGAGTTCATTCTGCAGGGTGAGGACCTGGTTTAACTGGTCCTGGGCGCGGAGCCGGATACCCTGGATGGCATCGAGCTCCTGCTGGACGCGAGTGGCGACGACCTCGATGCCGCTCACGTCGTGGATACCATCGCGGGTGGCCTGCCACTTGGCGCGTTCGTCATCCAGCATGCGAAGTTGGGCCTGCAGTTCGGCGGCGCGGGTGGTGAGCAGCTTGCGATGCTCGGAGGATTGATAGTTCAGTGCCCGCCAGTAGACGATCTCATCCCGCAGATGAAGAATGTCGGGCAGGTCGGCGAGGAGATTGTCGACGTGCCGCGCACGCTCGCGGATCTCAGCGGCCTGAGCACCGAGAACGAGGTCGGGTGCGATCTCATCCTGCTTCAGAGAGAGATCCCGGGCTATGCTTTCGAGCTTTCGATCGAGATCTTCGGCGCGGTCGGCGACCTGGGGCAGCGGAATCGCCAGGGGCGATTGCGCGACCGGAGCGGGTGGAGGGGCGGGAGCGCTCGCAACCGGGAAGTCCTTGAGCGGAGCAGGCAGGTTGATGCCCCCGGCGGCCTGGGCGCGGAGGCGGCCGGGGTGCAGCAGGCCCGCGACGAGCAGGGCCGCAAGCAGGAGACGCTTTCTGCTATTCCACTCGTTCAAGCGTTGTCCTCTTCCTCAGCCCGTATGGTTGCACTCTTTTGGCGTGAAGGAAAGAGTGAGCCAGGATTCTTCTGCCGGATGCTCCACGAGAGCGCAGGTTACTCGCGGAGCGGAGCGGTCATGAAGTCTAGTAAACTCAGGAGTGGGCTTGGAAGACGCTGGTGTTGTTCTGTCTCTGCGCGTCGACCATAGAAGGGTTCCAGGAAGCGATGTTGATCGATCCGCGGCGGCTCCGATGCCTGAACCTCAAGACGCGGACGGCCCTGATCGTGTCCACCTTTGTCATCTCGGCAGTCATTCTCTCGTTGCTTCCGCGGGTTCCGCTCGGGGCCGGCTATCACGACTTTGCCGATAAACGAACTCTCCTGGGACTATCGAATTGCCTCGATGTGCTTTCAAATATTCCATTCTTTTTTGTCGGTGCCTGGGGAGTATTGTGGCTCCTGACGGAGGAGCGCAAGCTCTCGTTTATCACCCCGATTGAAAAGATTCCCTACGTTGCTTTCTTTGCCGGTGTCGCGCTTACCGGGATCGGCTCCTACTGGTACCACCTGAGACCGGACAATCAGAGACTGCCATGGGACCTGCTGCCGATGACGATCTCGTTTATGTCCATGCTGGTGGCGGTGATTTCCGAGCGCATCAGCATCAAGGCCGCGATGCGGATCTATATTCCTGCGCTGGCGCTGGGTGCAGCGAGCGTGGTCTATTGGTATTTCACTGAAGCAGCCGGCCGAGGCGATTACCGGTTCTATCTGTATGTACAACTCTTCCCGCCGGTGCTGCTGGCAATGACCGTCATACTCTTCCGGCCCCGCTACACGGGCTTTTCTTATCTTTTCGCCGCGTTTCTTTGCTTTGTGCTGGCGAAGATGATGGAGATGGCCGACTGGCAGGTTTATTCCTTCACTCGCGTGGTGAGCGGACATGCATTGAAGCATGTGACGGCCGCTGTCGCCTGCTATGCGGTTCTGCGGATGCTGCAGCGTAGAGAACCCATCCAGGGTAGTGAAGGGCCGGAAAGCCGTGTCTTCCGTCCAATGAATGAACAGCAATTGCAATGATGCGATTTGCGTCGAAACAGGAGCCGGTCCCCGGCTCCTGCAGGAGCCAGCTTGAAACTTAGTCTTCTCTCAATCCTGAGTTGCCCTATTTGCCATCGAAGCTTTATAGCGCATCCCGAAGCAAGCGGGGCTCGGGACACGGATGAAATCCTTGAAGGAACGTTAACCTGTGCGGGCTGCCAGGCCGCCTACCCAATCAGGCGTGGAGTTCCCAGGTTCTTATCGACTTCGCTGGCCGCCGATAAGATTGCCACCGCGAACGCCTTTGGCTACGAGTGGACGCACTACTCGAAACTCACCGAGGCCGACAGGAAAGAGTTCCTCGATTGGATTTCGCCGCTTAGCCCGGCTGACTTTGAGGGCAGGGTTGTTCTTGACGCGGGCTGCGGCAAGGGGAGGCATAGCTTTCTGGCCGCCGAGTTTGGAGCAAAGGTAGTAGTGGGGATCGATCTCTCCAATGCCGTGGAGGCCGCATATCAAAATACCTTTCGCCTGCCGAACGTGCATATTATCCAGGCCGATATCTACCACCTGCCCTTCGCGAAGCCGTTCGATCTTGCCTACAGTATTGGAGTGCTTCATCACTTGCCCGTGCCGAAGGACGGCTTCGTGGCGATGGCCGGCCATGTCAGGCCAGGAGGCCGCGTTGTGGCATGGGTCTATGGCAAGGAAGGAAACCTGTGGATTGAAAAGCTGGTCGATCCGGTGCGGAAGAACATCACGTCGCGCCTGCCGCGGTGGATGACTCGTGCCCTCTGCATTTTTCCGGCAGTAACGCTCTATGCGGCGTTGAAGCTGCTGTACCGCCCGGCAAGAGGCACGGCGTCGCTCAAGAGAATCTTGCCTTATTCGCATTACCTGTGTTCCATCTCCGGCTATTCCTTCGCGGAAAACTTCTGGAATGTCTTCGATCAATTGGTTGCGCCGACGGCCTTCTACCATTCGCAGGCCGAGGTCATCGACTGGTTTCAGAGTGCCGGCATCCAGGATTGCAGCATCTCCCGGCATAACAGCAACAGCTGGCGCGGCACAGGTTTGCTGCCGCCAGCCACAGCGCTTCAAACTGCAGCCGATCGCTGAACGCATCGCCGAGGAGTGATACTCTGGCGATTCATGAACGTCATCATCAACGGACAAAGCAGAAACTTCCCCGCGCTTGCGGAGAACGCGACATTGAATCACCTGATCGAGGCGCTTGAACTAAAGGGCGACCGGGTCGCTGTCGAACATAACGGCTCGATTGTCGCCAGGCCGGCCTGGCCCGAGGTCGCGATTCACGCGGGAGACAAGCTGGAGATCGTCCACTTCGTCGGGGGAGGGACCTCACCTTGCTGAAGATCCGGAGAGTGAACGTGCCGGTAAGGCCGAGCTTGCGCGGCCTTGTGTGCTTGGTAATCCTGCTGGGTCTTTCTTTCGAGCTTCGGGCTGCCTCGCCTGCCGAGGACTGGGCCGATCCGCCGTCTGATCTTTCCGGCAAACCGACCTTCGTTGTGCCGGAGATTAAGGCAGGTACGGACCTGAAGCTGGTCGTCTATGGCGACATGCGCTTCACCGATCCCGCGAATACGAGCGATACCAATCCGCGGGTGCGCAAGTGGCTGGTGGAGCGGATCGCGGAAGAGAAGCCGGATGCCCTGTTTGTATCGGGCGATCTGCCGTTTCACGGTGGGGACAAGGCGGACTGGGATGTGTACCGGCGAGAGACGATGCCTTGGACGGCAGGCAAGCTGCGGGTCTACCCGACGATCGGCAACCATGAACTGGTCCCGACCCAGGAGACCGGCCTGCCGAATTACTTTGCGCAGTTTCCGTGGTTGGGCGGACGGCGCTGGTATTCGGTGCAGGTCGGGAGCGTGTACCTGATTGCCCTGGATTCCAACGGCGGCCATGCCGATGAGGCCTTCGACCCGGAGACGCCGCAGAGGCTGTGGCTCGAATCGCAGCTGGCGCGCCTGCCGCCGGAGGTGAACTTCGTCTTCTTTCTGACGCATATGCCGCTGATCAACGATGTGCAAAGCCAGGTGATCGCCGATCTGCCGGAAGCTCCGGAGCTGGAGCTGCGGAAGTACCTGGAGGCGCAGGCGCCGCGGGCGCATGCCAAGTTTATCGTGGTGTCGGGCCACATTCACAATTACGAGCGCTTTGAGCAGGGCGGGGTCAGCTATATCGTGAGCGGCGGCGGGGGCGCTAAGCCTTACCCGGTCTACGCCAACAGCCCGCAGGAGTTGTACCGGGGGAAGGAGTTCCCGAACTTCAACTACGTTGTGCTCATGGTGCATGGCAAGCAGGCAGACGCGACGATGTACCGGGTCGCCGATCTCAAGGCGAAGACGATGACGACGCAGATCAAGGAGCGATTTACGCTGACCGCGAAGTAAGGGTTAGATCGTCGCGGGAAATCCGGCAACAACTCAGTACGAGAGGATTCTGGCCTTAGGCCTGGATGGGAAGGTCGGAGTCGTTGCCGAAAGGGCGCTAATCCGGCCGGGAGCCAGGTTGGATGTTGCGGGCGAGGAGCAGGCCTCCCAGAAAGACGCCAGCTGCGGGAATGCCTAGAAGCGGGATGGCATGAGCGAGGGCCTTACGCGCCTGGGGCGCGCTGCCGGCGGTGGTATCGCGGCATTGGCTGCATCCCTGAGCCCGGGCAGCGGGGGCGAGGCCGAGAGATACGAGTGCTGCGAAGAGCGAAAGCCTGAGAAGCGGGATTCGGTGGGGCTGAATGCGGCAGTCCAGCGGTGGGGTCTTCATTGAAAGAAGGCCAGAAGGCCGAAGAGAAAGACCCAGAATATTCCCATGGCGTGCCAGTACCAGGCGGTGCAGTCGACAGCGATCTGGCGGTACTCGATGCGCTTGAGGGCAAAGAGCGCCCAGAGAGCGAAGCCGATCACCGACAAGCCGAGAATGAGATGGACGGCGTGAGTGGCCGTGATCAGGTAAAAGAAATTGCTGTTCGGGTTGGTGGCGTAGTAGACGCCTTGCGCATTCAGCTGCTGCCAGGCGATCCACTGGCCGGCGACGAAGAGAGCCCCTAAACCCATGGTGGCGATCAGCCACGGCGTGGCGCGCCTGACGGTGGGCTTGCCAAGGCCAAACCACTCTTCCATCACATCGATTTCGCGGAAGAGCTGGCGGCGGCCTATCTCAACGGTGACGCTGCTCAAGACCAGGACCGCTGTGTTCAGCCAGAGAATGGGCGGAATCGAGAGCGGATGCCAGTCGGAGATGTAATTGTTGCCGGCGTCGATATGGCCGGCGGCCTGGCGAACAAAAAAGGCGCTGACCAGGGCGACGAAAAACATCATGTCCCCGGCGAGCGCAAAGGTCATAGCGAGACGATAACGGGTGAGGAGTTCGCGGGGGCCGCGGCGGCCGGGCTGGCGATTGTCCCAATTGTCGCCCTCGCCACCGCCCCCGGTTGGGCGTCGATCGACGGGCGGCTTGCCACCAATTCCTGTATCTCTGCGTTCGGGCTCAACCTGGGTCGATCGGGTGAATGTTGCGGGCATCTCCGACTCCGTTGTCTAAGAGCTTACTCCGGTTTTATACCGGAATTACACTGCAATATGAAGTCTGATCCATCGGGCCGAAGTCCGTACTGGTATGGACCGCGGTAGACGCGTCGCCGCTTCGAGCGGGGTGGGGAAGCGGGCGGAGAGCCGGTGGCGACCGCGCGATCAATGTCTTTGACCAGCGGCGGCGCCCATTCGAGCGTGGTCGCCTGCCATGGATTCGCAAGGGCCTGCTCGCCTCGATAGAGGCTCCACAGCAGATTGCCCAGGAAGAGCAGTTGGGCGGCGGCTAAGGCGATCGCGGAGACAGTGATCCCGCGCTGCAGCGGAAGCAGTGCTTCGAGCGCCGGGGTAGTATCGGCAAGCTGCGAGTAATGCCGCGGTTCCCCGGCCAACCCGGCGAAGTGCATGGGGAAGAATGTTGCGTATGCGGCGATGAGAGTGAACCAGAAGTGAAGTTTGCCGAGGGATTCGTTCATCATGCGCCCGGCCATGAGAGGGAACCAGTAGTAGACGCCGGCGTAGATCGAGAAGACACCCGCCATGGCCATGATGAGATGAAAATGAGCAACGACGAAGTAAGTGTTGTGGAGATAGGCATCGAGCGCCGGCTGGGCGAGAATGGGACCGGTGAGGCCTCCTGCAATGAAGAGGGAAACGAAACCGATGGCAAAGAGCATGGGGGTGGTGAGGCGCAGGCCTCCGCCCCAGAGGGTGCCGAGCCAACTGAAAACCTTGGCGGTGCTGGGGACGGCGATAGCCATGGTGGTGAGGGCGAAGGCGGTCCCGGCGTATGGATTCATCCCGCTGACGAACATGTGGTGTCCCCAGACAACCAGGCCGAGTAGACCGATGAAAACGGTGGTTAGAGTCATCATCGGATAGCCGAGCACCGGGCGGCGGCTGAAATTTGCCAGCAGGGATGAAGTGATGCCCATTCCGGGAAGGACGGCGATGTAGACCTCGGGGTGGCCGAAGAACCAGAAGAGGTGCAACCAGAGGAGCGGCGAGCCGTCGCCTTGCGAGTGGATGCGCCCGGCGACGAGGTCGCCCATGGGGATGAAGAAGCTGGTGCCGAAATGGCGATCAGAGAAGAGTAGAAGCAGCGCGGCAAGCAGCACGCTGAAGCAGACGAGCACCAGCAGGGAAGCGACCAACCAGGACCATACGGTGAGCGGCAATCGCATCAGGGTCATGCCCTCGCAGCGTTCGCCGGCGATGGTCGCAAGGATGTTGACCGCGCCGACCCAGGAGGCGATGCAGAAGATGGCGAGGCTGGCCAGCCACATGTCCATACCAAGGGCCTGGCCGGGACCGGCAGCGGCGATGGCGCTGAGCGGGGGATAGCTGGTCCAGCCGGAGATGGGGGCTCCTCCGGGAACCAGGAAGGCGGCGAGCAAAACGACAAGCGCGACGGCGGTAAGCCAGAAGCCGATTGCGTTCACGGTGGGCAGCGCCATGCGGCTGGAACCGATCTGCGCAGGGAGCACGAGGTTGGCGAAGCCACTGAGCGGAGCCGTGGTCAGGACGAAGAAGACCATCAGCGTGCCGTGCATGGTGACGAGCGCTAGATAGTCTTCCGGTTTGATCTGGCCGAAGAAGGGAAGCGCCAAATCTGGCCAGACGAGGTGGATTCGCATGACGAGCGAGAGGATGGTGCCGACGGCGACGGCGAGCAGCGAAAGCACAAGGTATTCAATGCCGATGGAGCGATGGCTGGTGGTGAAAAGTGTGGGGAGCGGGTTGCGGCGCGATGGCGAAGATCCTGGTTGAGCCTCGAGAGGCCCGGGCAGAACGGGCTCGCCGGGCGTGGGGCCGATCTGCCGCCCGGAAGGGCGGCGCTTCCACCAGCTGGCCGCGCCGAGATCGGCTTTCACAAGCCCCCACCGGCACTTTGCTGGGCGAGCCGCTTTTGCTCACCGACGGCGAGCCACTGGTGGAATGCGGCCGGCGGCAACACGCGCAGCTTCGCCTGCATGTGGCCGTGGCCCAGACCGCAGACTTGGGTGCAGAGGATGGGATATTCGCCAGGCTCGATGGGGGTGAAATGGACGTGGAGCGTAAGGCCGGGGACGGCATTCTGCTTGAGTCTCATGCCGGGAATAAAGAAGCCGTGGATCACATCGTGAGCGCGGAGGCGCAGATCGATCTCTCGGCCTGCGGGCAGGACCAGTTCGCTGCTGACGAGGTCGTCGACGCCCTGGGCGTCCAGCGGATCGATCCCCAGGGGATTGCCGGCGCCGGCATCGACGAGCGCAGGACGGGTTGCGCCGAAGGTGGCGTCTGTGCCGGGATAGCGGAAGTACCACTGAAATTGGACGCCGACCACCTCCACCTGCATGGCGGTCAGCGACGGCCCTTCGAAGCGATTCGCGGCCCACAGGCGTTGGGCGGTAATCGCCATCCAGATATAGAGGCCGCAGATCAGGACGAGCGGCAGCGACTCGGCAAATGAAAAACGCGGCAGCTCTTGGCTGCGCCGCCGTCGGAAGAAGGGCCGTCGGAAGAAGGTAAGAGCGAGAAAAAGATGAGCCAGCAGGAAGAGGCAAAGAACGGCACTGAGGTTGAGCTTCGTCAGGCGGTCGACCGCAAGGCCGTGTAGTGCGCCGTTGGCCGGCATCCATAAGTCCGCAGCTCCCGGCATCTTCACCTCGAGGCGCCTAGGAAGCGACCGGCGCTGCCGGCGGCCCAGCTACCGCCTGGGCGTGATCCCGCAAAAAAGCGGCCATATGTTGGCGGACGATCTCGACGAAGGCCTGGTGGACGCGGCGATCGGCTGAGAGCTCAGGGTGAAAGGTGGCGGCCATCAGCTTGCCCTGGCGCACCAGGACGGGGAAGCCGTCGCGCTCCGCGAGCACTTCCACGCCGGCTCCGACGCGGGTGATGCGCGGAGCGCGGATGTAGACCATCTCCAGGGGTTCGCCGGGCAGTGAGGTCGGCTGGGTGAGAATGGCGCTGTCGATCTGGCGGCCATAGGCATTTCGCTCCACGGTCGCGTCGAGAACAGAAAGGCTGGCCTGAGCTGGATGCAGCACCTCTTTAGCGAGCAGGATGCAGCCGGCGCAGGTGCCGAAGGCGGGTTTGGCCTCGACAAATACCTTGAGATCGGCAAGAAAGCCGCCTCTTTCCAGGAATCGGAGCATCGTGGTCGATTCGCCGCCCGGCATCACGATGCCGTCGAGTCCGGAGAGTTGTTCCGCGGTGCGCACCATCACCGGTTCGGCGCCGACAGCGGCCAAAGCCTCGGCATGGGCGGCATAGTCGCCTTGGATGGCGAGCACACCGATCCTGGGCCGAGGGCCGGTATCGACAGAATGCTGCTGCGGGTGGCCGCCGTCGCTCACGCGAAGCTACCAGCCACGGGTCTGCAGAAGCTGAGATTCTTCGAGCGCGGCAATGGCCAGGCCTTTCATTGTGCCGGTGACTGCTTCGCATGCTTCGGCGAGGATCTTTGGATCGTCGAAGTGAGTGGTTGCTATCACGATGGCCTTGGCGCGGGAGACGGCTTCGGCGCGCTCGCCTGCGTCGCCCTCGACGTCGAGAGGCGTGGCGCGCTCCTTCATGAAGATGCCGGAACCGACGAAGACCGCTTCGGCGCCGAGCTGCATCATCAGGGCCGCGTCGGCGGGCGTGGCGATGCCGCCGGCCGAGAAGTTCGGCACCGGGAGCTTGCCGGTCCTGGCGACCATGCGCACCAGCTCATAGGGGGCGCGATGTTCCTTGGCCGCGAGATAGAGCTCTTCTTCGCCGAGCACGGTGAGCGCCTTCATTTCCTTCACGATCTGCCGCATATGTTTGACCGCGTGGACGACATCGCCGGTGCCGGCCTCGCCCTTGGTGCGGATCATCGCCGCGCCTTCCGAGATGCGCCGCAGAGCCTCGCCCAAATCGCGCGCTCCGCACACGAACGGGGTCGTGAAGGCATGCTTGTCGATATGGTGAGCTTCGTCGGCGGGGGTCAGGACCTCCGACTCGTCGACGAAGTCGACGCCGAGGTATTGCAGCACCTGGGCCTCGGCGAAATGCCCGATGCGGGCCTTGGCCATGACCGGAATCGAGACAGTCTCGATGATCTGCTTGATCAGCTTCGGATTGGCCATGCGGGCGACGCCGCCCTCGGCACGGATCATGGCGGGCACACGCTCGAGAGCCATCACGGCAACGGCCCCGGCTTCTTCGGCGATGCGGGCCTGTTCGACATTCATCACGTCCATGATGACGCCGCCCTTCAGCATCTCGGCAAGGCCGAGTTTCAAGCGAAGATGATTCGCGCCATTATTGCCGCTGCTGCCGCTCCCATTGCTCGCCTTCGTGTTGAGTTCTGCCATGATTTTGAGTTCTCCTGTTCCCTTGCAGTCCGCGCCGGCTGCTCACGACTTTATCTCTCGCGATATACATAAGTTTAACAGTTTCACTTGCAGGCGAAGCGCCGAGCGAACACAATGTTCTAAGCGGAACGTCTGGAGCCTGGGGATTTACCAGCATGTCGACAAAAGTCAGTCGAATCGGCATTCAGACGACCGAAGCGGCCAGAAGAGCAGCGCAGGTCTGTGTCAGTGGGAGATCTACAACGTAAGGCTACCTTCCCCAGCTGTCGATAAGTACGAAGACCCTACCTGGTGGAGCGATTTACGGATGAAAGCCGAACTGCCCGGCAATGAGAAGGAACGACTCGAGGCCTTACGGCAGACGGGATTGCTCGACACTCGTCCAGAAGACGAGTTTGACAGCCTGGCGCGGATCGCTTCGGTTATTTGCGACACTCCGATGGCCTCGATCACTCTGGTGGATGAAAGACGCCAGTGGTTTAAGGCGAACATTGGCAGCGAGGCTACGGAGACCCCGCGCGATGTGGCGTTCTGCTCGCATACGATCCTGCAGGAGGACCTGTTCATCGTCGAGGACGCGACGCTGGACCCGCGCTTCTCCGACAACCCACTGGTCACGGGAGAACCCAAGATCCGGTTCTATGCCGGCGCTCCGCTGACCACGGCCGACGGCTTTCACCTGGGCACCCTGTGCGTGATCGATCGTCTGCCTCGAAGGTTGACGCAAGTGCAGTGCGAGGCGCTGACACTGCTGGCCCGCCAGGTGAACAAGCAGATCAACCTGCGACGGCAGCAGAAAGCGCTGCAGTCCGCCATCGATCGCAGCAGCCTGGTCGAGCAGAGCCTGCGGGCGAGCGAGGGGCTCTTTCACGCGTTCATGGACAATGCTCCCTTCCTCGGCTTTATGAAAGATGCCCAAGGCAGGATGGTCTACTACAACCAACAGCTTGCCGACCATTACGGCATCGACCGGGAGGCGTGGCTCGGCAAAGACGACGAAGCACTCTGGCCCGCAGAGGCCTCCCACGCTCTTCGCGAAAACGATCAGACGGTATTGCGGAACTGGAAGATGTTGATCGTGGAGGAGACGGCGCAACCCGCCCGGGGAGAATCGCCAGAACGATCGGCGCAGGCTGTGAAACGGTGGCGCTCTTATAAATTTCCTTTTCGCGACGCGCAAGGCCGCGAGTACGTGGCCGGCTTTGCGGTGGATATCACGGCTGACAAGCTGGCGCAGCAGCAGATCGGGTCGTACCAGGCGGCGCTCGAGGCCGCCAACGCGAAACTGGAGTCGCTGGCCGTAACCGACCTGCTGACGGAACTGCCGAACCGGAGGGCTTTCGAGGCGGCGCTCGAGCGGGAGTTTAGCTCTGCCCGCCGCTATGACCGGCCGCTGGCGCTGATCATCCTCGATATTGACGATTTCCGGTTTTTCAATGAAAAGTTTGGCCGCGGCGACGGCGACCATCTGCTCAGGAGCTTGGCAGCACTGATCTCGGGCAGTGTGCGGTCGACCGACTTTGTCGCGCGTTACGGAGCCGAAGAGTTCGCCATTATTCTGCCCAACAGCTCCAAACAGACGGCCATGGAGTCGGCCGAACGCCTGCGGCTTGCGATCGCCGGAGACGAGGACAAAGCCGAGCGCCCTGTGACTGTATCGATCGGCGTCACGACACTCGAATCTTCGCGATGGACGATGGCAGAGTTTGCCGGGCACGCAGACGACGCGCTGCTGAAGGCGAAGCGCGCCGGCAAGAACCGTGTGCGGCTGGCCTGACGAGCCCCGGAACTCTACTCCCCGCGCCCGTGCCAGGTCAGAGATTCCATCGCACGCTGCATCCCTCAGCCGGCGCATGAATCGTGCTACATTCGCGGAAGCAGATGGATGCCCTTGGGATCGTTTTCAAGGGCCCCTCTCTCAATCTTGGGTCGAAGGAATAGCATGGCGCTTTCCGCGCAGTCTTCTGCGGCCAACCGGGCGCCGATCGAGATACTGATCAGTCCCTTCGCACGCTTTGCCCGCATGGAGGCGGCGGGAGGCATCCTGCTGCTGGCGGCAACTGTAGTGGCGCTCCTCTGGGCCAACTCCCCCTGGGCAGAAAATTATCACGAGATCTGGCATACCAGCTTTTCGATCGGGCTGGGTCGCCACGTGCTCTCATGGAGCCGGCATACCTGGGTCAACGATGGCCTCATGGCCATTTTCTTTTTCCTGGTGGGGCTCGAAATCAAGCGGGAAGTGCTGATTGGGGAACTGGCGTCGCTGCGCCAGGCGGCGTTCCCTTTTCTCGCTGCCCTGGGCGGATCTCTCGTGCCGGCGCTGCTCTACCTGCTGGTGAACGGAAGGAGCGGTCATGCTCGCGGGTGGGGTATCCCGATGGCGACCGATATCGCCTTTACGCTGGGCGTGCTGGCATTGCTGGGCAGCCGGGTGCCACCTTCCTTGAAGGTATTTGTCGCGGCGCTGGCGATTGTGGATGACGTCTTTGGCGTGCTGGTGATCGCGCTGTTCTACACTGCCCATATCTCCTACATCAGCCTGGCTCTTGGCCTGCTGGGTGTCGCGCTTTCGTTCGTCGCGAACTGGGCCGGAGTCAGGCATCCGGCGGTCTATGCCTTTCTCGGCGTCTTCGTATGGTTCGCGGTGCTGCAGTCAGGCGTCCATGCGACCATCGCGGGAGTTTTGCTGGCTTTCTCGATCCCGGTGAAGAGCTCGATCGAGAGAAAAAACTTTGTGAGTCGATGCCGGCGGTTATTAGACCGCTTTGATGCCGCCGAACCGAATTCGGCTGAAGCGCATGCGGTGATTCATACCCTCGAAAGCCAGTGCGAGATGGTGGACACGCCCCTGCACCGGCTGGAACACTCGCTGCAGCCCTGGGTAAGCTTCCTCATCATGCCGATCTTCGCTTTTTCAAATGCCGGGGTGCATCTGCTTGGCCAGGTCGAGGCTTCGGTGCGGCATCCGGTCAGCATCGGGGTCTTCCTGGGGTTGCTGCTCGGCAAGCCTCTGGGTATCATGAGCTTCTCCTGGCTGGCGCATCGGACGGGGCTGGCTTCGGCTCCCGACGGGGTGTCGTGGAGGCAGATCTTCGGCGCGAGCTGGTTGTGCGGCATCGGGTTCACCATGTCGCTCTTTATCGCAGGCCTGGCGCTCCAACCCGACTCGCTGGTCGACATGGCGAAGATCGGAACACTGGCCGCCTCGGTGATGGCCGGGGTGATCGGCAGTATCGTCCTGCTGGGCAGCTCGCCAGGCGCATCCGCAGAAAACCCGCTTCTTTGAGGACCGGCAAAGCGGCTGGAAGGTCGCCGCCTGTGCTCGAGCGTGGCTGCCTATAGTGCCGCGGGCAACGCCTGTATACTTAGGCTTGATATGGAACCTTTCGCGGCGCCTGCAAAGACCTTTTATCTCGAGACCTTCGGCTGCCAGATGAATGTCCACGACTCCGAAAAAGTCGTTGGAACGCTTGAGCAGCAGGGATACGCGCAGGTACAGGTGGAGGAAGATGCAGACCTGATCCTCTATAACACCTGTTCGATCCGGGATAAGGCAGAGCAGAAAGTCTTTAACCGGCTCAACGATTACAAGAAGCTGCACAAACAAGGAAAGCGCTTTGCGGTGCTCGGCTGTGTCGCGCAGCAGGAAGGCGAGAAGATATTCGAGCGCGCCCCTTATGTCTCGCTGGTCTCGGGCTCCGCCTCCTATCGAAAACTGCCGGAGATGATCGCCCGGCTCGAAGCCGGCGAGACGCGCATCACCGGACTCGATGACCGCAAGACCGAAGAAACCTTCGAAACGGAGTTTACCGCGCGCACCAATCGCTACCGCGGCTACATCACCATCATCGAGGGTTGTGACAAGTTCTGCGCGTATTGCGTCGTGCCGTATACGCGCGGCAAAGAGCGCAGCCGGACATCGACCTCGGTGCTTGCGGAAGCCAGGCGAATGGCCGATACCGGGTACAGCGAAGTCCAGCTGCTTGGGCAGAATGTAAATTCCTACCGGGACCCGGAAGGGAAGCGAAGCTTCGCCGAACTGCTCGCCGCTATCGGCGAGCTCGAGGGCATCCGGCGGGTACGTTTCACGACCTCGCACCCCCGTGACTTTACCCGGGACATCGTAGCGGCAATCGATGCGGTGCCGGAGCTCTGCGACCACGTCCACTTGCCGGTGCAGAGCGGCTCTTCGGGCGTGTTGCAGAGGATGAACCGGGAATACAGCCGCGAGCAGTATCTGGAGCGTGTCTCCTGGGTGCGAGCGGCGAAGCGCTCGATCAGCATGACGACCGATATGATCGTCGGCTTTCCCGGAGAGACTGCCGACGATTTTATCCAGACAATGGACCTACTCGCCGAGGTGCAATACGACGCGGTTTTTGCCTTCAAATACTCTCCACGCCCCAATACTCCGTCGATTCATATGCCCGATTCGATCCCCGATGAAGAAAAGTCTCTCCGGCTGCAAAGCCTGCTGGAGCGTCAGCGTGAGATCCAGAAACTCAACTACACAAAGCAGATAGGCCATGTTCTTGAAGCTGCAGTTGAGGGGTACAACCAGCCGCGTGGGCAAGTGATTGGCCGGACGAGCCAGAACAAGACGCTAAATTTCACAACGAAGAGCCCCATCCTGCCAGCGCCGGGCAGCTATGTTCCGGTGCGGGTGACGGCGGCATTTCCAAACAGCCTGGTCGGCGAGTCTTTTTGCATCTGAGCAAAGTGTGGCGGCGCAAAGTGCGGCGGCAAGCATGGCACTGGGGGCAGGGTTTATGGATATCGAGATGAAAATTCGCGGCCTTATGGTCGATCCATCGACCAATGCGCCGATCGTCATCCTCAAAGATGTGGCGAGCGACACGGTTCTGCCGATCTGGGTCGGGCTGTATGAAGCCAACGCAATTGCGCTCGAGGTGGAGAAGGCATCGCCGCCTCGGCCCATGACCCACGATCTACTCAAAAACCTCATCCACGGGTTGAATGCCGAGGTGCAACGTGTAGTGGTAACGGAGCTTAGAGACGATACGTTCTATGCGGTCATCTGGATGAAGCAGAACGGGGAACTTGTGACCCTCGACGCGAGGCCGTCGGATGCGATTGCCCTGGCGCTGCGTGCGGACTGCCCCATCTACGTCAGCGAAGAAGTATTGCGGGTTGCCAAGGTGGTGCCGAACGCCGCAGACTCCGCTTCAGCCGACGAGCTACGCCGCTGGCTCGAAAATCTTAATGATGAAGACATGGGCCGCTACAAGATGTAGCCATACGCGCCGGCACCATGTTGTGCGAGTAAGTTCGTGCATAGGGATCGCAGCTCTTCATGAAGTAAACGAATCGTGTCCCTCATCACGGGGAAAATAGCTTTCAGGGTCAGACGGAAATTTGACATCTCCTTGATCGACTTACCATCACAGATACCAAGGGGCTTCGCCGTAAGCTTCTGAATATCGGCGGAAGTGGACCCGCAGCAACCCGCATCCATCTGAGATTGTTGAGAAATTCGCGTCCTGCGACTGAATCGTGTTCCCGTGCGTGGAGCATGAGGGCAGGGATAGAGTCGGCCGACGCAGTCATCCGCAGCAGCAAGCGTCGAAGCTGCCCAGTCGCAGTTCTAGTTTACAGAATATACGTTATCGGACATAACTTGCGAATTGAGCTTGTGCAGCCGGTTGATACGCAACGGCTCGATCTAGCGGGTTCGGGCCTGGTCATGGTGCCGGTGGGATACCGGATGGGCCACGGACGATCGCTTCTTCCATTCGAGCAGGATCAGGATCGCTATGAAGACCAGAGCGATGGTGAGGCCGATCCAGACACCGAAGACGCCGAGGTTTTCGCGGAAGCACAGCAGATAGCCGAGAGGCAGGCCGATCATCCAATATCCGACCAGGTTGAGGACCATGGGCATCCGCGTATGACCGAGACCTCGGAGTGCCCCGGTGGCGGCGGTTTGTACGCCGTCAAAGATCTGAAACGCTGCGGCCAGGGCCAGCAAAGGGGCGCCAATCGCCAGTACTTGCGCATTTGAGCTATAAACCTGGACTATGGATCGTGGAAAAAACGTTAAGATTCCGGCCATAACGGCCATAAATGATGTCGCCAGACCGATTGCCAGCCAGCCGGCGCGACGTGCGCGGGGCGCATCGCCGGCCCCGGTTGCGTGGCCCACGGCAACGGCGGCGGCGGCGGAAATGCCAAGCGGCACCATGTAGGTGACACTTGCAATGTTCAGTGCAACCTGATGAGCTGCAAGCGCTTCCGGACTCAGTCGAGCGGCGATGACGGTCGCCGCCCCGAAGGCCCCTATCTCGAAGATCATTTGCGTCGCTGCGGGGCCGCCGAGTTGCAGAATGTGCTGAATGGGCTGCCATCGGGGTGCCGGCCAGCCGGAGAAGAGGGAGAAACCGCGTTTGCGCTCGTGGCGCCACGCGACCACCAGCAGGAAAACGGCCATATAGAGCCTCGCGAGCACAGTGGCCAGCGCCGACCCGCGAACGCCCATAAAGGGAACCCCCAACCGGCCGTAAATGAGGGCCCAGTTCCCTGCCAGGTTTACCAGATTGGCGGAAATCAATGCGAACATCACGGGTTTGACGACACCCATGCCCTGCAAAAAGCGGCGAAAGCTTGCATAGACAAGCAGGCAAGGGGTGCCCCAATTGAGCAAGCGAAGGTAGGCTGTGGTCTGTGCCGTGACGGCAGGATTCGTGCCCCAGGCCGATAACAGCAGAGGCGTCCAATAGATAATGACCATCACCGGCACGCTCACCAGGAAGGCGATGTAAAGTCCGTACGTCAGCCAGTGGCGGCACTCGTCCGCCTCACCGCGGCCGTGGGCCTGAGAGACGAGAGTGTCGAGGCCGAGGATCAGCCCCAAGCCGAAGAGGCCGGGTACATAGTAAAGGGAGCTGCTCAGCCCGACCGCCCCGATAGCCTCAGGACCGAGGCGGCCGACCATGATGGTGTCGACGACGGACATAAGGATCCAGGCTAGTTCGGCGAGGACGACGGGTATCGCAAGCTCAAGGAGGGCGCGGATCTCGTGCCTGCCCTGCCAGCTTTCAGGTGCCGCGAGGTTGTCTTGGCTTAGCTCTTCCACCTTTTGAAATAGCGGCATCGTGCTACACAGTATCTCTTGCGGAACCGGTTGTGTACACCCGCTGCCGAGGTGAGAATAGGAGAGCGCCGCGCGCGGTTCCGGAAAGGCGAGACGATCCCGAAATGAAAGAGGGTGGATGATGAAGTGCAAAGATGCGTGCGGACAATCGAGCGATCGGCAGGTGAGCGGGTGAGGAGTTCGTTGCGGAAGTGGCAGTCCCCTCTTTTCACGGCGCTCGTCGCCGCAGCCATGACGGCCGGCGGCCAGCAGCCGCCAGAGCCTTCACCTGCCACTCCGCAGGAGTATCAGTCCACCTACGATCGGCTGCTCACGGCTATCGACAAGATCCCGATCTTTGACAATCACTCTCACCCGGGCTTTGCCGACGACCCCGATGTGGACGCGATGGCATCGACGCCGGGAAGTACGCCGCTGCGACTGCGGGCTGACAATCCGGAGTTGATCGCGGCGTCGAAGGAGCTGTTTCACTATCCGTATGACGATGCGACGCCGGAGCATCTGCAGTGGCTCGTCCGGCGCAAGGCGGAACTGCGCCAGCAACAAAAAGGGTTTGCTTATTTCAACGGCATTCTCGACCAGCTTCATGTCGAGCAAGCGCTTGCGAACCGTGTGCGCCTGGGACCGTATCTGTCGCCAAAACGTTTTCGCTGGGTGTTTTTCGTCGATTCTGTCCTCTTCCCTTTTGACAATCGCGCGCTGATTGGCCGCAACAGCGACGAGGCGGTCTATCTGCCCATGCAGGAGAAGAAGCTGCACTTCGAGCTGGCGCAAGAGGGGCTGATATCGCTGCCGGGCAATCTCGATGACTACCTATTGTTTGTCCGCCACCTGCTGGAAGACAATCAGCGGCAGGGCGGGGTGGCTGTCAAGTTTGAGATTGCCTACTTCCGGACGCTGCGCTTCGACGATCCGCCGCGGTCAACGGCTGCTGCGGTCTATGCCAAGTTCCGGGGCGGCGGCGTTCCGACGGCGGCGGAGTATAAGGACTTTCAGGATTTCGTCTTTCGTTACCTGCTGGTGGAGGCCGGGCGATTAAAACTGCCGGTACATATCCATTCGGCCGTCGGTACCGGTGATTTCTTCAGCGTCACGGAAAGTACGGCGTTGAACCTGGAGAATGTTCTTCGTGATCCGAGGTATGACAAGACGACCTTTGTGCTGCTGCATGGCGGCTATCCGTTCCAGGAGCAGGCGATATGGCTGGCGGCACGAAAGAACGTCTACCTGGATTCGTCATTGATAGAGTTGTATCTTTATCCGGCAGATTTCAAGAACGTGCTGAGGCATTGGCTGCTGCTGTTTCCGGACAAGATCCTCTTCGGTTCAGACGCATTTCCCTTCAGCGACGCTGTGGGAGCGGAGGAAAGCGACTGGATCGCCGTGCGCACGGCCCGTACCGCCCTTGCAGGGGCGCTCGCGGAGATGGTCCTAAATCACGAACTGACGGAAGAAAAGGCGCTGTTGCTGGCTCACGGATATCTCCATGACAATGCTGCCGCGCTTTATCCTTAGCTGAAAGGTTCCGTGCATGCGCAAAGAAGGGCAGCCAATCGGCTGCCCTTCTTTTATTTAAAAGGGTTGAAAATAGGCTGATCGAGAAGTATGGCTCGAATAGCGTTGAATGCGGCTGGCTTACTTCCTGCTGTCACGAGCCGCCTTCACGTAGTCATGCGAGGTCTGGATGTGGGCATATTGACTGGAGAGCAGTTGATGCACGGGGAGCGGAAGCTCCTTTTCGAGGGCTTCGCTGTAGGCCTTCTTGGCGGCGTCTTCGCCTTGCTCGGCGGTGACGAGAATGGTGTGATCGCTGCCACCCATCTTGGACTTCAGCTCTCCCCAGGCGCGATGGACGGTGCCGCTCGCCGTTCCCTTTTCCTTGACGTCATGAACCCCTTCTTTGTGCAGCAGATCTTCGAGATCTCCGCGAAACGAAGCTCTCTTCAAAGACTCGGCGAGAAAATAATGCTTAAGGGTCTCGTCCTTCAGTTCATCGCCGATCTTCTGGAATCCCTCTTGCCCGTCGATCAGCACCTCGATAACAGAACGCAGCGTGCTCTCTACTTCCTTGTTTGAAACCGTTGAAGTCGTCATACATTCCTTTCGTGCATTTCTACAGAAGCCCGTAACAGACTCCCTTTGCTCTTTCAGTACGAGGCGAGATCGGTGCGGGCAGTTGCCTTCCCCGGGCAGCTTTCGTGGGGAAAGCGGTTCGGAGGGAGAATACTCCGACTTTATGGACGACGCAGGATTGCGGGGATTGCCGGATGCGTCTATGCGAGGGAATACTTACGTTCTCCGCGTCAATTGCCGGGAACGGATTCCTCCTTGCGGTAATCGGTCCCAGGCGGAGGGTGAGTTGCCTGTCTGCCCTTGCGGCGGCTGTGCCGGTTGAGAGCGGTGCCGACCCACCGCGCGAGCCAAGCGGGGCTTTCCCACAGGTTGGTGATGTGAGTTTCAACGCCGAGATCGATTCCCTCGCCGGTGTTCCTGATGGCCAGGATCGCCGGAGGCGGGTTCTGGCTGCGAGCCTGTTCGATCAGCGCCCGGGCGCTCTCGACGGGCACCAACTGACCGAGGATGACGACGTCATATCGCTGCGCCCGGAGCGCGTCGCCGGCTTCGCGGGCGCCCACTGTCATTGGTCCCCACTCTTTCAGCAGCAATGCCCGGGTTGCCAGCAGCATTGAATCTTCCCCCACCAGCAGAATGCGCGATCTCATCAAAGCGACCTCTACTCGCCCGTTTGTTAGCCAAACGGTACGCTCTCTCGATTTTCAGGCATTTAGCAGAAGAAAAACCACCTTATGAGCATCTCACTCGGCTCAGCCGCATTTTTGCGACGAGACTGTAAAAAGTTGCGTTTTCTTCTGCTGCGGAACTCGCACATTATGCTGCTGATTGGACTTAAGCTCCTCTATGCCTTTGACGAACAAAGACGGCGCATTCGATAACGGAGACCGGTCGCACGACCTGGCCACGGTGGTGGAGACGCTATGCAATCTGTTCTACCTTATAGAGGTAGACGAGGGTACGCCTGAAAGTATTCGACGGCTGCTGCCTCTTGCCTCGGCTGCCATGAGTAAATTGAAGGACCTGGTGCAAGACCGGCAGCAATAAGGGTTGTGCCGATCGTCATTGCGGGGTCGTGATGGGCCAGAAGCGGATGCGGCAAGGTGGCTGTCTTTCTGCGACGAAGCGCTGCTTCCACTACACTCAAGCGGACGCAGGGAGTCCACCGATGAGGAGCTGGTTTGATTGCAGTGAATTGGGGTACGACGAACTTCCGCGCCTATAGGATTGGCGCGGGCGCCGAGGTGCTGGAACGGAGGGAATCACCCGGAGGCATTCTCTCTGTTGAAGCCGGAAACTTCGCGACGGCCCTGCGTGGAGAGATCGGCGATTGGCTCGATGAAGGGGAAAGGCAGATTCTGCTGGCGGGTATGGTCGGCAGCCGCCAGGGATGGAAGGAAGCTCAGTACGTGTCTTGCCCGGGCGGGGTGGCGGAGCTGGTTGGGGCTATGGTCGTGGTGGATTTCGAGCAGGCAGAGGTTCGACTGGCGCCGGGGATGATCTGCTTCAGCGCCGACGGAATTCCGGACGTGATGCGGGGCGAGGAGACCGAAATTCTGGGAGTTCTCAACGGCTGCGAGAGCGACGACACGATCTGCCTGCCGGGTACGCATGCCAAGTGGGTGCGGGTTGAGGACGGTAAGATTACCGCGTTCCAGACCTTCATGACTGGCGAGATTTTCGCGGCGTTGTCGACCCACACAATCCTTGCGCGGCTTATGACTGCCGGACCGATGCTCGATGCAGCCTTTCTACGTGGTGTCGATCGGTCGAGAGATGCAGGCGGAGTGCTTCACCACCTTTTTGGAGTAAGGACGCTGGTGCTCACGGCGGAGATGAAGGAGCAGGAGGCCTCTTCGTACCTGTCGGGTTTGCTGATTGGGCACGAAGTGAGAGCCATGATCCGCGAGCATCAGCACATCCACCTGGTGGGCGCGTCGCAGCTCTGCAGCTTGTACCAGAAAGCGATTGCCGCTTGCGGCGGAAGATCGACCATTGCTATCGAGGATGCTGCCGCGCGCGGACTGACCTTACTCGGCAGGAGGCTCTTATGGATCTGACGACCTACCTGGTGCGCTGCCCGGTGATAGCAATTCTGCGCGGTATCACTTCTGCCGAGGTCGTTGCTGTCTTTGAGGCACTGGAAAGCGCGGGAATCTGCATTGCCGAGATCCCGTTGAACTCCCCTGACCCATTGACGAGTATTGCCCTGGCGGTGGAGGGTTTCGGGGGGCGCATGTTGATCGGCGCGGGCACAGTCACCAGCGTCGGACAGGTGGACCAGGTCGCGGCGGCGGGTGGGCGGCTGATTGTCACTCCACACTCCGATGGAGCGATCGTGCGCCATGCGAAGAGCCTGGGACTGACGGCAGTGCCGGGCTTCTCGACGGCGACGGAAGCCTTTGCCATGCTTCAGGCCGGCGCCGATGCGTTGAAGCTTTTTCCGGCTGAGGTAGGAGGGGTTGCATTTCTCAAAGCATTGGGGGCGGTGCTGCCGAAGGGCACACGCGTGGTCCCGGTGGGCGGCGTCACGCCGGAGAGTATGGCCGCATGGAAGCAGGTTGGCGTCTCGGGCTATGGAATCGGCTCCGCCATGTACAAGCCTGGAGACAGCGCGTCCGAGGTAAAGCGAAAGGCGCTTGAGTTTGTGAGCCGCTGCGGCGAACTCGCATAGTCTTGGCCGCGCAGCCTCAAGGTTTAGGCATGGGTGACGATGCTGCCTGCAGTGCAGCTGTGCGCGAGTCGCGAAGCGACGCCTCGATATCGTAGGTCGGATAGTATTCCATCGCGATGAACTTGTTGTACTTGAGTTCCGCGAGCTTACGGAAGATGTTGGGGTAGTCGACTTCGCCTGTTCCGGGCTCGTGACGGCCGGGCACGTCGGCGATGTGAACCAGGCCTACCCAGTCGATGTTCTTCTCGAGCTTCTCAATGAGATTCCCGTAGGTTCGCTGTTCGTGGTAAAAGTCGTACAAAACCTTGACATTGGGATTGCCGATCGCCCGGACGATCTCGAAGCCGGTGGTGACGGTATCCAGGAAGATCGTGGGATTCTCGAGAGTATCGATCGGTTCGATGACAATCTGCACATTGCTTTTTGCAGCGAGATCGGAGGCGCGCTTGAGGTTGTCGATCGAGGTCTGGATCTGCGCCTTGGGGTCGACGCCGGCCAGCCGCTTGCCGGAGAGAAGAATGATCTGGGGGCACTGCAGCTCGTTGGCCGACGCGAGCTGCGCGGCGAACTGGGTCAGGAAGAGTTCGGGGTCGGCCGCAAATCCGGCTTTGACGCCGCTCATCGAGTCGACGATGAGCCCGAGGAAGTGCAGCTTCGCCATGATGCGATGAGTTTCTTCCGGTGACCACTTCTGGAATTGGCCGGTGAGCTCCACGCCCTGGTAGCCGGCCGCTGCGACGATCTCGATGGACTTGTCGAAGGAAGCCTGCTTCTGAATGGTCCAGAGCATAAAAGAAAACTTGAATTGCGCCGGAGGCAGGGGAGCCGGCGAAGACGCGGCTTGAGAGAAGGCGCGAGGCAGGTTCATTCCGAGAGCGGCGGAGGCGGCGAGCTGACTGAAGTGGCGGCGGTTCATCTTTCTCCTTGGACGTTCTTGTGCGGCCTTGCGATCGGGGCCGATGGGGCTTCGACCGATAGCTGCGGCAGAGTGACTACCAGCTTGTCGCGGCGGTGGGCTGGGCGCCTGTGTATGGAGAACAGCATGGTTGTTTGACAGGCGCGAATTCCATGAATTCGATCCTGGTTCCATCGGGATCGTGCAGGTCGAGCTGCAACTTTCCGTCGACGCCGAGCACCTTGGGATCTTTACCGCCGGCCGGCTTCCATCCGCGTGCTTGGAGCGCGGCTTGCAGATCGGCGACGCTCCCGACGCCCGGCGCGAGATGGTTGGCGCTGCTTAACTGCGCGAGCGAAGGACTGGCCGGCAGGAGCAGCATGTATTCGATCCAATCGGTTCCATCCGGCACCTGCATCATGACCCAGTTGGTCTGGGTGTCCGGGTTCCCACCCTGCCAGTAGAGATGGAAGCCAAGCAGGTCTTTGTAAAAGTGGTCGAGAGCTTCGCGGTTTCGTACGACATAGCCAGCGTGCATAATGTGCGAGCTGAGTTCCGAGGAGAGGGATTCCGGCGCAGCCGGAGGATGAGGGCCGGCCTGGGTGAAGCCGACCTTGTTGCCCTCCGGATCGTGGACGGCAAAGCTGCGATCTCCATTTTGTTCTCGAGTGACGGCGGAGGGCACAGAGACTCCGCGGGCGCTGAGATACCTGCGAAGGGCCTCAGCATCGCCGACGGAAAAGGAGACACTCTCCAGGCGATCCGGGAGACCCGGTCGGGGAGGGGTCAGCAACTCGACATACTGGAGGTGATTGGCGTAGAAGCGCACCCCTGATGCCGCACCGGCGGAAGGTACCTGCTGCCAGCCGAGCAAAGCTCTGTAGAACTCTTCCGATTTGGGGATGTTATCCGCGAAGAGCGTGAGATGCGAAATGCCGGTGATGGTGGGCCTGCCTGCTGTGGCGGACTGGGCGAAAACGCCTACCGGCATCAAGAGAATGACACTCATGGCGAAAGACCGGTACATTCTTGATGGCTCCTCAAAATGGACAAGGGTGCTCAGCCGTCAAAGGTAACAGGATTCACAGAGGCTCGCTGAAGGCATGGGCAACGTTCTGACGGGAAAGGCAGTGGATTTGTTTCGTCACGCTGGCGCATACGATGTGATCAGGGCGTTGAAGAACATGCCGGGGCTGGTAAATCGCGCGGTATTGCCCTGGTCGAAAAATTCTTTTATGAGGGATACGCGATGCCGGCTCTGAAGCAAATGCGAGACAGCTTTCTGCTCCCTTGCTTGCTGTTGGCGGCTGCTCTCGCCTGCGGACAGCAAACAGAGGTGAAGCTCTGGTCTCATGGTGCTCCGGGTTCGGCGCCGAATTCGCCACCCGAGAGTATGCGGATCACGCCTGAGGGCGAGCATGTGATCACCCACGTTCAGGAACCCACGATCACTCCGTACCTTCCCCGCGCAGAGATCGCAACGGGGGCGGCGGTGATCATTGCGCCTGGAGGCGGCCACAAGGAGATCTGGATCGACCATGAGGGCTACCACGTTGCCGAGTTCTTAAGTGAGCATGGCGTCGCCGCCTTCATTTTGAAGTATCGCCTGGCCAAAGAGACGGGGGCAAAGTATACGGTGGAAGGAACGGAGCTGGGCGATATGCAGCGGGCGATTCGCACGGTGCGCGGCCGCAGCAAAGAGTGGGGGATCGATCCCGGACGCATCGGCGTGATGGGGTTCTCGGCTGGAGGGGAGCTTGCGGCGCTGGCGAGCACCCGGTATGACGAAGGTATGCCTTCGGCGGCTGATCCCCTGGAGAGGATCAGCTCCAGGCCGGATTTTCAGGCGCTTGTCTATCCGGCGATCCCGGCTGACAGGCGGCTCACGGCGCAAACGCCGGCGGCGTTTCTGGCGTGCGGCGGCAACGATCGGCCGGATATCTCTCAAGGGCTGCCGGAGTTTTACCTGGCGCTCACCCGGCTCCACGTGGCGGCAGAACTGCATGTCTATGCCGGCGTAGGGCATGGATTTGGAGTGCGCAGCAGCAATCCTGCGCCAGTTTCGGGATGGACCACCTTGTTCCTGCAATGGATGGAGCGTCAAGGTTTTTTGAGCTAAGGCCGGGTACTAAGAAAGAACGAGCGGATGCCGCGGGAAAACGTTGCGGACTGGCCGCTGAGGCGTGCGCCCAGCCCACGGTGAGCGGTTTAGTTCTCAGGCACTTTGTCTTTCCCTTTTCCGGGATTTGAGGTGTTGACGAGTTCGGGAGATTTTTGTGCAGAGAGCTTCTGGATCTGGTTGGATGGGTGGATGCGCTTGCTGCGTGAAAAGGGCTCAAGCTTTTGCGAGGTTCCGGTCTTGAGAGCCTGCAGAATGCCTTCGAGAACACGGACATCGGCGTAGCCCTCTTCTCCGTCCGGTTCGGGATCGATGCCATTCAAGATGCAATCGGAAAAGTACTTCATTTCTCCGCCGAAATGGTCGGTGTTTTTGAAGCTCTTGTGGTTCTTCGTCTCACCGATGGTGATGACCTGCTCGAGCGATTTGCCGTACATGAAGCCGGGATTCATCTGCACGTTGCCCTTGGTCCCGACGAGGTAATAGGTGTCGATCGTATTGGCGAAGTACGACAGGACGAACTGCGCGATGCGACCCTCCGGGAAGCGCAAGGTCACGGCGACGGTATCGTCGAAGTCGCCCAGGCCGGCCTGGGGATGGCGGGTGCCGATGGCCGAGACTACCTCGACGGGCTCGGTGCCGAAGACGTAGCGGGCCGCGTTGACGGGGTATGGGCCCATGTCAAGAACGGGGCCGGCAAGATCGCCACTTTTGGCGCGATGGTTGCCAGGGGAGACCATTTGCGCGAACGTGGAGGTGAAAAGATGCACGTCACCGAGCTCACCGGAACGGACCAGCTCGATCATAGCCAGGGTCGAGGGCTCGAAGTGAAGACGATAGGCGACCATCAGCCTGGCATTGGACTGCTGCTGCGCCGCTAGAATCTCAGCACATTTTGCCGTCGACACCTCGAGCGGCTTTTCGACCAAGACGTGAATGCCGGCCTTGAGCGCAGGCACGGCGAACTCTGTATGCCGCCAATTTGGCGTGGCCAGGTAGATGGCATCGACATTGCCGGAGTGCAGCATCTCTTCAAACTGGCTGTAGGCATAAGTCGCGGCTGCGCCATACTCTGCGCTGAGTTTTTGCGCTTTTTCCGGATCGGAGGTCACAAGAGCGGTGATCTCTGAGTTTCCGGTATGTTTCACCCCCGGCATCATTGCCTCCTGCGCGATGTCGCCCAATGCGACGAAACCATAGCGAACCTTCTTCTCCGATTCCAGACCCAATGCTGCTTTGATATCCACCTGCTGCTTCTCCTCTGCTCGCGATGATCTCGCACTGATGGGATGCGGCCCTGAAGTTCCACGAAGAGGGATTCTCGATACAGACGGCGGCCTTTTCCGCCTGCCGGCGCGCTGCGCGCGTGGCCGACATAGTGAAGGGTGGCGATCCCTGCCAGGGAACGGCACGCGGAAGATCACTGCGGCTTTGCCGCAGAAGTCGTCCTGTTTCAGAACTCGCGCAGTGTTCTTTTTTGATCAGCCGGGTTTCCGGTTGACACGTCTAAGCCACGCGTGGAATAAGTGAATCAACCTTCTTTCCTACAGTGTCGCAGAACGATCGTTCGGGCTTTTGTCGGTTGTCGATGCTGCTGTCAGCCGCATCAGCGATGCCTTGCTGCGACATGCGAATGCATGAGCGGATCTCCTGGTATTTACTGGGCGAGTCTGCCTCGGAATGGGTGTGGGCCAGGTATGCGAATGGAAGGGTTATCGCCAATTGTCTTTGAGAGCACGACGGAGGCCCGTGCTGCCATGCAAAACAGCGGTATGGATTTCGTGGTCTTCGATCTGAACTCTTCGGCAGGCGAAGGACTGGGAATGCTCTCCGGGATGGATGCCCCGTACCCCGAGACGGCAGTCGTTCTGATGAGCCTGTCGTCGGCGCTTCGCGCTATCCGGCACGGGGCGCACGGCCTGCTGAGCCGTCCGTTTTCTCCCGCCGGCCTGGCCGCCGTGCTGGAACGAATGGCAGCGAGCGAGACACTGCCTGCGCCGGACAGGCGCCCGCTGCCGAGGGAACTGACGCCGCAAGAGCCGGGTACGATCGTCGGCCGCTGTCCCGACATGATCAAGCTGCTTCGGATGCTTGGGAAGGTAGCTCACGGTTCGTATCCTGCCTTGATAGTGGGCGAGATCGGGACCGGGAAGAACCTGGTCGCTCGATCCATTCACGCCAAGGGTCCACACTCGTGCCAGCCATTTCTGTCTGTGGACTGCAGAATGCCCGATGCCTGCCTGCTGGACGAGGAACTTTTTGGATTTGCGGGACCCGGCGCCGGCGGTATAAGCCGCCCGGGGGAAGGCCTGCTGGTTGCGGCCGCGAATGGAACGGTTTTCCTGGATGAGATCGGCGAACTTTCGCTCGAGTTGCAGGCGAAGCTCTTCTTGGCCCTGCAAGACAAACAAGTGCAGCCGGCGGGTGCGAGCCGGAAGGTCCCGATCGAATCACGGCTGCTGGCCGCGAGCAGCCGCGATTTATCTCTGCTGGTCGAACAAGGACGTTTTCGGAAAGACCTCTACTCCCGGCTGAACGTGGTCACGCTCCGGCTTCCGCCTTTACGGGAACGGCGCGGCGACATCGGTTTTCTGGCGGCACACTTTCTGGACTATCTCAGCCAGCAAAGCGGAGCCAGTTACGAACTGAACGACGAAGCCCTGCGCATGATGGACGAATATACCTGGCCGGGAAACGTGCGCGAATTGGAGAATGCAATTCGGCGAGGAGCGAGGATGTCTGCCGGCGCCTTCCCGGGGTCGGGAGACCCTTCGAAGCAGCTGATTGAGTATGCCCGACAGATGCACGGAACGATCCAGGCCAGCGGTCGGCCGGATGTGTCGAACTAGCGTAAGCTCGTCGCGATGTATTTCATGGGAGTCGCGCATCGATTGCGATGGGCGCACCGTCGGTGCGGGGTTGACAGCCTCAAGCGAGGTTGAAGGTAGCTTTTACCGTAGTTCCGGCGCCCATGGCGCTTTCGATGACAATCGATCCGTCGGCCGCCTCGACGATCGATTTACAGATAGACAAGCCGAGGCCGACACCGCCGGTCTTGCGGCTCCGAGAGGCATCTTCCCGATAAAAGCGATCAAAGACACGGGGGAGTGCCTCGGGAGAGATGCCCACGCCAAAATCCTGGACCTGTAAAACAACGGAGCGTTCGAAACGAGTCAAGCTGATCTCCACTCTCGATGCGTGGGAGCTATGCTGCAGTGCGTTGACGACGAGGTTGGAGGTGACGACCTCGGCCTCTTCCCTCGACAGGCGTACGGGGGCGTGCTCCGCAATCGCGGTGACGAGTTCGATCGAATGCATGGTCGCGAAGCTCTGCAGATTGGCGACCGCGCTTTGGACGCTCTGCGCGAGATTGATCGTCGGAGGCTGAGAGTCGGTCTTTTGCTCTGAAGAGGCAAGCGTCAACATGCGCGAGACGAGTTCTTCCACACGCATGTTGTCCTCAAGAAGGCGCTCCAGGCCTTCGGCGTAATCCTGGGGTGACCGCGAGCTCATCATCAAGACCTGGATGGTCGAGCGCACCACGGCGACCCCGGTTTTCAGTTCGTGCGCGGCATCGCTGACGAAGCGCTGTTCCTTGTCTACGGCCTGGCGCAGGCGCGCCACGGTGGCGGAGAGCGTCTCCGCGAGCGGCCGCAGTTCGAGAACGCGAGTGGCGGAAGGAGGCGGCTCAAAGCGAAGCGACCGGAAAGATACGGCCGAAGCCAGGCTGGCGAGCTCCCCGATGGGCCGCATCACTCGCCGCAACAGCAGAATCATGAACGCGGCGGTTAGCAGGAAGAGAGCAAAGCTGATCAGGACGTAGAAGCTGGCCGCCTCAAGGATTTCGTGCCAGATTTGGCCGGATGGTACCGCGTAGAGGATGGTTACGGGGCGCCGCAGGCCGACGCCGCCATTTTCCGGGCGATCAATGACGCGCACGGCGTCGCGCTGGAGCACTCGATAGCCGCTCCGATCGGCCGTGCGGTTCGAGTAGCCGTCCCGCTGCCGCCCGGTCAGAACCGCCGGAGCGCGCGAAGAAGCTCCAAGAAGGCGCCCGTCGCGGTTGTAGACGGCAAAGACATCTTCTGACGGTACGGCGAGCTCCGACGGGTCAATCGTGACATTGGCCTCGGGATCTTCAGCATCCTGAATCGCACCCAGGAGCGAGTCGGAGCGGCCCTGCAGCATGACATCCAGGGCGCGCAGGCGCGTCTGCCACTCGTGAAAGAGCGCGGTGCCCGAGAAGGCGATCGCGCAGAAGAGCTCCGTCAGCAGGACGGCCACTATCGCCTGGCGAGTCATGGAAGTGGATTTCATAATGGTTCGACATCGATGGCTGCAAGGCGGTAGCCCCGACCGCGCAGCGTTTCGAGGAGAGTCTTCGCGCTGGTCATCCGGAGTTTCCGGCGGAGGTTTGAGACGTGCGCCTCGATGACGTTGGAGTGGTGTTCCCAGGTGAAGTCGTAGAGGTGTTCCAGCAGTTCCCTCTTGGAGACGATGACGCGCGGGCGATGCATCATGTACTCGAGAATGCGGTATTCGGTGGGCGAGAGATCGACGGTGTCGCCAGCGTTCGAGACGGTCTGTTCGGCGGTATTGAGCCGAATCTCTCCAAAAGCCAGGACAGATTGAGCTGCGCCTTTTCCCCGCCGAATGAGCGCTCGGACCCGCGCCAGCAACTCTCCGAGGTCAAACGGCTTGGTCATGTAATCGTCCGCTCCGCAATTGAGCAGATCGATGGTCGTATCGATTCCACTTACCGCGGTGAGCACGAGTACCGGGGTGCCATCGAGCGCGCCGCGCAACGAACGGAGGACTTCCCTGCCGTTCAACTTCGGAATCATGAGATCGAGCAAGATCAGGTCGTAGTTGCGGCCTTCCGACAGCAGCAGGGCTTCCTGGCCGTCGGCTGAAAGATCGACGGCATAACCCGGCCCCTCGCGTAAGGCCCGAGCGATATTTTCCGCGAGCCGAGGCTCATCTTCGACGACCAACACGCGCAAGGCTGGTTTCTTCCCCCTCCTCGTACTTCTGGCCAGAGGGCGCGCTGCAGGGCTCTCCGGACCGCGAATCCGAGAATGCTCTACAGTAACATTTGGCTGTCATAATGAGCGCTTCGATTCCTGAACGCCAGAGGCGGCAGTCGCAGAGTTCCGGGGAGGAAAGTAAGTGTCTTCGCGTGGAAAGTTAAGCATTACGGAACCCCGGTGTATTGCAACGGCCGGAGATGTCTGCGGCGAGGGGGTGTTATGGGAACCGGAGACGGCATGCGTGTTCTGGACGGACATCAATCGCTTCCTGGTTCATCGTTATACCCTCGCGACCGGAGAGGTGAAGACCTGGTTCTTCGGCGAGCCGGTTACGGGTGTCATGGCGACCAGCCGCAAAGATACGATGGCGCTGGCGCTCGGCTCCGGCATTCTGCTGTGGAAGCCGGAGAGCGAGGAGCGCCAGCAACTGGTTTTCCGCGTGCCTGGCTGGCCTGCTCTCCGGTCCAACGATGCGGCGGTCGATCCGCGTGGCTCGGTGTGGCTCGGCACCATGCGCAATAACGTCAAAGACGATGGGGCTGCCGTAGCTGCGGAAGGCTGGGATGGAGTGCTTTATCGCATCGATGGCGATGGCACAGCTACCGAAGAGCGGCGGGGCCTTGGCATTGCAAATACCCTGGTTTGGAACGGGGAGGGCTCTAAATTTTATTTCGGCGACACGCTGAAAAACTGTCTCTGGTCATACGAGTATGACCGGGCTGATGGTTCAATCCGGTCAGAGCAATCGTTTTTCGAGGGTTTTGATCGCGGGCTTCCTGACGGTTCCGCGATCGATATAGAGGGGTATGTCTGGAACTGCCGATACGGGGGCGGCTGTATTGTGAGGGTTTCTCCGGACGGAGAGATCGACCAGGTGATCGAGATGCCGGTCACCAACGTGACCAACTGCACCTTTGGCGGCAGGGACGAAACCACGCTTTTCGTGACGACCGCTGCTTCGTCCGCGGGGCGTTGGGAACGGCTTGCCGGCTCTCTTTTTGCCCTGGAGACGAATGTTGCCGGGGTGCGAGGGAATAGTTTCAAGATAGCGGCGCAAGGTCACAAGCCGGCGGAATGAAGGTTCATTTGCGAGTCCGCGGCGCCTCCGATGGAGGCAATCACTCCGCAGATAGCTGTTTCCAAATGGCGAAGCAAGGCCGCCGCTTCCTTGAAATCCGCGATGCCGGCAGCTTCTTCCAGCTCGCGTGCGATCTGCGCGATCTCGGGAACGCCTAAGTACCCCAACTCCCCCTTGAGGGTATGCGCCGAGGTCCCCACCTTCTGTGCGTTTTGCCGGGCAACGGCACGCCGCAATTCTGCCAGGTGTTTAGGCGCTTCTTCCAGGAAAATGGCAAGGACTTGATCGAGGAGTTGCTCATCGTCCCCAAGTCTCTTGCGCATCCCTTCCCTGCTCCAAGCATTTGCGGCGACGACCACAATTTCAGATCGCTGTTCGCGGGCCGGATTTGCCTCGACCGCCTCCCGGCCTTGGAGAGCGGCGGTGATGGCCGCCTCGAGATCTGTTGGATTGATGGGTTTGGAGACATATCCATCCATTCCGGCGCGGAGGCAGCGTTCGCGGTCGCCATCCATGGCGTGGGCCGTCATGGCGATGATCGGGAGGTGAGCTCCGGTCGATCTCTCGGCTTGGCGGATCAAGGCAGTGGCGGCGAGGCCGTCCATCTCCGGCATTTGAATGTCCATGAGCACGAGATCGAAGCGTCGCCGTGCGGACAGGCTGAGTGCTTCGCCGCCGTTATTGGCGACGACGACGGTGTGCCCCAGCCTCCTTACCATGCGAGTGGCGACCGCTTGATTGACGAGATTGTCTTCGGCGAGCAGGATCGAGAGTCCCACCCGGCCGAGGAATGTCTCGGCTGGCTCAGGCACCGGGGCTGGCTCGTCGGCCGTCTCTCCTTTCAGAGTCGCCACAATCGCCGGCAGCAACTCACCCTTGAAGATGGGTTTGTACAGGTGCGAAGAGACACCCAACTGGCGACAGCGCTCCAGCTCTCCGCGTCCGCTATTTGAGAGCAGCATGATGATGGGAATGGAAGCGATGGTGAGGTCTTTCCTGACTTCCTCTACCAGCGAGGCTCCATCCAGTTCCGGCATCTCGAGATCCGCCAGCAGAATCTGGTAGGGCTCCCCACTCTGCGCGGCCGATCGCAGCAGCTGCAAGGCATGACGCACACTGTGAAGGTACCGTGCGCGCGCGCCCGCATGTTTCAGCATTTCGGCAAGTATCCGGCAGTTCGTCTGGTTGTCGTCGACGATCAGAATCCGGACGTGATAAAGCAGTTCGGCCGCCGGTATCGTCTTCGCTTCCAGCTCTTTTTGCACCGCCTGAAAATGTCCCGTGAAGCTGAAGCGGGAACCTCGGCCTACCTCGCTCTCGATGCGGATGCCTGTGCCCATAATAGAGGCGAGGCGGGCAGAGATGGTCAGGCCCAGGCCGGTGCCCCCGTACTGACGCGTAGTGGACGAGTCTGCCTGGGTGAAGGGGGAAAAGATCGCAGCCTGCTTTTCAAGAGGAATGCCGATGCCGTTATCCGTGACACTGAAACGCAGCAGGTATATCTGTTCTTCGCTCCCGTCGATCTCGACCTTGAGCAAGACTTCGCCGCGCTCTGTGAATTTGATCGCATTGCTTAGCAGATTCACGATGATCTGGCGCAGCCTGCCGGGGTCGCCCAGGACGAGGCCGGGTAGATCGCCGGCAATATCGCACAAGAGCTCCAGGCCTTTTTCGCCTGCGCGCAAGGCGAAGCTCTTGAGCGATTCCTCGACGCATTGGCACAGGTCGAACTCGATGACCTCAAGGTCGATCCTGCCTGCCTCGACCTTGGAAAAATCGAGGATGTCGTTGACTACGGTGAGCAGCGAGTCTGCTGAAATTTTTACAATCTCGAGGCAGTCCCTCTGGTCGCTGTCGAGCTTGGTCTCAAGCAACAGGCTGGTCATACCGATGACACCATTCAGAGGAGTGCGTATTTCGTGGCTCATGTTGGCCAGGAATTCGCTCTTGGAGCGATTGGCGGATTCGGCCGATTGCCGCAAGTCCGCGGCCTCCCGGAGCTGAGAACGGATCAACCCGGTCTGTTGCCTGACGCGCTTCCTGAGAATATTGACCCAGAGCAGCACGGAGATGGTGATCGCCAGGGCAACCAGCAGAATACGCAGGGTATGCCGCGCGTTCCACCAGGAAGGGGTATGCAGGACGGCCAGGTCGGAGGAGGAGCGCAACAGGATGCGGAACGATTTGGGAAGCGCGAACCCTGCTCCCGGCGGCCGCACTCCAGGATCCGGCTCTACCGAGCAGATGCCGGTAATCCTGAGCACCGTGCCCTCCTGCAACCCCAGCATCGGGCTGGTTCCGAGCTCGATGGGGAGCGCCGCGGAGAAGATAAACCTGCCGGAGGACAGGATAATGCTGGGGTCAGGGGCTGCCCTGTCCTCCCCGATCAGGTTGCCCTCGATCTCGACCAGCTGCGCATCGTGATCTCCCACGATGGCCTTCTCCGCGACGACCGGCAGAATGGCGACTGCCTGCTGCCCTGGTGCGACCTGATAAATGGCGCGGTCGAGCGTAGGGGCGAAATCTCCAGCGACGGGAAAGCCGATCACGTCCGCCACTTGCCCGACCGTCAGAGAGGTTTTTTCCGTGGTCTGCGCACACAGGCCGTCGGAGTCATCCTGGATACAAAGCCGGCGGCCCGGCCAGACGAGGGTGACAGGCCCGCGGATGTGAACGCGATGGCGGAAGGCGACATTCGGAGAGAAGTGCAGCAAGCTGCCGACTGGCGTCACGGGCAAAAGAAAAGGGTAGATCGGAGCGGGTTCCTCGATGACAACGGTCTGCAGACCTGGAAATTGAAGGTGGGCTCCGGTGGCCTGCCCGCGGTGATTGAAGATCGGACCGATATTGCCGCGAATGCGAATGCGCGCGTCAATCAGGGCCGCGTAATCAGCCGTCGGCTCGGTGATGGTTGTGGCGTTAATGGCGCCGTCGCTCAGCATAAGTTCAAGGGTCGTGTTCCGGCCGGACTCCCGCGCGGAGCGGACGACGCCGTCGAGCTGTACCCATTGCCCATCCTGGGAACCGGTCAGCAGCTCGTTCATCGAGACGAGCGGGGCAATGGCCGGAAGATGGGATTGCCCCACCACATGGACCTGGGCACGGTCGACGATCGGGGCGAAATCCCCTGGAGCGCTTCGGCCGGCGATGTCTACCAGTTCGCCGGGCCTGAGAGGGATGGCTGGAGCGATGGCGGGAACTACGTAGACGCTGCCGCTCGCATCGCTAACGAAGAGACTGGGGCGACGCGGGTCGACATAGGCATCGTAGTAGTCGACGACGGCGCGCAAATGCACAGGGTAGCCCCGGACCGATTCCTTGTTGCTCAGTTCATGCGCGGAGCGTGCGGTCGTGAGAGTGGGCAGTGCCCGGGTGGTCTGTGCCGGCAGAAGGGCTGGGGCAAGCAGGACGAGGAGCAGAACCCTCCCGGGCCTGTGCGAGTTTTGGTATGAAGGTTGAATGAAATCACCGACCCGGAGTGCGACGCTGGCGCGAGTGAGCACAAATCTGTCCCCGGTGTTTATCGGCTGGGCAGACAGTTCACGTCACCCGTGCTCGAGCGCGTTGATCCTGTCGCCGACGCTGGTGGAGAGTCTTTCAAAATCAGCACGAAAACTGGCTCGTTCCCGCGGCGGCAATTCTTCCAGGAGATCGGCGAAGGGCGTGGCTTCGCATCCGGGGAAGACGGCGAAGCCGATAGTATCGGCCATGCGGCAACTCACGTGAATCAAGTCGCCGAGCTTCCAGCCGGTCTCCCCCGGCACCCTGTCGTGGTGACCGGAGACCAGGGTTTGCAGGTCCGTGGGCAGGTGCCAGTCTTCCACTAAATGGGCGCCGGCGCGGCAATGGTCGAAGCCGAACAAGTCGCGCTCCGCCTGCAGCATGCTGTGTCCCGTGCCGATGTGCGTGGACAGAAGCTCTGCGTAGGGTTGAGGTTGAAGAACCGCGAGCGCCAGCCGCCCGATGTCGTGGATCACTCCCGCAGTATAGGCGGCATCTCTCCGCAATACTCCGGCAGTGGCAAGCTCTTGCGCCAGGAAAGCACAGGCGAGACTGTGACGCCATATCGCGCGGAGCACTGGATGATGCAGGCACCCCCCCAAGTAGGCCCGTACGCCGACGGTCAAGCAAATACCCTTGAGGTTCTGGGTGCCGAGCAGAGCTATCGCCTGGAGAATGCTGCCGACTCGAACGCGGCGGGCGTAAAGAGGAGAGTTGGCGAGCAGCAGAACCTCCGCAGAGAAGGCAGGCTCGGCAGAGATCAGGGCGCTCATTTCGAGCATGGTGGTGTTATCCCTGCTAGCCAACTGCATGACCTGGATCGCTACCCTCGGAAAGGGCGGTAGCCGCAGTTGCGCCCAGGGCGGTTCAAGGCCCCTTCCGGGATGTTTGTCCGCTTGCATGTGCCGGTCTTCCTGTTGAGCGGTTTTCCGGCTTCGCGCGGACGGCGTTGCTGGAGCCGGGTACTGAAGACAAATAGCGGAAGGTCCGCTAGTGGGCCTATCGGCAAGCACTTGCGCTGTCTCGATGGCCGGAGGGAGGGAATGAGCCGATTCCCTCCCCTGGCCCCATTGCGGGCAGCGGCGGATAAGGACTTTGTTCCCCAACCGAATTTGTCGCTGCCGGGAAGCGAGCTATTTGTTTCTTGGCATTCGCGAGGAATTTGGAAGCTGCCGATAGAGAGAGTTTGGGGCGCAGATGGTTTGGCGCCAGCCCTTGGTGCTGCACCGGGGATCGATGCCCCGTAGATCGTTAACAACGATGCTGAACAATCCTCATTCCGTCACCGCCTCTCGGAACTTAGACCAGCCGGGCTCCGCGTGCAACCGGGTGCTGGTGGCCGAGGACGACGCCATGTTTCGCAAGATCTTGCGGACTTGGCTCGAGAGCTGGGGATATGAAGTGATGATTGCCGCCGACGGGGCGCAGGCCTGGGAATTGTTGCAGGGCGAACGCCCACCCCACTTACTGATCCTGGACTGGATCATGCCGAAACCGGATGGGGTGGAGTTATGCCGGCTGATCCGGGAGCGGCAGAAATCGCCCTATCAGTACATCCTCTTAGTGACGGCGAAGGATGGTACGGAGGACTTAGTGACCGGGCTTGAGTCGGGGGCGGACGATTACTTATCGAAGCCGTTCGACCGTAGTGAGTTGCGCGCACGGCTGAGAGCCGGCAGGCGCATTCTGACGCTGCAGGAAGAGCAGACCCAGGCCCGAGACCAGCTCCACTTTCAGGCGACCCATGATGGACTTACGGCGATCTGGAACAGGACGACCATTCTCGATCTTCTCAATCGAGAGTTTGAGAATAACGCGCGATCCATCAAGACGACGGGAGTGATTATGCTCGACCTTGACCACTTCAAGCGGGTGAACGATACCTACGGCCACCACGCCGGAGACGCCGTGCTGAAGGAGTCGGTGAAACGAATCCAGGAATCGGTGCGGTCCTACGACCTGGTGGGGCGTTATGGCGGCGAGGAATTCCTGGTGGTGCTGCCGGATTGCGAGCAAGAGGAAGTGGAAGCTTGCGCCGAGAGAGTGAGATGGGCGGTCGCGAGCGGACCGGTGTTTCTCGACGGCGTGAGCATACCGGTCACGGCAAGTATCGGGACGGCCGTGGCCAACCCCCTGGTGAACTCTGCGAAAGATGCGCTGGCCGCGGCCGATTCTGCCTTGTACCGCGCGAAGAACAGCGGCCGTAACAAGGTCATCTCCTGCACCTTGAGCGGCGTGGTTTGAGGCATCTCCTGATGGAGATCGGCGAATTGCCAGGCATACTTTTCCACAACACAGGTACTACAAATAGGCTTGCGCGGGCGATTGACCCAATATATGGTGGTATCTCCAAGGTTTCTCCGCGAGGAGAATGAAAAGGGAATCCGGTGAGAATCCGGAGCTGCCCCGCAGCGGTAAGCAGGTACGAAAGCCAGGAAAACACTGAAGCTGTCGCTTCGGGAAGTCTGGCAAGTAGGGTTGAGCCTGTAGAGTCCGAAGACCTGCCATGGAACTATTCGCTCGCGCCTCCGAGGGGAGACGAAGTGGCACTGGCCGGTTCTTCGTTCCTCGACGAGGAACATGCCGATGTTTCTTCGCACGCTCCTGAGGCCAAGGAGATCCATGCATGGCCGCACCTGCAATCCACGAGTTCCTCACCAGCTCTCCAGCCGCCGCCGGACTCTCTGTCGGTTACGGCGGCATCCCGGAATCCACGGCATCGCTTCAGGTCATTCGGAGAAACGGATCGTTCTCCCTCTTTGATCCAAGCAAAATCGCGGTGGCGATCACCAAGGCCTTTGTCGCTGTCGAGGGCTCCGGGGCTACGGCTTCGCGGCGGATCCACGAGTCCGTCGAAGCGTTGACCCTGCAAATTGTCGAGGCGCTGAGCCGCAGGGCGGGGCCGGGGCGCGCTATCCACATTGAGGACATTCAGGACCAGGTGGAACTGGCGCTGATGCGCAGCGGCGATCATAAGGTAGCGCGGGCCTACGTGCTCTATCGCGAGGAACGTGCGCAGGAGCGGCGCAAGCATGAGCCGAACGGACGTACTGCCGCCCGGGCGAGCCTGCAGGTCCGGTTGAAAGATGGCTGCCTGGAAGCGCTGGATACCGTTGCGCTGGAAGAGTTGATTGCGGCGGCATGCGCGGGATTGGAAGGGGTTTCGAGCGATGCCGTGATGGCCGAGGTTCGACGGAATTTGTATGACGGGATTCCCCTGCGCGAGCTGGGACTGTCACAGACCATGGCTGCGCGAGCTCTCGTCGAACAGGAGCCAAACTACGCTTACGTCAGCGCGCGCCTGCTTCTGAATAATCTGAGAGACGAAGCATTATCCTTCGTGCTGCCGGGGGTAGTGTTTGCCTCGCAGAAGAAGAGCGCTCTCGACTATCGACAATATTTTCCTGAATTTGTCAGGCGCGGTATCGAACTGGAGCTGCTGGACAAGGAATTAGCCAACTACGATCTGCCTGCATTGGCGGCGGCGCTCAAACCGGAGCGGGACCGGAACTTCCAGTTCCTGGGATTGCAGACCTTGTACGATCGGTACTTCCTGCATAAGGACGGGATACGGTTTGAGCTGCCGCAGGCTTTTTTCATGCGAGTGGCGATGGGGCTCGCGGCCCGCGAGATTGATCGCGATGCGCGGGCGATCGAGTTTTACGGGCTGCTCTCCTCTTTCGATTTCATGTGCTCGACCCCGACCCTGTTCAACTCGGGAACGCTGCGGCCGCAGCTCTCTTCGTGCTTTCTCACAACCATTGCGGATGACCTGGATGGCATCTTCAAGGCGATCAAAGACAACGCGCTGCTGTCGAAGTATGCGGGCGGCCTGGGGAACGACTGGAGCGGAGTTCGTGGCCTTGGCTCGCACATTCGCGGGACGAACGGAGAATCGCAGGGGCTAGTGCCGTTCTTAAAGGTTGCCAACGACACAGCGATCGCTGTGAACCAGGGCGGCAAACGAAAGGGAGCGGTGTGCGGTTACCTGGAAACGTGGCACGTCGACATTGAAGAGTTTCTCGACCTTCGCAAGAACACCGGGGACGACCGGCGCCGCACGCACGACATGAACACGGCGAACTGGGTGCCGGACCTCTTCATGGAACGCGTCGAGGCCGACGCATCGTGGACGCTGTTCTCTCCCGACGAAGTGCCCGACCTGCATGACCTCTATGGACACGCGTTTGCAGAGCGCTATGCCTTCTATGAAGCGAAGGCGCAGCGTGGCGAGCTGCGGGTGACGAGGACGGTGCGGGCGGTGGACCTCTGGCGCCGTATGTTGACGATGGTTTTTGAGACCGGCCACCCATGGATCACTTTCAAAGACCCGTGCAACCTGCGATCCCCTCAACAGCATGCCGGCGTGGTGCATTCGTCCAATCTATGCACCGAGATCACGCTGAATACCAACAGCAAGGAGATCGCGGTCTGCAATCTCGGCTCTGTGAACCTGGCGAACCACATCACCGCTGCGGGACTCGACCAGGCGCATCTGGAAAAGACAGTGCGAATCGCGATGCGCATGCTCGACAATGTCATCGACATCAACTTCTACACGGTGGCGGAGGCGCGCCACTCGAATCTGCGGCATCGTCCCGTCGGCCTCGGCGTGATGGGCTACCAGGATGCGCTCTATGCGCTGCGCATTCCCTTCTCGTCCACCGACGCGGTACGGTTCGCCGACGAGAGCATGGAACTGGTCAGCTTCTCCGCGATCTCTGCTTCGGTCGACCTGGCGGCGGAGCGAGGCAAATATGCGACCTTTACCGGTTCTCTGTGGAGCCGGGGCATTCTCCCGATCGACTCTGTCGAGCTGCTGCAGGCCCAGCGGAAGCACGAGCTTCAGGTCAGCCGGTCGGCGAAGCTGGATTGGTCCGGGCTGCGCGAGAGAGTCAAGACTACGGGCATGAGAAACTCGAATACCCTGGCAATCGCTCCCACCGCGACGATCTCGAATATTTGCGGCGTGACCCAATCCATCGAGCCGACTTATCAGAATCTCTTCGTCAAATCGAATATGTCCGGTGACTTCACCGTCGTGAATGCTTCTCTCGTCCGCGACCTAAAAGGACTCGGCATATGGGACGAGGTCATGATCAGCGACCTTAAATATTTCGACGGAAGCCTTGGCCCCATCGATCGCGTGCCCGACGAGATCAAGCGGCTTTATGCAACATCGTTTGAGATCGACGCGACGTGGCTGATCCAGGCGGCGGCACAACGGCAGAAATGGATTGACCAGGCACAGTCGCTGAACCTCTATATCGGTCGGGCGAGCGGCAAGAAACTCGATGCGCTCTATCGCGAAGCATGGCATGCCGGCCTCAAGACTACTTACTATCTGCGTTCGCGCAGTGCGACGCACGTGGAGAAATCGACGATGAACCGCACCGACGGCAAGCTGAATGCTGTCGCCATGGAGACCGCGCAGGCCTTGGCCTGCGCGGTCGACAACCCCAGCTGCGAAGCTTGCCAATAATGTCGCCCACGCGAACGAGAGGAGAGTAAAGATGCTTGACTGGAACGAAACAGTGGACGAGATACCGGCGGCTCTCGTGACGACGACGGTGGCCGCCATAGAGCCCGTCGGGCTAGAGAACAGTTTCACTGAAGACGTGCTGCGGAATGGAAGGGTCCGCGTCGAGGACAAGGCGATGATCAACTGCCGCGCTGACGTGAACCAACTGCTGCCGCTGAAGTACCGGTGGGCCTGGGAGAAATATCTCTCGGGTTGCAACAATCACTGGATGCCGACAGAAATCTCGATGCAAGCCGACATCGCCTTGTGGAAGAGCGCCCATGGGCTCACGCCGGATGAGCGCCGCGCCATCCAGAGAAACCTGGGCTTCTTCGCAGCATCGGAGTCGCTGGTGGCCAACAACATCGTCCTGGCGATCTATCGCCATCTGACCAACCCGGAGTGCCGGCAATACCTGCTGCGCCAGGCTTTTGAAGAAGCGGTCCACACGCATACCTTCCAGTACATTGTCGAGAGCCTTGGGCTGGATGAGGGCGAGCTCTTCAACATGTATCGCGAGGTACCCTCCATTACGGAGAAGGCTGCGTGGGCTATCCGCTACACGAAGCATCTCAGCGACCCTCAGTTCGAGACGGGCTCGACGGAGACGAACCAGGCTTTTCTTAGCGACCTGATCGCCTTTTATGTGGTCTTTGAGGGGATGTGGTTCTATACCGGCTTCGCGCAGATTCTCTCGCTCGGCCGGCGCAACAAGATGATCGGGATCGCCGAGCAATATCAGTACATCCTGCGCGACGAGTCGATTCACTTGAATTTCGGCATTGACGTCATCAACCAGATCAAGAATGAAAATCTGCATCTCTGGACGGCGGCCTTCCGGGAGGAGGTGCGAGGCATGATCCGCTCCGCGGCAGAGCTAGAGGCGGCTTACGGGCGCGACACAATGCCCAAAGGATTCCTGGGATTGAGCGCCACCCTGTGCGAAGAGTATATGCACTTTATCGCCAACCGCCGATGCGGGCAGATCGGGCTGGAGATGGTTTTCCCAGCGACGGAAAACCCTTTTCCCTGGATGTCGGAGGTGATGGATTTGAAGAAGGAGAAGAATTTCTTCGAGACCCGCGTGATCGAGTATCAGAATGGCGGCTCGTTAGGCTGGGAGTAGCTAAGTGGCTGGGTCGCGGCGTTCGGCCGAGACCGAATTTGCTTTCCGGCCAACGGCTGGGCCGGAAATTGGAAGCCGGCGCTGGATGCGATAAACTTTCGCCCATGCATAAGCCAGATATTTTTATCGTGCGAAGCCTGCTGCTCGCTTCAGCAATCCTTCCCGTGGTTGCTTCCGCCCAAAACTCGACCTTGCGGCCGGTCCCGCCGCAGGGCGCGGCGCCAGAGAAGTTGGGCTCCCGTGCAACCCCAGCTCCGGCCTATCTCTCACCCGAGGTGCATGCAGACGGAACGGTAACCTTCCGCATCGCCGCGCCGAATGCGAAAGAGGTGACGGTGGCCGTCGAAGGAGCCAGTCTGCCGCTCCTGCAAGACGAGACAGGCCTGTGGACCGTCACCAGCCCCCAGCCTTACGCCCCGGAGATTTACTCCTACCGATTTCGCGTGGACGGCAGCTGGGTGCTCGATACGAAGAACCCCACGGTGACGAATAACTTGTTGGAACTTGCCAATATGTTCACCATTCCCGGCACGCCGGCAATGCCATGGGAACCGCAACCTGTTGCGCATGGAGAGATCACCCACCACTTCTTCACGACGAACGTCGTGCTCGGCCTCGCGGGCAACCAGGACGACTACTACGTCTACACGCCGCCAGGCTATAATCCGAAGGCTAAAACCCGCTACCCGGTCCTCTACCTGCTGCACGGCTACTCGGACGCCTCGGACGGATGGCTCGCGGTCGGTAAGGCGAATTTTATTCTGGATAGCCTGATCGACTCCGGCAAAGCGAAACCCATGATCGTGGTCATGACGCTTGGCTACGGCAACATGGCGATCCTCAAACCAGGCCGCACGCCTGACTTAAGCAAGCAGAGCGTCGATCTGTTTCAACAGATGCTGCTCACCGAGGTGCTGCCAAAGGTTGAGGCCGAATATCACGTTGCGAAAGACCGCGAGCACCGCGCCATTGCTGGCCTCTCGATGGGTGGCCAGGAGAGCCTGCTCACCGGGTTGAACCATACCGAGCTGTTTGCTTGGATCGGGACTTTCTCCGCAGGCATCAACGCCAATACGCTGCCGCAAATCCCGGCACTGACCCCGCAGAAGGCCAACCTGCACCTGTTGTGGATGGCCTGCGGAGTCGACGATGCCCTGCTCAAGCCGAATCAGACGATGATCGCGGCGCTCAAGGCCGAGAACCTGCCGGTGACGGCGATCGAGACGCCAGGCCATCACCAATGGCCGGTGTGGCGCGACAACCTCATTCATTTTGCGCCGCTGCTGTTTCAGAAGTAAGTTGCTCGGAGAGACTCCGGCCTGGTGAACTTTTACAAAGCTGGCTCATGGGTGTGATTGTGAGAGTGGCCGTGACTGTGTCCGCCCATGGCCAGATCTCCGGGGGAAGCAACCGTGCCCAGCTTTCTCCATTCGGAAGAGCGCATGCGCGCGCTCAGCCAGTCGATTACTTCGTCAAGGCCGACGCTATGCTTCAGGTCGGTAAAGAGGAACGGACGGGTGTCGCGCATCTTCTTCGAGTCGCGGTCCATCACTTCAAGCGAGGCCCCTACCTGCTCGGCAAGATCGATTTTATTGATCACCAGGAGCGAGGACCGGGTGACGCCCGGACCGCCTTTTCTCGGGATCTTGTCACCTCCGGCGACATCGATGACGTAGATCCATTCATCGACCAGCTCGGGGCTAAAGGCCGCGGAGAGATTGTCTCCACCGCTCTCGACGAAGATCAGCTCCAACCCTGGATGGGCTTTTTCGAGGTCATCGATCGCTTCGAGGTTCATGGACGCATCTTCGCGAATGGCGGCGTGAGGGCAGCCGCCGGTCTCGACCCCGCGTATGCGCGTGGCATCGAGCGTTCCCTGGCGGATGAGAAACTGCGCATCCTCAAGGGTGTAGATATCGTTCGTCACGACGGCGAGGTTGATGGTATCTCGCAAGCGGCGGCTCATCGCATCAACCAGCGCTGTCTTGCCGGAGCCCACGGGGCCGGCGATGCCGACGCGGTAGGCTCTCTTGTGGTGACTCTTTGTCATGGACTTCTCCTGGTTGTATCTTGCTGTATGTGTTTCTAAAAAAGGAAGTAGCGCTGCGCCATGGGCAGTTCCACTGCGGGCTCACAGGCAAGCAGTTCCCCATCGGCCCGAACCTCATAGGTTTCCGGGTCTACCGAGATTTGCGGCATAGCGGAGTTGTGGATCAGGTCAGCCTTGCCGATGGTGCGGCACTCCTCGACCGGAATCAGCGTCTTCCTCAGGCCGAGCGGGCTGAGTGTGCCCTCGTCGATCGCGGCTTTCGAGGTGAAGAGCACGCTGGTCGCTGCGGGCGCTCCGCCAAACGAGCCGAACATCGGACGATAGAGCACGGGTTGGGGCGTGGGGATCGATGCGTTCGCGTCGCCCATGACGCTCCAGGCGATGAAGCCGCCTTTGACGATCATCTCCGGCTTGACACCAAAGAAGGCCGGCTTCCACAAGACCAGGTCGGCGAGCTTGCCGGGCTCGATCGAGCCGACATGCCGGGCGATGCCGTGGGTGAGCGCGGGATTGATGGTGTACTTGGCGACATACCGCTTGATGCGGAAGTTATCGTGGCGCGCCGGATCCTGTGGCAGAGCGCCGCGCTGGATTTTCATTTTGTGAGCGGTCTGCCAGGTGCGAAGGACGACCTCGCCGACCCGGCCCATCGCCTGTGAATCGCTCGCGATGATCGAGAAGACGCCGAGGTCGTGCAGGATATCCTCCGCGGCGATGGTTTCGGGACGGATGCGGCTCTCGGCGAAAGCGACGTCCTCAGGCACGGAGGGATTGAGATGGTGGCACACCATGAGCATGTCGAGGTGCTCGGCAATGGTGTTGGTGGTAAAAGGGCGGGTCGGATTGGTTGAGGACGGCAGAACATTCGGAAGCGAGGCGATGCGGATAATGTCCGGAGCGTGGCCGCCGCCCGCGCCCTCGGTGTGGTAGGTGTGGATCGCACGGCCACCGATGGCGGCGATGGTGTCCTCTACGAAGCCGCCCTCATTGATGGTGTCGGTGTGGATGGCAACCTGCACGTCGAACTCATCGGCGACGCGGAGACAACAATCGATGGCGGCGGGGGTGGTTCCCCAATCCTCATGGAGCTTGAGGCCGCAAGCTCCTGCGCGGAGCTGCTCTTCGAGCGGAGCCGGCTTGCCGGCGTTGCCCTTGCCGAGAAAGCCGAAGTTCATCGGCCATTGCTCCGCGGCTTCGAACATACGTGCGAGGTTCCATGCGCCCGGAGTACACGTGGTGGCGCAGGTACCGGTGGCAGGGCCGGTGCCGCCGCCGATCATGGTGGTGGTGCCGTTGGAGAGCGCCTCATAGACCTGCTGCGGCGCAATGAAATGAATATGGCTGTCGATAGCGCCGGCGGTGACGATCAGGTTTTCACCGGCGATCACTTCGGTCGACGCGGCGACGACTAGATGCGGGTCCACTCCGTCCATCGTGTCGGGATTTCCAGCTTTGCCGACCTTGACGATGCGTCCATCGCGAATGCCGATGTCGCCTTTGACAATGCCCCAATGGTCGACAATGAGAGCGTTTGTGATCACCAGGTCGAGAGCGCCAGGCCGCGGATCGGGTGTGCCCGCCCGCTCGCGACAGGCGCCGGAGCTTTGTCCCATTCCATCGCGAATGGTCTTGCCGCCACCGAAAGTGATTTCATCGCCGTAGGCGGTGAAATCGCGCTCAACCTCCAGGATGAGATCGGTATCGGCCAGGCGCACACGGTCGCCGGTCGTAGGGCCGTACAGGTCGGCGTAGGTGCGGCGAGGAACGCTATAGCTCATGGCTCGATCTCCTTCGCATTCGCAAATGCGGGGCCTTCGGCGAGTTTGCCGTCGACCATGCCGCGGTGGCCGTAGACTTCGCGGGTACCCCCGAAGGCGACGAGATGTACCTCCTTTTCGTCGCCTGGCTCGAAGCGGACCGCCATGCCCGATGGAATATCGAGGCGCATGCCGTAGGCTGTCTCGCGATCAAAGACGAGAGCACGATTGACCTCGAAAAAATGATAGTGGCTGCCTACTTGAATAGGACGATCGCCGGTATTTTGCACGACCACCGTCGCCATGCGTCGTCCAGGATTGATCGTGATGTCGCCTGCAGCCAGCAGATACTCGCCTACTTTCATAACGGATCCTGCATGGCCGTGGCGGCGATCGGATCGTGCAGAGTCACGAGCTTGGTGCCGTCGGGGAATGTAGCTTCGACCTGCACCTCGTGAATCATGCCGGCAACGCCATCCATCAGTTCGTCGGCGCGCAGCATCCGGGTACCTAGCGCCATAACCTGCGCGACGGTCTTGCCATCCCGCGCTGCCTCCAAGACTTCGGCGGTAAGAATAGCGACGGCTTCGGGATAGTTGAGCTTGAGTCCGCGCGCCTGGCGTCGACGGGCGACATCCGCGGCCACGTGAATTAAAAGTCGCTCCTGTTCGCGAGGTGTCAGATGCATCGGCTGCCTCCTTGTTTCGAAAAATATGGTTCCATAATCAATACGTCTTGCGCGGGGCTATCGCGGCTCGCCCGCATAACTGAAGCTTGGCTGCCGACCATAGTGCATAGAGCATACCGGGAATGCCGAGGGACGATTCCACCATGCCGCGCACGAAGACGCCGTGCGCCGGCAGCGTTGTCACCCCCCAGCAGCTGCCTTGATACTCGCTTGTCATACTTCGATCCGCGACGACTGCCTCCAGGCACTCCTCAAGGGCCCGGACCTCGGCCGCCGTGCTGCCGGCACGCATCGCGATGAAAGTCACAAGATACTTGTAAGAACCGAACCTGCCGACCGCTCCGGGCGGCCAGCGTCGCGGCTCCAGCAGCAGCCGGTCATTTAAAATCGGCCGCTGCGCGACTCGAATCTCACTCACCAGTTTCATCCGCTCATAAGCGAAGAGTTCGCCGGCGGCGGTACGGCCCGGCGCGATTGTGTCCCAGCAGAAGAGGGTTGCGCCTTCTTCCAGTGAGTACGCGGTGCGTTGTGAGACCCGGGCCTGCCGGAATGGAATGAGCGCATCGGGAAGGTACTCGAGCAGGGCATTCCGCCCGATGTGGAAGGTGGAGGCCAGGCAGGCATCCGCGGCCTCCGGACGAGGACGATAGACGCGGGTTGCACCCGTCGTGGTAATTTGCGCCTTGGCTTCCCTGCCCAGCTGCGCGGATAAATTCAACGAATCTCCCCCAAAGATGCCGCCGGAGACATTGTTTAAATGCACCAGGGTCTCTCCTGTCTCCAGCGTGAAGCCCCGGACCACCTTCCATGGCGGATCCTGCCGCAGGCAACGGAAGGTTGTGGAGTGCGAGCCGCCTTCGAATTCAATCTCCAGCGCCGCCTCCATGCTCAACTGATAAAGAGACGAGTCGCCAGATGCGGGTGCCGCATCGAGGCGATCTCGAGCATGGGTTGCAAATTCCAGAGGTCGTCGAGAGAAGCCCGGCTCGCCTGCTCGACCGCTTCGACGATTTCCGGCTTCAGCGCCCACAACAGCCGCATCGCGGCCGATTGCCCCAGCGGCAACAGACGCTGGCACGCGGAGATCGCGCCGAAGAGACCCTGGTGGAGATAGGCGGATGCGACCATGACGGGATGCATGGAAAGCGCGTCGCCCACGCGGCCGAATGCGGTCGCGAGATGCGCGTCCCCTGCAATGCCAAGGGCCGCCTCGCCGGTCAAGCTCGCGGCGAGCGCCAGGAACCGCTTGCCCAGGCGCAGACTCGCGTCCCTGCTTTCACGCGCCGGTTTGAAGGATGACAGCTGCATATTCAAGTCGTACCACTGGTCTTCGTCCGTGATCGAAGCAGCAAGAAGACAGAAGGCTGCTTCGAGGCGACCGGCGCTGCCGATCCAGTCAGAGAAAAACGCTTCGAGCCCGTCCGGAGCTAGGCCGGCCTCCGCCGCCAGGCTCTCCAGGCCAAAACTGTGCGACATGGCGCCGATCGGCAGAGCGCTATCCGCAAGGTGCAGGAGTTGCAACCATGCGGACGCCGGTTGTTCGGAGCTCAAATTCCTGTTCTCAATAGGTTGCATAAGGACGGGGTGCAGGTTGCGAGAGCGGCTTGGAGCGATGACGGCTTTCGCGAATAAAGGATTTGCAGGCTTACGCCCGCTTGCGCCGCTTGCTACGTTCGATCAATAGGATATGGTCTTCGAGAGCTTCATGGAGCTTCTGCGGCGAACCAGGCTTCTCGATTTGCGCATAAATGAAGTCCCGCAAGCCTTCGTGTTGGACCGCAATGGCATTCAAATCTTTGTCGCGATACCGTTCAAAATTGAAGACGATCATGACATGACGGGCAATCGTATCCCAGAGTGTGCCGACGATCGCGTTGCGCGCGGCTTCGCGGATCGTGCGGTGAAAATCGAGATCGGCAAGCAGCGACGCCGGCATGTCGTCTGCCCGGGCGGCGCGCTTCATATCCTCGATGCGCATTTGCAGCATGTTCGGATCTTCGAGACCGGTGCGCCAGTTCTTGATGGCATCGCGCAAAAGGAACGATTCCAGCGTGAGACGCACTTCGAGAATTTGCTGGGTGACCTCAGGGCCAAATGACGCAACGTGGTAGCCACGATGGCCGCCCCCGGTAAGAATGCCCTGAGCGTGCAGCACCTTCAATGCTTCGCGGATGGGAACACGGCTGACGCCGAGGCGCTCGGCGAGCGCGGTCTCGACGATGCGGGCGCCCGGCATAATGTGGCGGGTCGCGATCGCCTTGGCGATCAGATCGGCGATGTTATCCGCGAGTGATATTCGTGTAGGTTTGCTGAGAGGGTCAGGAACTAACATGCTTGCCGGCAGTTCTATCTTCAAGGTGTTTTGCCTCTCATATCCCCAAGGATTTTATACCGATTGTCTAACGATATACACTCACGGCCTTCGCAGACGGGTTGCAAGCTTTATCCTTCAGAAACACAATCCGGAAGTTTTCCCGGCGTTCTTGTTTTGACGCCTTCGGTAGCTACGCCGACCTAAACAGAAACACTGACCCAGCACTTGTCGCGCTCTGACTTTCTAATTGCGTCCAGCACGCATTGATTCCGCCAGCCATCCAGGAAGGTCGCACCCTCGCGCAGGGGACGAACTTCCAGGATGGCGCTGCAGAGCTCCCGCAGCACCCCGGCGACGGCCTGGTTCCAGATGCCCGCGTTGATGCCGGCCAGTGATGCGTAGGGATCGGGTACTTGGATTTCAGCCAGAGGCGATCCCGCTTCCCCATACAGAAGCCGTTCCGTGTCGCTCGACAATGAGATCGTGCCTTCGCTGCCGAAGATGTGGGTCTCATTGCCGAGGCCATGGCGCGCGACGGTACTGAGCAGGACATTCGCGATGGCACCGCTTTGGAACTCCGCGGTGAACTCGACATAATCATCGGCAGTTGCGATCCAGGCACGCCCGGTCGAGGGATCGCGCCGCTTAGGCGCCAGGGTCTTCACTCGTCCGGAGACGGCTTGAATCTCGCCAAACCACCAGCGGAGCAGGTCGACCTGGTGCGAACCGTTTGCGCCGAGGCGGCCTCCCCCCTGCTCGGCGAGGGACCACCAATCGTTTTCTGGCCGTGAGGAGGCCTCTGCCCAGCTCGTGCCGAAGCTGTGGATGGCAATGTGCCGGATTTCTCCGAGCGAGCCGCTCTCGATCAACTGCTTGATGCGGCGCCGCCTGGCATTAAACCGTAGCTCATGGTCCAACATGTGGATGCGGCCGAGGGCTTCGGCTCGATCGAGCATCGCTTTGGCCTCCTCGGCATCCATCGCGGTCGGCTTCTCGCAAAGAACGTGAGCGCCTGCTTCGAGAGCGGCCAAGGTCATCGGGGCATGGGTCACGGTTGGCGTAGCGATGCAGACCAGATCGAGCTTGTGTTCGCTCAACATGCTTTGCCAATCGTTATAGGCGTGGGGCACATTGAAGGCGTCTGCTGCAGCACGCGCACTCTCGAGACGTGCGCTCGCGATGGCCGCCACTTCCACACCCTCGATAAGGCGCAGCGCGGGAAGATACGCCGCCCTGGCGAAACTGGCGCCGATAATGCCGACTTTTATCCCCATCTTCCTGCTGCCCCGGCCGATGGTTCCAGCGGTTGGCCGTGCTGAGGTCGTTTGGATTTGGAAAGGCCGGCGCACTCGCAGGTTGCTGCTGTGAACATTTTCTTTTTCCTATTTCGCTGATTGTAATACAATCATACGACAATACGAACTTGGATTATTTAGCGTTGGACGGATGTGGCGCAATCGCTTCAGACGGTCCGCGCTGGTGTGTGTCAAAAAAGACCGGCGGCACAATGGACAGAGCTTGAGACTGGCGGGCAAGGTTGCGATCGTGACAGGCGGTTCGGGCGGAATAGGCCGGGCGACCGCACATCTCTTCGCGCGCGAGGGGGCGCAGGTGGTGATCGGCGACGTGGATGGAACAGCGGGTCGCGAAACGGCGGCGGAGATTGCGCGGTCCGGCGGGAAGGCGCTCTTTCAAAGCTGCGACGTGTCTTCAGAGCAGGACATGTCGGCTCTTGTCGAGACTGCGGAGCGCGAGTTTGGCGGCCTCGACATTCTCTTTAACAATGCGGGTGTCGAGCAACCACTCACGCCATCGGACGAACTGGATACCGGCGTCTTCGATCGCGTGCTGGATATCAACCTCAAAGGTACGTTTCTAGGATGCAAGTATGCGATTCGATCTTTTCTCAAGAGCGGCGGCGGCGTGATCGTCAACAATAGCTCGGTAAGCGCGTTTGCAAATGTTGGCTGCAATCTTTCGTATGCGGCATCGAAGGGCGCCATCATGTCGCTGACGCGAGTGCTGGCGGTTGAATATGCGAAGCGGAACATCCGGGTGAATGCGATCTGCCCAGGCGTTATCGATACCGGCATGAACCGGCGCAATCTCGACCTTGCTGCAGACCCTGCACAACTCGAGACCACGTGGATGACGGCTACGCCGATGGGCCGGATGGGGACGGCCGAGGAGGTCGCGGAAGCCGTGCTCTACCTGGCCTCATCGCAGTCTTCGTTCACGACGGGAATCGGCTTGTTGCTCGACGGCGGCCGGGTGGCGACGTGAGGCGCATGAGATTGCACTCTGTATGACAGCCAACACGATGTATGGCAAAGGAAGCTTCATGGCGGCAAATGTGAAATCAATCAAGCATATGGCCTTCGCCGTCCGCGATGCCGAAGCGGCGCTCAAGACTTACGCCCAGTTTCTGGCTGTGCCCGCTGAGACGCCGGTCGTCGAGTACGCAAAATCGCGCAATCGCGTGGCGCTCTTTTATCTGGGCGGCGTGGAGTACCAGCTCTGCCAGTCGATGGACCCCGATGGGCGGTTCGCCTCGTGGATTGAAGAGCGCGGCGCGGAAGGTCTGCACCATATCTGCTACGAGGTTGCAGACATCGAGGAGGCGCTGCAGCATGCGCAGTCACGAGGGGCGAAGCTGCGGGATTGCAAGGCATGCAAGGTAGCTGGGAGCCATCCCCATCCGGAAGGCTACGTGGCCTTTCTGGATAATGACGCTGGCGGCGTCGAGATCGAGATGATGCAGGTCTACACTGCGGAAGAACTCTCGCAGTACAACGCCGTGAAAGGAGTCTAGAGCATGACGGCAAAGGACGCGCAGACCGTTGCGGTCGGCACAGCGATTGCGGCTCCGGGCACAAACGTGCGCGGCAGCATTCCAGTGACGAAGCTGGGCGGCGGCTCTGCTTTGGAGATTCCGGTTTTTGTGATCAACGGAGCGAAGCCCGGTCCCTGCCTGTGGATCGATGCCTCCATTCACGGCGATGAGCCCGAGGGCACGTTGGCCTGTCAGGCGCTTGCCAAGCGCATCCTGCCCGAACAATTGACCGGCTCCCTGGTTCTTGTGCCTGCGATGAATGTGCCCGCGTATGAGGCTGGTCAGCGCGGCAACCCGCTCGACACTTTCAGCTACGACATGAACCGTATTTATCCCGGGCGGCCAGACGGTTATTTGACCGAGCGAGTGGCGTGGGCCCATTCGGAGTGGATGGCGAAGGTCGCCGACCTGGAAATTTCCATCCACTCCGGCGGCGCACATTCTTATTTGTCGGAGACGATCTTCATTCACGAAGACGAGAAGTCCGTGGAACTCGCGAAGGCGATGGGTCGAGGCTGGGAGTTGGTGCTCTCAGCAATCAGCCCGAAAGGCAATCCGATGGCGACGATGCTCGCCGCAGAAAAGACCGGCATCACGGTCGAGTTAGGCGGCCGCCCGGCAACATCGCCAAACGAAATGAAGAGAGTGGAAGCCACGCTCGTCGAGGCGATCCTCAACGTGATGCGCCACTACGGCATGATCGCGGGCAAGCCGCATTATTGCGAGCAGCTGTGGAAGGGAGTGCAGGAAGCCCTGCTGGCACAGGCGAGCGGATTGTTCCTTCCGGCCGAAGGGGTTGCCTGCCAGAAACCCATGCGAAAGGGAGAAAGCATTGCAACCATCGTCGATATCTGGGGCGACATGCAGGCAGAGCTCATCGCGCCGGCGGATGGAACGATTTTCGGCCTGCGAGCTCTGCGGAATGTGACGACTGGCGATTGGTGCTGCTTCTTTGCCAAGCTCGACGGCAGGCGCGGCTGACTGGTTTCAAGTACGAGAGGTGTTGACCGCTTATCCAACTATGGCAACCGCGCCCATCTTCGACGCACAACCTCGACGCGAGCTTCGCGGTTATGGCGAGCATCCGCCCGATCCGCAGTGGCCGGGAGCAGCGGCTGTGGCATTGAACTTCGTGATGAACTTTGAAGAAGGCTCTGAATACTCGATGCTCGACGGTGATGATCATACCGAGAGCGCGCTGCTCGAGGTGGCGAAATCGCGTGTTCCCGTGGGGCAGCGCGACCTGGCTGCGGAGTCGATGTATGAGTATGGAGTGCGGGTGGGGTTCTGGCGCCTGAGGCGGCTATTTGTGGAGCGCGGCCTGCCGCTCACGGTGTTTGCATGCGCCCTGGCTCTCGAGCGAAATCCGGAGGCGGCAGCAGCGATGGCTGCTGCCGATTGGGACATCTGCTGCCATGGCTGGCGCTGGATCGAGCAATTTCGCCTCTCCGAAGACGAGCAGCGAAGACAGATTGAACGAGCAGTTGCGTCGCTGGAAACCACGACCGGCCGTAGGCCGAGCGGATGGTATTGCCGTTACTCGCCAAGCGAGATCACACGCCGGCTGCTGGTTGAGGATGGACGATTTCTTTATGACAGCGACGCCTACAACGACGACCTTCCTTATTGGGTGCGCTGCGCGGGCCGGCCCCACTTGGTCATTCCCTACTCGCTCACCGTCAACGATACCAAGATGCTGGGCCACAATCTCGTCACCGCGGGCCAGTTCTTTGAGATGCTCAAGGACACGCTCGATATGCTGCGCGAGGAGGGGCGCTCTCATCCGCGAATGATGAGCGTGGGAATGCATCTTCGGATCCTGGGACACCCGGGACGCGCGGCTGGCCTGGCTCGCTTCCTCGATTATGCGAATACCTTGCCTGACGTGTGGATCTGCCGGCGCGAAGAGATCGCGCGGCACTGGATCTCGCGCTTTCCGCCAGAAACCGGCCAGTTCTCAGAGACGACTCCATGAGCGGACTGCCGCAACCGATACCCCTTAGATTGATGCCGCTTACCGCGGAGGCTTTTAAACCGTTTGGCCAGGTCATCGAAGCGCCCGCGATGCCGAATGAGCGAAGAGTTTATACACGATGGCTGGGCAGCGAACGCAGGGGCATGACTCCCCGATTGCATGTAAATCGCGTGAATGAAACGCTGCTGCCGTACCTGATCGAGAAACTGGAGCGCCATCCTCACTCGGCGCAGATTTTTTTTCCCGTGGATGTGCTGCGGTACATTCTGGTGGTTGCGCCCGCGGCAGATGACGGCTTTCCTCAGGTTTCAGCGGCGCGGGCCTTCGTCGTGCCGGGCGACCTTGGGGTCGTTTACGCATCGGGGCTTTGGCATGCGGGTGTAACGGTGCTCGATCGGCCGGCAAGCTTCAGCGTGCTGATGTGGCGGAATGACAGCAATGACGACGAGGAGTTTTTTCAGTTGGCGTCGCCGTTGCAAGTAGAGGGCTGAAGCCCCTTCGACGCTCAATTAGGAGATCGCCTGCCCATGCGTCGTCTGGTTCTTGTCTCATGGATCGTCGCGGCTGTCGCAGCGGCAATGATTCTTGCCTCTGCTCTCCGGCATCACAGCCGATCAAGAGGTGTTGACGCGAAGCCCCCTGCCATACAAGCAAACGACACACTCACAATAGCGCAGAGCGTCGATGTGGAATCGATGGACCCCGATACGCTCAACTCGGCCAGCTCCATCAACATCGCCGATCTGCTTTGGGGGAGGCTGCTGCAGATCACCCCCGAGGGAACGCTTGCGCCCTCGATGGCCAGTGGTTATCGATGGAACGCAGCCGGTACCGAGATCACCTTCGACATCAAACCTGGCCTCTTCTGCGAAAACGGCGAGCCGTTGACCGCAGAGGACGTGGTTTATACGTTCGCGCGCGCCGGTGATCCGAAGCTTTCGCTTTACGGCAACCTGCCGGGATTTGTCTATTCGTCCATCGGGTTCGTTGGCGCACGGCAAGATGGCGAATTAAAAGCGACGGTGATAGTCAAAGGCTACTCGTCCCAAGTGCCCGGCATGCTCTCTATGGCGCACATCCTCTGCAAGGGCAGCTATTCGAAGATGAGCCTGAGGGCGGCTGCCGAACACCCGGTCGCCTCGGGGCCTTACAAACTGGTGGCATGGTCGCATGACGACCAGGTAGTGCTCGAGCGCAACGATCGATACTCGCTCGGACGTGGGCCTTTCGCGAAAGTTATCTTCCGCGTGATTCCCGATGCGAGTACGAGGGCCGCGGAACTTGTCGCGGGCGGCGTGGACCTGATCACCAATGTCGCCCCCGACCAGAAGGAGATCATCAATGCCTCGGGCACGGCTACGGTCAAGGCGGTGCAGGGGACGCGCCGGATGTACGTCGGCTTCAACTTCTCGCCGTCGTTCGCGGCCACTCCGGGCGGAGCGGCAATCCAGAAGAAGGCGGTGCGGCAGGCGTTGGAATATGCGGTCGACGTACCGACAGTCTGCGCCGAGCTACTGCAGATGCCGTGCGAGCGGATGGCCGGTCCGGCAAACCTCGGCGATCCGGCGATGAAGCCGTATCCTTACGATCCGGACAAGGCTGAGGCCATGCTCGACGCCGCCGGCTACCGGCGAGGCGCCGATGGCGTGCGCTTCCGTCTTACTTTGCAGGGGCCGAGCGGACGCTATCTTGCAGACGCAGATATTGCGCAGGCGGTTGGGCAATTCCTCGGCGATATCGGCGTTGAAACGAAAGTAGAGAGCATGGATTTCAACTCTGTCTTTGCGCCGCTGGCGCGGCGTCACCAGGCCGGCCAACTCTTTTTCATAGGCAACGGCGGTGCCACGTGGAGCGCGATTTACGATCTGTCGCTTTTTGCAACCAAGATGTCGGGTACGAATACCGGGGAGTGGTATGACCCGGAGTGGCAGGCCGATTTCGACAGCTTGAAGAGCGTTCGCGACCCGGCAAAGGAGCGCGCGATCATCGACAAGATGCTCTGGATCTTTCATGACGAGGCACCGTGGATTTTTCTTTATTTTCAGCCGGACTTTTACGGCGTAGGGCAACACATCGACTGGCAGCCGCGCCGGGACGAGTTGATCGACGTGATGACGATCCAGCGCAAGCCCTGATTCCCTACTTCCCCACTCGCTGCGTGATGCGTTGTGTGCCGCCCTTTTCTGAGATAGCCGCGATGGTGACGGCTCCCTCTCCTTCAATGCGGACAAGCCATTCCGCCGCTTCACTTGTAGCCGTCCACTGCTGGCCCCAGGGCGACCAGGGATAGAGGCGCTCGTTGCGGCCGGCCAGGTTGCCTGCATCGACAATCTGCGGATTCATCAGCAGGTCTCCACCTTCGATGGTGATGCTGAGACGAACGGGCTTCGCTACTCCGTTGTCGACCGCGACATCGGAAAGATTGGTGGGCAGATAGCCATGGTTCGAGACGACGGCTCGCACCTTGTAGAGGCCCGCACCGAGCGCCGTCACGGTAACTTCATCGATGTGCAGACGTGGGGCTGCCGCCGCATGGCGCAAATTAAATCGAACATTGAGCCGGCAGATCTCTTCGAGCATCGCCTCGGGCGGATTGCGGTAGCTCCAGATATTCACCATGCCGCCGATCTCGATCGCGCCGAGCTGGGGATGATCGTAGGCCTTCCACGTCCGCCAACCGCGCTCGCCGACATGCTCGACGATGAAGTCATAGATCTTGTGCTGAATCTCCTCGCTCAGCGGGAAGAGATTCAGGTAGCCGACCTTATCGACGCCTGCGGCCCGCTCGAGATCCCAGAGCTCCGTGCCGAAGCTGATGATGCCCATCTCTTCATAGGTCCAGTCCATCAGGCCGCCCCGACGGGGCTTCGTCTTGTCAGGGGTGAACTCCTCGTAGATGCTGATGGTGGGATAGCCGGTAATCTCCGTGCCGACTTTTCCAATTTCCTTATACAGGTTGATGTCGCGCGCACCCATCGCGCTATCCGGCCTCGTCATGCTGGGGCGCAGGATGATTCCGCCGTGCGTATGGTAGGCGCACATTCCGCAGATATTGGGATGATCGAGAATAAATCTCGCCAGGCCCGCGACCTCGGGCTCAGAGAGCGGATACGCGCCGGCGCCATACTCCTGGGGCGACCACTTGGTAGGGAAATTCCGGTTCATGTTTCCGTCGATGGGTTTTTCTACCTTCACATTCACGCCGTCGTAGTTGCGGATGTGGCCCTCGGGGTAGAGGCGATAGTAGTCGCCGCCCTCCTCGCCGGGTTTGCGCTGGATCATGACTTCTGGATTTCGCGGGCTCTTCTGCCACTCACCTTTGGCATCCGGCACGCGCATCCAGACGATGTAACCGTCGCCGTCCATATCCTCGGGAATCAATCCCTCGAGCCGATCGGCGCCGGGCAAGAAGCGGCCATTGCCGCACCAGTTGTAGTACGGCGGTTGCAGGGAGAGCTCGGCGCCGTCGGGGTTGATGCGAGGAAGGATGTAAAAGACCTGGCTATCGACCAGCCGAGTGACTTCTTCATCCTTGCCGTAGTTCACGAGCAGATGCCAGATGGCGTAAAGAGCGGTCGCGCTGGTGGCGTGCTCCTCAGCATGGATCTGCGCGTCGATGTAGTAGCCGGGCTTCTCTGTCGCGGGCCCGGTAAGCGGATTGGTGATCTCGACGAGCCATACTTCGCGGCCCTGGAAGCTCGTGGCGAGCGAGCTGAGGGTGGCGAGGCGCGGATAGGCGGCGACCAGCGCCTGGAGTTGCGCAGTCATCTGCTCGTAGTTGTAGTAGCGGTTGAATTCAGTATTGATTTCAGTCATGGCTGTCTTTCTTCAGTTCTGCATTGCAGGGCGCGGGTTTGTGGGTGAGTCCGATAAATTATGAGCGATGAGATCGGCAAGGCCGGCGCGCATCGTAAAACCTGGGTGAAAGCCAGTGTCCTGCTGCAGGCGTGCCGTGACTAATGGCTTGCGGCTATCTTGCGGATCAAGGACGATAGCGGCTTCTTCGACCGACGACGTCCAGCGGACCTGCAGCCCTCGCTCGGCGAAGAGCGAGATCAGATCGCGTGCCGAGACGGGGAGACCTGAGCTGACGTTGTAGATACGATGGCGCAGCAGCGGCGAAAAGAGCAGGCCATCGAGCGCGGCCGCGATATCGGCTGCGTGGGTCCAGTCCCGGAATACATCGGAGCCGGCTATGACTGCTGGGCGTCGCTCGATGAGGCAACCGAGCAATTGCTGCACCAGGCTGACTCTCGGCCGGCTTGGCCTTTGCCGTTCTAAGGGACCGTAGGCGGGACCGACCCTCGCGGCCACGATCGGGAAACCGGCGGCCGCCTCAAGCGCGGGCAGGCGCAGCTCGACTTCCCGTTTGCTGCTCGCGTAAGTGCTGCTGAGATCGAGGGAGTGGTCTTCATTGCACGGGACTTCATCCTCAGGCTGGCTATAGACGCCGCTGCTGCTTAGCACGACGCAGCGCTGGACTGACTTCATAGCGATAACAGCTTCGAGAAGATGGATCGTGCCGTGGAGATTGACCGCCCAGGTTCGGTCGATGGCTGCCGTCGTTTTGTCAGAGAGCGTAACCGCGGCTGCATGCAAAACGTGGGTCGGCCTGGTGCGCTCCAGCACTTCCCGGCAAGCCAATGCATCACAGACGTCCAGAGTTTCAAACGTGACACGGCCGGCGGCCGCTTCGATCGCAGCTTGATCCTGATGGCTAGGACCATGACAATCCGCCGCAACGATGGCGCTCAACGGATGCGTAGTCGCTAAATGCCTGATGAGATTCACTCCGAGAAATCCACTCGCGCCCGTCACGAGGATCGTCATAGCAGCTGTGCGAGCTGTCGCCGCTGATAAAAGTCCTTCATCACGACGGCCCGGCCAGTCGCCGCGCTTTCGATCCCGGCAAAACAGAGACCGAGCGTGCGGAGATGGTCGCGTCCATCGCACGGAGCTGAAGTCTTAGCCTGGACCGCCTCAAGGAAATGTCTCAGCAGGGCGACGCTATCGTCGTAGAAGGCTTCAGCGGCAGCGAGTTCAATCGGCGTGAGCTGCTTGTCAGTCGTGCGGGCATAGCCGAGTTGAGAGAAAAGTTCCTGCTGGATGATCACGCCATTTTCGCAATCCGTGCGCCACTCGAATCCAGGCTCATTCCATCCGCCGGACCAGGTGCCGAAATAATTGATCGCTATGCCGCTCTCCAGGGTTAGCAGCGCATGCACGTTGGCATCGTGGGCGTACATGCTCCAGGGCGGGTTCCAGGTACGGCACAGGATGCTCTCGACCTCGCGGCCATAACAATAGCGAATGAGATCGAGATGATGAATGCTCTGCTCAAGCATCATCGGGTGCTCCATGGTCAACGGATACTTGTTGATGCCCGGCCGTCGGCCGTCTCGGTTGCGGCGATAAAGGAACTGTCCGAAGCCAATCCGCCCGAGAAATTCAGTGGTGAGAAGCTCACGTTGTTTCTGGTGGACGGGCAGATAGCGGAAGTTCAGCCCGACCGAGAGCGGCAGCTGGTATCGATCGGCGAGATCGATGATGGCGACAGCTTCCACGAGATCGACGGTGAGGGGCTTCTCGGCGAGGATTGGCAGTCCTGCATCGAAGAGCCGTCGACATTGCTCCAGATGGCCGTCGGGCGGCGTGACCAGAATCGCCGCATCGAAGCGGATCCGGCTCGACGCGGACGCCAGCGCCTGGTCGAGGCTCGCGAAGAGCGGCACTCCGGGGTGGTTCTCGGCAAAGGCAGCGCGGGCTGGTTCGTCCGGATCGACGGCCGCGGCGATGCAAGCCGCTGGGTTGGTCGCGATCACCCTGGCCCACATCTTGCCGCGAGTGCCGAGGCCAATCAGCAGCAGACCTTTCGCTAGGCTTGTCTGGAGAGGAATACCGGGGTTCATCCGGCGCTCCCGGCAGCGCTTGGCGAAGCGAAGAGACGATCTTTCGCCGCCGTGATGCGGCGCATCGCTTCCCGCATGCGATCGATGGGCTGCAGCAGACTCATGCGCACATAACGATCGTCGGCATCGCCGAAGAGAGTGCCGGGAAAGAGCAGGACGCGCGCCTCCCGTAGCAGGAGTTCGCAGAACGCGGGCGCAGGCAGGCCGGATTTTTCGACATTCACATAAATGTAGAAGGCGCCGCCGGGATGGCCATAGGTGAAGCCGAGCTCATCGAGCGCCTGCATCATGTAGGCGCGGCGATCGCGGTACTGCTCCAACATGGCGGCGACATCCGTCTGGGGGCCGTTGATCGCGGCAAGCGCTGCCCATTGCGAAGGCGTCGCGGCATTGATGCTCAGCGTGTGGCGCGGCTCGATCAACATGCGAACGAACGCCTGAGGCGCGGCCAAATAGCCCACGCGCCAGCCGGTCATCGCATACCCTTTCGAAAAGCCGTTGAGCGTGATTGTCCGTGTTTTCATTCCCGCAAGGCTGGCGATGGAGAGGTGTTCGCTGCCTACAAAGACGATCTTGGCATAAATCTCGTCGGAGATCACGATGAGGTTGCGGCGCTTCGCGATCTCGGCGATCTCGCGGATCGCGCCTGGAGGAGTGACGGCGCCGGTTGGATTGTTCGGTGTAACGACTACGATGATCTTGGTGCGTAGTGTGATGCGTCTCTCGATCTCCGCGGGAACAAGAGCGAAGTCGTCTTTCTCGTACGTCGGCACGGAAACGCACCGGCCGCCGCAGAGTTCGACGGCCGTATCGTAGGAGGTGAAGCGAGGCGAGGCGAGCAGCACTTCGTCGCCTGGCTCGATCAGCGCGAGCATGCAGAGCATCATGGCCTCCTGCGCGCCGGCGGTGACTATGATCTCTTCCGCGGTGTAATCAAGATCGTTTTCGCGCTTCAGCATGGCGGCGATCGCTTCGCGCAGCTGCGGCATCCCGGCGGGGTGAGTGTAATGCGTCTGGCCGGTCTCGATCGCCTTCTTGGCGGCTTCGACGATGTGGGGCGGCGTTGCAAAATCCGGATCGCCGCGCCCCATAGCGATGACATCGACCATGGTCGCGGCAATCTCAACCATGCGAGTCCGGTATGAGACATCTTCTTCGTGGATCCTGCCGGCGAGGGCAGAGAGCAACGGGGAGCGAGGCGGTTCGACGCTCATGCCAGCCGCCTGCCGCCGACATAAGTCACGGTGACGCGATCGAGTGCGAAGAGATCCTGAATGGGGTTGCCGTCCATGACGATGACGTCGGCGAGTTTTCCCGGCTCGAGTGTGCCGAGCGTACTGTCGAGGCGGTTCATCGTCGCCGCGACGCTGGTCGCGCTGCGCAACGCGGCGTGGTTGTTGGCGACGACGCCGATCTTGACCATGAAGGCGAGCTCCGGCGCGACCACCTCGTGCCCAACCGCCGGGCTGCCGGCGTCCGTACCAAAGACGATGGGAACGCCGGCCTGCGCGGCCTTGACCAGGCCCGCATAGCGCGAGCGATCGGTAACGGCCTTTTGGCGCTCCTCAATCTTCCACTCGGGAATGTTGTATTGGCGTGCCACCTGGCGCTGGCTTTGCTGCACCAACGGCGCGAAGGTGGTGACGATGGGCACCTTGCGGTCGAGCAGAAGCTGGATCGTTGCATCGGAGAGGCTGCCGCCGTGCTCAACGACATCGATGCCGAAACTCACCACGCGGGCGATGCAGGCGTCATACGTCGCATGGGCCGTGATCGGCAGACCATTGCGATGGCTCTCGTCGATAACCGCTTCGAGCTCAGCGTCGGTGAACTCGAGCAGGTCGTGGCAGGCCATAATTTTGATGAGGTCGGCGCCGCCGCGAACCTGTTCGCGAACCGCGCGGCGCATCTCGTCAGGGCCGGAAGCTTCACGGCAGCACCAGTAGGTGTGGCCGCCGGTCTGGACAATCGCTTCTCCGCAGATAAGCAGGCGAGGCCCCGGAAAGATGCCTTGCGCTACCGCTTGCTTCGCGGCGAAGCCGGATTTATTCATGCCCAGGTCGCGCACCGTCGTGACGCCGGCGCGAAGACTTTTCAGCATATTGCCGCATGCCTTGTAGGCACTGATCTCGGGAGTATCGTCGAGCGATTGGCGGGCGAGATCGTGAACGCCATCCCACGCCAGATGGGCATGGCTGTTGAACATGCCAGGCATGATGCTGCCCGTCGTCTTGGCGACGTGGTCTCCATTGAGATCTTCGCGGTCTTGCGCTTTGCCGACAGCGGTGATCTTACCAGCCTCTATTTCGACGAAGCCGTTCTCAATAAGCTCATCGGCGCGGCCGGTGATGACCCGGCCAACGAATATCCTGTGTTCCGCGGCGATGTCGACCATCGGCTTGATGATCTTCTGGTATCGCCACGCAGCGGGTTCGGGCATGCTCGTTCTCCTGAGATCTAGTGGGCGCGTTTGAGGCCGAGCTCCTCGAGCGCGCGCACGGCGCCGTCGAGGTTCGACAGGTTCATTCCGGCATAGTTGGGCGAGAACACCACGCCCTTGCCTCCGGCGCGATACGTCGCGAGAACGCTGCGATAGACAATGTCTGGCGTGCAGACCGCCTGCTCAGCAACCACTCGCGGTGCGTCGACGCCGATGCCCATATACACCGGCACCTTGCCGCCGACGCCGCGAACGGCATCGGCGCATTGGCCGTAGACGTAGGTATCGGGATCCATACCGGCGCTCACCAGCTGCTCGATCGGCGCTTCGTCGAGCCCGAGTACGGCATACATTGCGGGCACGAAATCTTTGGCGGCGAAGTCCCGCAAGAGCGTGCTGCCGAAGTAAGCCACCTCTTTGGCAAAGACTTCGCCCGCCTGGTGCTGGTAGGTAATGGGCTTGACCCAGTCGCAATACGCCGTCTGCTCGGCCCAGGACCACTGCGCCTTGCGGATCGGGTTGAAGTGGTTCCGGTTCCAGACATTCAGGCCGAATGAGAGCGCCGGGTTGCACCACTTCACGATGCCGTAGAGCTCGCGGTCGAGGTCTTTGCTGCGCTCCAGCCAGAAACGCTCCCATACGAGAACCTCCGGATTGCGGAGTACGACGCGGAGAAATTCGACGAAGACGCCATCGGCAAAAGCACCGCCGGAGCGAACCTCTTGGAAGTATTTCCAGACCTCCTGGAAGGCGAAGCGCGTGCGCTCCACATCGATGTTGCGATCGAGCGCTTCGCGGCGGCAATGCGTGCAAAAACAACCGGGCGCCTGGCCTTGCATCATGCGGTCGAGCGGAGAGTTGCGCTCGTTGCACCACATGATGCCGTCGATATCGTAATTTCTGCAGTGCTCTTCGAGAATGCCATGCCACCACCGCCGGTAGTCGGGGTTTCCCGTGCAGGGCTCGCCGGCATACCGTCCAACGAGGTCAACCTCGAGGCACTGCGGCATGTTGGGGATAAGCACCGCTCCCGCCGAACCGTGGCCGGCGTACTTGAAGAGCGGCTCCATGAACTCGGGAATCACCCTCATCCCGCGTTTGCGGGCTTCGGGGATGACGAGCTCCAGTATGTCTTTGCCAGCCAGCTCGGGATCCTTCGACGCGAAGTCCCGAATATGAGTTCCTGAGTAGTATTCCGGCCGAACCGAAGTGTAGGCCCCGCCCTGCATGGTATAAGGCGATCGCACTCCGTGGTCGGGCCAGCCCTCAAGCTCGTGCGAGATGCGGCGGCCGACCTTCAGGCCGAGCCAGGAAATAGTTCCGATGAGCAGGGTGTCGACCCCGGCACGCTGCTGGAGCGTATCCAGGCACGCGGGCACGCCCTCGTCTATAAAGCTGATCGGGCTGATCTGGATACCGATCATGGAGCCGGAACCAGAGCCGGATCGGCGGTTTCGCGGGCGGAGGCGGGCTGTCTGGCGGTAGGGATTGCGTTCCCTCTATCGATCTATCTCAAGGAGTGAGGTGCTTGCAATAACTGAAGTACGTGATATCACTCTGAGATACTTTGTATGAATGTATAACAATATAAATTTATGATTTTCATGCGTCAAGACTCTCGGAAGCAGTTCAGTCAGAGCCCCTGCATTAGAAGTACGGGTCGAAGCCTGCCGGAAATCTGCCCGTCGGTGCAATCCACGGATATGGGCTACGCGGCAGAAATACGCCGCCTCCCGGGGCCGCGAGAATGTTTTCCCCTTCGAATACTTTCTCGCCGCGGAGGAAAACAGCCAACGGCGCCCCGGTTGTGGCCAGCCCTTCAAAGGGGGTGTAGTCGGAGCCGTGACGCATCATGGAGTTCGTCAAGACACGCTGCCTGGTCGCGTCCCACAGGATGAGATCGGCATCGCTGCCGACGGCGATGGTCCCCTTGCGCGGATAGAGGCCGAACAGCCTGGCCGGCATAGTCGAAACCAGGCTGACAAAGGCGCAGAGGTCGATTCTTCCTTTACTGACGCCCTCGGAGAAGACGATCGGGAGCCGGGCGGCAAGCCCCGGAACACCGTTCGGGATCTTATGGAACGGCGCGCCTTCGCCGGCAAACTTCTTTCCTTTGAGGTCGTCATAGCGCAACGGCGAATGATCGGACGAGACGATGGAGATCGTTCCCTGTTGGATGCGCCGCCATAAATCCTGCTGGTCGGCCCCGGTGCGGGGCGCCGGCGCAAACATAAATTTAGCGCCCTCGAAGCCCGGACGGTCGAGATCCGACGCGGTGAGGACGAGATAGTGAGAGCAGGTCTCGGCCCAGACCTTGACCCCTCGGCGCTGAGCGCGGGCAACTTCTTCGGCGGAGTCGTCTCCGGAAACGTGAAAGATCTGGATGGGTGTGTCGAGGGCCTCGGCGAGCGCGATCACGCGGTGGACCGCCTCCCGCTCGGCGATCATGGGTTTGGCGAGCGCGAGGGACTTCGGCGCGGTCATTCCCCTGACGAGCAGGCGGCCCGTCAGCCACTCGATCAGTTCGTGATGCTCGGCGTGGATGCAGACCAGTGCGCCGAGTTGGCGGGCAGCGGCCAGGGTCACGAGGATCTGTTCGTCATTGAGCCGCGTACTGGCATTGGCCATGAAGATCTTGATGGAGCGATGACCGGCGGCGACGAGTTCGGGGAGTTCGCGCTCGATGACTTCGGGCGTGGGATCGGTGATGGTGAGATGAAAGCTGTAGTCGACGCGCGATCGTTGCGCGAGCCGATGGTATGCCGAGGCCGCTTCTTTCAAAGAGCCGCCTCGCGGCTGCATGACGAACGAAAGGATCGTGGTCGTGCCGCCGGCAAGTGCGGATGCGCTGCCGGTGTCGAAGCAGTCGGCGATCTCTGCGCCGGAGGAAAACGGCTGGTCGACATGGACGTGGCTGTCGATAGCTCCCGGAAGGACGAGCAGCCCATCGGCTGGCACATCGCGGTTACCCGCAGGCAACGACTCCTCAACCGCGGCAATGCTGCCGCCAGTGACCCCAATATCCGCAAGGCGGATCTCGTCCGCGGTGACCACGGTGCCGCCGCGAATGGTTAAGTCGAAGGTGCTCATCTCTGGCCTTTCCTGGTCATCCCGGTGCGCCTTGAGGCGGGCTCCTGGTTGACGCCCAGCGCTTTTTTCTTCGCGGCACTCCAAGTTTCGTCCGTGCTACCCGCTTATGCAGCGAGGCGCGGCGGCTCGAGGCCTAGCTCGCGAGCCAGCACGACGAGATCGTCGTAGACGGCTTGATCGAGCGGCACGCCGTGCAACCGCTTGTCCGTTTCGCGCCGGTGTTCGAGTTCGCCAGGAAGTACTACTTCGGAAAAGCCCGGGCGCAACCGACTGCCTTTGATCATCCCGGTCAAATGGCGCATCCTCTGGCGGAAGGTGTCGAGTGGCATAAACCATTCAATGTCGACCGCAGTAAAGCTGTGCGAGACATCCTGCCGGGCGGGATCCTCGTAGGGGTCGAGGCCAAAGGCGCCGCCGGCGAGAACGCCGGTCATCACGTCGGTCATCAGCGACAAGCCATAGCCCTTGTAGCGGCCGACGCCGAGCAGGGCTCCGGCCATGGCAGCGGTGGGATCGGTCGTCTCGTCTCCTGCCGGGGTGAGCGCCCAATCGGTGGGAATGGGAAGGCCTTCTCGCTCGTGCCAGCGCATCATGCCTTTGCCTGCAGTAGTCAAGGCCATGTCGAGGACCACAGGAAATCCAGTGCCTCCGGGGGCCGCGATTGCCCAGGGATTCGTGCCGACGACCGGCGTGGCGCCTCCCCATGCCGCCATCTCGGGGCCGGCGTTGGTAAACGCGATGCCTATGCAGCCGGCCTTTTCCGCCTCGGCCGCGTGAACGGCCGACGAGCCGTAATGGGTCCCATTACGCACGATGACGGTACCCACGCCGCAGACTTTGGCTTTGGCGATCGCAAGGCGCATGGCGCGGGTGCCGATCACGCTGCCGAGACCGTTGTGTGCGTCGACCAGGGCGAGCGCCGGGCTTTGCTTGACCACCTCAAAGCGCGCATGCACGTCAAGCTTGCCCTCTGCGATCCTGGTGCGGTAGGCGAGCAGACGCCGCACCCCCTGGCCCTGGCCGGGATGAAAGCGCAACTCGCTATAAATAAGGGCGTTCCCTGTGATCCGGGCGTCTTCCGGGGCGACCCCCATGGCAACGAAGGAGTCGACGCAGAAGGGTCGCAGCTCCTCGAGCGCCACCTTCACCATCGCGATGCTTGCACCGGTCTCGGCCACGTGCTTAGGGCTCCAGAGCGAGCAGTTCGACGAGGTTGACGCCGGGCGTCAGTACCGGCTGGATGTGCCCGTGCGTGTCGGTCATAAGCAGGGTCATGCCGGGGCCGTATCCCGCGCGGGGGCCGTCGGTTTGGCCGACGACGGCGATGCCTGCAGCTCCGCGAAGGTACCCGTGCTGATAGCGGCTGTCGTAGTCCTCAAGAGCGACCACGTCCCCGAGCCGAAGTCGGTCAAGACCACGGGCCGCGACCTCCTTCCGATCGGTGGTCTGGATGTGAAGGCTGCCGCCTTCACTGGTCAACCCCGCGCCGGCACCGATCAGGTGTGCCGGAATCGTAGCGACGACCGGGACCCTCAGGCGATCGCCTGCCTCTTCTTCGGATACCATGTCGAGCAGAGCCTGGAGAAGTTGAGGAGAAAGGCTCTTCAGCTTGATCCCCGGATATTGCGTAAGTGACAGGCCCACGCCCCGGGAACGAATCACGATCTTGTCGTGAATCGCGAATTGTTCCCGAGCCGCTTTAGGAAAATGCACAATCACCTGCTCGGAGAAGCGTCCCGACTTTCCGGTGACAACCCCCTTTGCGCCTTTGCCGTCGCCGCTCATCACGAGGGCGTCGTTGCCCACGCATGCGAAGATATTCAGGCCGCGATTGCCGTTCTCTGACGGGAAAGCGATGCTGACGCCGGGATGGACACAGTCCGCAAGCCAGCCGTAGGCGCTGTCTCCAACTGAAACGTTGTAGACGATGCCGCCGTAGGTGGGCAGCAGGAAGGGAGTGCCGTCGGCAGCGAGCCGATACGGTTCGGCGGGCAACCCGGGAAAAGTCGGATGCACGATGTGGCCCATTACGGAAACGGTGACCAGACGGTCGGCATTCAAGGTATGGCTCAGAACAGAGTCGAAGGCTGCGGTCATGCGGCTTGCCTTTCAAGACCGAAATGCCGGCCGATGTTGGCATCGGAATCGAGGACCCACTCGATGCACGGTTCGGGACAGGTCATGATGGTCATAATGCCGGGGCCGTGGCCGGTCATCACGGAATCTCCGTGGATGCACAGGGCGATGCTGACGGCTCCGGTACGATAGCTGCGGCCGAAGCGATGATCGGCGTGCTCGATGGCGACAAGGTCGCCGAGGCGCAGCCGGTCGATCCCGAGTTGCCGCATCAGGCAGCGGTCGCCGGACATGAGATCCTGGTCGACGTATTCGCTGTTGAGTTCTGCGCCGGAGCCCATGATGCGGACGGGCAGCTCCATCGCGACCGGCACGCGGATCCGGCTTTCGTCGATGGCGGTAATGCCCATCGCTTCAAAAAGCGCCGGGCTCATCTTCTTCAGTTCGATCTGCGGATAGTCAAGCAGCCTCAGGCCGCGGCCGCACGCCTTGATCTGGACCATGTCGCCGACACACAGGCCGTCGTAGGCCGCAGCCTCGAAATCGAGGAGCATGCGCGCGTGCTCGCCCGTGACGATGCCCCGGGCGCCGCTCGCCAGGCCGGAGGTGACTACGGCTTCATTGCCGATGCAGGAGAGATAGTGCAGGGCAAAATCCGCCCCCTCGTTGGCGGCGGTGATCGAGACGCCGGGCTCGACGTGGTCCCCGGCCCATCCAAAGGCCGGATCGCCGGTGCGTACGTTGTAGACGATACCTGACATCCCCGGCAGAATGACGCTGAGCCCATCCTTGTTTGGAATGTAGCCGGGCTGACGCAAGGTTGGTTGGCTTACTACGCCGGCCACAGCCATCGCGATCAGCTCATGTGCATTCGTTCTCAGCAATCCATTTCCTTTATCGTCGACCTTCGCGCGGCAGAAAAGCGTTGTTCCCGTCTCTCATCGTCGGTTCTAAGAGATAACATACTAATTGTTATACATTCTTTTGAAGATCATGATGCCCATTCCAGAACTCTCCCAGCAGACTGTGCTCATTACCGGCGCGGCCAGTGGCCTTGGCCGGGCGTTAGCGCTGGCTTTCGCTGTCGCCGGCGCGACTTTAGCCCTTGTCGATTTCGATGAGGCTCGACTGCGGCAGACGGCGGCAGGCCTCACGAATGCCTCCATCTATGTGGGCGATCTGTCGAGCGCGGCAGCGACACGGCGCATGATCGCCGCCGTACGCAACGATCATCCAACGGTTCACACCTTGGTCCACAATGCCGGCTTCCTAGTGCCGCAAGCCTTTGCGGAAATGGAGGAAGAGCGCTGGGAGTTGACCTTCAATGTGGGCATACAGGCCGCATATCTGCTCACCAGGGCATTCTGGGCACAGTGGCTGCAGACAGGCGGTGCGGCCATCTATGTCTCGTCGCGGTCGGGGATTGAAGGCTTCGACGGCGAGACTGCTTACTGCGCAAGTAAACATGCCATCGAGGGCTTCGTCAAAGCACTCGGCATCGAGTGCGCAGGAAGTGGCATGGTCGTCCACACGATTACACCGGGCATCTTCATTCAAACCCGAATGTCGGAGCAGAACTATCCGCCTGAGCTCAAGGCGCGATGGGTTGACCCGAGAGAACTCGCGCCCGCCTTTCTCCATCTCGCTATGCGCAAAGAGAGAGCCTGCTCCGGCCAGCGGATGAACGCATGGGACCTTGTCCAGAAGATTCGCGCCGCTTCTGCCTGAGTGGACGCGTGATTACCTGCTACAAAGGTTACGCATGACAGGCGTCATGCGGGCAACTGCCTCCTCGAGAACAGCGGTCGGCTGAAGCGTTGTGATGCGCAGGTAGTCGCTCCACGCCGCGCCGAAAGCGGTGCCCGGAAAGATCAGTACCCGAGCGTGCTTCAGCACGAGATAGCAGAGCTCGAGCGCGCGCAGCCCGGTGCTGGAACTATCTGCCCAGAAAAAAAAGCCGCCGCGCGGCTCGCCATAGCTGAGCCCCATCCCACTCAAGCCGGCACCGAGCAGGTCTCGGCGCACGGCATAGATCTTGCGAAACTCAGCGACACAGGAGTCGTCGGACTGCGCCGCTGCCAGGGCAGCCTTCTGGCTGAGCGTGGCTACAGGGCCGGTGGTGTGCCGCTTGATGGCCGCCATTGCGGTGATTGCGTTCGCAGGTGCGAGGACGTAGCCAACCCGCCAGCCGGTCATCGCATACGCCTTCGAAAAGCCGCCGATGACAATAGTGCGGTTGCTCATCTCCGGCAACGCGGCGATGCTGCCATGATGGTACGGCTCCCAGACGAACTTGCCGTAGATTTCATCGGAGACGATCACGAAGTTGTGCCTGCGCGCGAGTGCTGCGAGCCCTGCGGCGCTCGACGGCTTAAGAATGCCGCCGGTCGGGTTGCTGGGCGTGACCAGCAGAAGCGCTCTGGTCCTCGCCGTGATCCGTTTCTCCACCTCCCCGGGATCGAGATCGAAGCCGTCTTTGGCATACGTCGGTACGCTGACGCTGATCGCGCCGGTGTGTTCGACGGCCTGATCGTAGGAGGTATACCGCGGGTCGGGAACGAGCACTTCATCGCCCGGGTTGAGCAGTGCGCTCATCACCAGGAAGAGCGCTTCCTGGCCGCCGGTGGTGACCAGCACATTCTGCGGACCGATGGCTATGCCGTGGTCTCTCTGGGCATTGCGGGCGATCGCCTCGCGCAGCTCGGGCAGGCCCTCGATTGGGCTGACCGGCAACGGTTCTTGCAGCGCCTTCCTCGCAGCCTCCATGATGAAGCCGGGAGTGTCGAGGTCGGGGTCGCCGCGCCCGAGAGCGATAGCATCGGGGATGGTCTTGGCGAGATCCATCAGTGCGTAGCGCAGCCTGGCGCCGTCGAGTTCCTGGATATCCGCCAGCGTATTCAGAGAGCCTCCACGGCGGCGAGGGCCGCCCATTGCGAAAGGTTAGTCGAGCAAATGGTGAGTGCCTGCTTGAAGTCGCGCATCCCCGGGGAGAGACCGGCTGGCGAGGCTAGATAGCCGACGCGCCAGCAATCGGAATCCCCGCGCGCACCGACGTGCAGCGCTCCGATGGTCACCGTACGGCCCTCAAATCCACGGACCTGGGCTGGATGGAAAGAGTTCCCGGAGTCGTCAACCTCATAGAGGATGGGCATTTTGAAAGCAGCAGCGGAGAGGTGCGAGCGAAGGCTTGCCTCGGTGCTGCTGCTGGTGAGGTACATGGAATCAGCGCCTGCCGGGACGACGGGAACAGTAGAGACAACGTCCACGCGACCGAGAAGAGCCGCGCCGCGCAGCCTTTCGGCAGCCGCGGGTGCAGCCAGCGTATCGCCGGGTGCTAGAAGCTGCTGAATGGCCACAAAACGCGCCTCGGTCACGCCACAGGAGATGAGCAGGTCGGTCTTTGCATTCATCGCAATTCCGAAACGAGCGTGAAGAAGAGCTGCGACCTTCTCGCGCAAAGGCAGAATGCCCGGCCGATCGGTGTAATGGGTCTCTCCTCGAGCGAGCGCATCTTCAATCGCCGAGCGCACGCGGAGCGAGACGCAGGTCGCGGGCTGGCCGGACGGTGCCTCGATGAAACCGCCGGCGAGCAACTGCCCGGCGAGAAATTTCGCACGCTCGGAAAGCGGGATGGCTAACGGCATGACAACTCCTTTCTGGCCGCGGTCTCGTTTGGGCTGAGGCCTTCCTGCCGGTCGTGTCTCTTACGGTTTTTCCCAGTGGCCTGAGATCGCCGAGCGATAGAGAGCATCGATCGCGCGCATGTTGGCGATCGCGTCTTCGATTGGGAACTCTTGCTGCGCTTCTCCCTGAAAGACGCTCGCCGCGAGATCGCATTGCAGCATGTATTGATCGACTGGCGAGAAATCCTCAAAGACCGCCGAGCTGCCGTCCATGGCCTTTCCGCTATCGATGGTGATGCGGCAGGCATGGTCTTTACCGGGAGTAAAAGGGACTTGCACCTCGATGCGGCCGGTTGTGCCCAGGACGACAACTCGCTGCCAGGAGGCAAGCTGCAAGGCGCAGGTGAAGACCAGTTGACCGCCCCCTGGAAAAGAGAGCAGTCCGCTGGTGACGCGGTCGACCCCAAGCTGCGGGTCGCGATTGATCAAGGCCATCACGCGATCCGGTTCTTCCCCATAGATGTAGCGCGCCGTCACCAGCGGGTAGCAGCCGACGTCGTACAGGGCCCCCCCGCCTATCTCCGGTTGGTTGCGAACATTTTTCGGGTCGAGAACCGTGAAGAGAAACGACGACTGGATCGCGCCGGCGTCTCCGATGCTGCCGCTCCGGACGAGCTCGCGCACCCGTTTCCACTGGGGATGCGAGCGCACCATGAAGGCCTCGATAATCGTGCGGCCGGTGCGGTCGCGCGCCGCGACCAGCGCCTCCGCCTCCTTCGCGTTGAGCGCAATCGGCTTCTCGCAGAGTACGTCTTTGCCGGCTTCGAGCGCCTTGACCGTCCACTCTACGTGAAGATGGTTGGGCAGCGGGTTGTAAATGGCATCGATGGATGGGTCGTCGAGCAGCGCCTGGTAGGAGTCATAGCTGCGCGGGATCCCGAGTTGCCCGGCGACTGTCCTGGCGCGGCCGCCGTCGCGCGAGGCGATACCGGCCACCACGCCGCGATGGCCTGCCATAATGGCCGGGATCACTCGTTTAATCCCGATGTTCGCGGTACTGAGAATGCCCCAATTCACTTTTTTCATTTGCTGCTGACCTCGACTGCGGTTTCGCGTACCTGGATATTCGTCATCAGGCGATGATTCGCTCCTCGATTCCAAATTGCGCCTGAAAGCAGCTTGGAATTTCAATGTCGCGGGCGCCCACGATCATAGTATTGATCGTCCGGTAGCCGTCGATACCGGGACGGTAGATTCCCGGCTCGCTCGAGAAGACCATTCCCTCGGCGATAGTGGTCGTGTCGCCCGGCGCGAGCCACGGGGCTTCATGTCCCTCGATGCCCATGCCATGGCCGATCCGATGACGAATGTAGTCCCCGAGGCCGGCGCGATGAAGCTCCGCGAGGGCGGCGGTGTTGACCTCGTCACATCGGGCGCCGGGGCGCAGCGCCGCGACCGCCGCTCGATCGCAGGCGTCCGCCGCCTCCATGCATCGCAGCGTGTCGGCAGAAGCGTGACCCAGAACGAAAGTTGCGCCGCTCTCGGCGTGATAGCCGCCCACCGTCGCTCCAATGCCGGCGATGATAGTGTCTCCCGGCAGCGGACGGCGCGTGGATGTCTGGCCATGCGGGAGCGCTGCTCGAGGCCCGCTGTGTACCGAGCCGACGACCGACATCGCAGTGCCCTCAAACGCGGTGCCGAGGTCACGCCGCATCGTCGCCAGGGCTGTGCCCACGCCGGCCTGAAGAATGTCCAGTTCAGTGCCCCCGGCTGCGACGATGCCGGCCAGACTGGATCGCATGTGCTCGAGGCAGGCGTCGGCATACCTGGCTGCGGCGCGGACCAGCGCCAGCTCTTCCAGGGTCTTTTGAAAACGAAGATGCTCGATGGCCGGAGTGAGCTCTAGGGTCGGGAGCAGCGACGCGGCTTCACCAAAGAGCCGTGCTTCCAGGGTGTCGATGGCGAGCCGACGCGCGCCTGTTTGCCGCATCATCCACAAAACCGGGTGAGTGAGACCGGGAAACTCAGGATAGGTGCGAACGTCAGTAATCCAGCTGGTCTCTGCATTTTCTTTTTCTAGATGCGGAACCAGCAGCACCGGGCCGCCGTCTACCGGAACATAGACTCCCATCGGGCGCTCGTTGGCATGATGAAAAAAGCCGGTCAGATAAATGAGGTTGGCGCTGCCCAGAGCGAGGATGCCGTCGAATCCGGCAGTCTCCGCACGATGGCGTACGCGATCAAGAACGCGGCGATAGAAATCGGAAGTAAGCGGCGTGGGAGAGTTGACTGGATCGGCTGCAGCTGGTTTGTTGATGAGATAGCCGGTAGGCAAATCGTTCTCCATCGATTGTCGAGCCGCAGAAGATTGTTCTTTGATCTTGTAGGGCTGATAAAATCAATTGTATACTGTATACAATCATTACAACAGAGACTGTACAGCTCGAAGCGGCCTCACAGATGGCGGCATTCAGCTTGAGGAGGCACCGAAGGTGAGCTACCAGGACTTTTCGGCGCGCATGGGTAGCATCAACGACCTGCTTAGCGCCAGTTCCCTGCTCACCTGGGATTCCCGTACGATGATGCCGCCTGGCGCGGTGGAGTGCCGAGGAAAACAGATCGCGACCCTGTTGATGTTTGCGCGCGAGACGCTGCTCTCGGACGAAACATTGAAGCTGCTGGATGCGGCAGAGAATGCCGCGCACGATTTGCGGGAAGATGCACCGGAGCGCCGGGCGCTCAGCCAGACTCGCTCTGCAATCGCCGTGCATCGGCGCATACCTGCAGTATTGCAGCGGCAGCGTGCCGAGTTACGAGCGACTTCGCAGGCCGCATGGGTCCAGGCGCGCTCGGAGAGCCGGTACGAGATTTTCGCGCCTTATTTGGAGAAGACAGTAGATCTCGCACGGCAACTGGCCGATGCGATCGGGTGGTCCGGACATCCTTACGATGCGCTGCTGTCGCTCTTTGAGCCGGGCGAGACAGTGGCGTCGCTGCAGCCTCTGTTCAACCGCCTGCGCGACGGGCTGACACCGCTGGTGCGCGCCATTGCGGCTGCGCCCGCCCCGCGTGCAGATTTTCTGCGCCGCGACTACGACGAAGATCTGCAGCGGAGTTTCGCTATCAAGATGGCGGAAAAGTTCGGCTATGATCTCAGCCGCGGCCGCCTGGATGGCACCGTCCACCCCTTTGAAATTTCCTTTACCCGGGATGACGTTCGCATCACAACGCGCTACTACCGCGAGTACCTGCCGGCAAGCCTTTTCGGAACACTGCATGAAACCGGTCACGCCCTCTACGAGCAGGGCGTCGACCCGGCCTATAGCCGCACTCCTCTGGCGACCGACCTCACCGGCCTTTATGCGGTCGGGGGCGTCAGCTTTGGCGCTCATGAGAGCCAGTCCCGGTTGTGGGAAAATCATGTAGGCCGCAGCCGCGCCTTCTGGGCGCTCCATTTTGCGGACCTGCAGTCGACCTTTCCCGGGCAGCTTGGGGACGTGGAAGAAGACGAATTTTATCGCGCGATCAACCGCGTACAGCCCGGTCTGATCCGGGTCGAGGCCGACGAGCTCACCTACGACTTCCACATCATGATGCGGACGGAGATCGAAGCCGACCTGATTGCCGGCAAGCTATTGGTCAAGGAACTGCCTGATGCCTGGAATGCAATGATCAAACGCGACCTCGACCTCGTCGTTCCGGATGACCGCCGCGGCGTCTTGCAGGATATTCATTGGTCTTCCGGTCAGATCGGGACTTTTTGCAATTACACCATTGGGAACGTGATGGCGGCGCAGCTCTACCAGGAAGCGGCCTCGCGAGAGCCGGGTATCGAAGCAGGACTCGCCACTGGAGACTATGGCCCGCTGCGTCACTGGCTGGGCAAGCACATCTACCGGCATGGAAGGCGCTTCAGCCGCAATGAGCTTCTCCTGAAAGCTACGGGGCAAACGCTCGATCCAGCACCGTATATCGCTTATCTCGCCAACAAGTACAGCGCACTCTACCAATTGGAAGCCGCTTAGCCAGGAACTTCCTGCGAACAGATCGAGGGAACGGCGCATCCCGCGCGGAATGATTCAACTATTTTCGGGCGCCTGGGCTTCATTGCTCCAAGTGTCGAGTACGATCAAGGTCATCGCAAAGCCATGCATGAGCTTCTTCGATCGCCAGAGCCGCTCCCGTCTTCCTTAAATGGCGCAGCGCGCCCACTCGTCGAGGTGACCGACCTTCAAGTCCACTTTGCGACCAATGGCGGCATCGTTAAGGCCGTGGATGGCGTGAGCTTCCACATCAACCGGGGAGAGACGCTGGCAGTGGTGGGCGAATCCGGCTCGGGCAAGTCTGTGACTTCGCTGGCGTTGATGGGGCTGCTGCCCCGGCCCGGCGGGAAAATCGCCGGCGGCAGGATCTTCTTCGATGGCATGGACCTCTCGCTTTGTTCAAACGCCGAGATGCGCCGCATTCGAGGGACGCAGATCGGCATGATCTTTCAAGAGCCGATGACCAGCCTGAACCCTGTGCAGAGCGTGGGGCGGCAAATCGCCGAACGCATCAGCGTTCATACCGGCGCGTCGCCGAAAGCAGCCATGGCAGAGGCGGTTGAAATGTTGAAGCTGGCCCGCGTCCCTGACCCGGCCCGGCGGGCCATGAGCTATCCGCACCAGATGTCGGGCGGCATGCGCCAGCGGGTGATGATCGCGATGGCGCTGGCCTGCCGTCCGAAGCTGCTCATTGCCGACGAACCCACAACGGCGCTCGACGTCACGATCCAGGCGCAGATTCTCGATATCATGCGCAATCTACAGTCGGATTTCGGCATGGCCATTTTGTTCATCACGCATGATCTTGGTGTAGTCGCGGAAATGGCCGATCGCGTCGTCGTGATGTACTCGGGGCGGGCGGTCGAGGAAGCAGGAGTGCGGGAGATATTTGCCCGGCCGCGCATGCCGTATACGCGCGCCTTGCTGCGGTCGATTCCACGGGTCGACCGCGCAGCAACCCACCAGGAGCGGCTGGAGGCAATCATGGGAAACGTCCCGAGCCCGTTGAGTCTGCCATCGGGCTGCACCTTCCACCCACGCTGCCGCTTCACAGAGGCGCCCTGTGTCGCGGAGGCGCCCAGGCTGGAAGACACTGGCGACGGTCACATGGTGCGATGCTGCCGCTGGCAGGCGGCATTGACCGGCCAAGAGCCCGTTTGATGGCACTCGCCTCGGCCATGGAGATCCCCGGCGCAGCTCCGAGCCGAGGCGGGTTGCTGCTCGATGTGCGCAACCTCACCAAGCATTTCGTCTCCAAATCCGGCTGGCTGGGGCGCGGCACAAACTCCGTAAAAGCCGTTGACGATGTCTCGTTTCACATCCTGCCAGGCGAGGTGCTTGGGTTAGTCGGAGAATCCGGCTCGGGCAAGACGACCATCGGGCGCTCGATATTGCGGCTGATCGAACCGACCTCGGGCAGTGTCTTCTTCGAGGGCGTCGATATTACAAAACTGTCGCCTCAGGCCATGCGCGCGTACCGCAAAAACATGCAGATCATCTTCCAGGATCCCTACGCCAGCCTCAACCCGCGCATGACCGTCGATAAGATCATCCGGCAGGCGCTCGACATTCACGGCCTCTCGACAGGCGATGCCCGCAACGACCGCATCGTCGAGCTGCTCGAGCGCGTGGGCCTCTCCGCGGCGCACTTTGGACGGTTCCCGCATGAGTTCTCCGGTGGTCAACGGCAGAGGATCGGCATTGCGCGAGCGCTCGCCGTCGGCCCGCGATTCATCATTGCCGACGAGCCAGTGTCGGCGCTCGATGTTTCGATCCAGGCGCAGGTGATCAACCTCCTGCAGGATTTGCAGCGGGAGTTGGGTCTGGCGCTGCTCTTCATCGCCCACGATCTCGGCGTTGTCGAGTACATCAGCGACCGCGTCATCGTCATGTACCTCGGCCGCATCATGGAGGTAGCGCCCAGCCGTGAGCTGTATGCCAACCCAAGGCATCCTTATACTGAGGCCCTGTTGTCGGCGATTCCGGTGCCCGACCCGACGCTCACGCGGAAACCGATCATCCTCGAAGGCGACATACCGAGCCCGATGAACCCTCCGTCCGGATGCGTCTTCCGAACGCGTTGCCCGATCGCCACCGCAGAGTGCGCCGCCGTTGTGCCGCCGCTGGAACAAGTGTCCCCGCAACATTTCAAGGCTTGTATCAGGAACTAAGCAGGGAGGGTAATGGGCGTCATCACAGTTCAGCGGGTATTGCGGGGTGCAGTCGCCGTCTTCTCGATTGCCGTGCTCGCTTTGCTGGTCACCCACCTGCACCATCACGCCGGGGCATTGACGCCAGCCGGGGCAGCGGACCCTGGGAAGTACCTTGGAAGCAAGACGCTGACAATCGCCCAGGCCGCGGATGCTGACACACTCGATCCTTCCGACATAGCCTCGACCGACACGCTCAATATTGCAAGGCAGCTTTTTGGCACGCTCTACCAGGTCACTGCGGACGGTCAGTTGCAGCCCTACCTGGCCGAGTCGTATCGCTTCGCCGACGACGGCCGATCGATCACCATCAAGCTAAAGCCGGGGCTGCAATGCGAAGACGGCCAACCGATGACTGCGAAAGACGTCGCTTACTCATTTGAGCGAGCAGCCGATCCGAAGATGAAGTTCACCGGAAACTCGACCGGCTTCGTGCTGCCATCCATGGGATATGAGGGAGCGCGGGTCGACGATGACCTGACCGTCACCCTGCTGGTCAAGAAATACAATCCGATCGCGATCGGCTTGTTATCGGAAATGCTGATGTTGTGCCGGGCGCCTTATGAACGCATGACCAAAGACCAGGCGGCAACACACCCCGTGGCCTCCGGCCCCTATAGGCTGGCCGAATGGATTCACGACGATCGCATCGTGCTGGTTCGCAATGAGAAGTTCACTCTCAGCAGGTCGAAGTACGACCGGGTCATCTGGCGGATTATTCCGGAGGCGTCGACTCGCAGCGCCGAACTCATTGCCGGCAATGTAGACCTGGTCACGAACGTCGCGCCGGACCAGATCGACGCAATCAATAGCAGCGACACGGCCAAGGTCGAGAGTGTCGCGAGCGTCCGGCGCATGTATGTAGGCTTCAATCAAAAGGATAAATTTTCGACGACCCCAGGGGGAAAGGCGATTCGAGATCCGGCCGTGCGGCTCGCATTGCAGTACTCAATAGACGTGCCAACCATCTGCGAGACGCTGTTGCGTACGCCGTGTAAGCGGCTCGCCACGATGGTGCTGCCGTCCGAAGACCACTCAGGAATACAGGCATTTCCCTACGATCCTGACCGGGCCGAACGAATGCTCGATGCCGCCGGGTACCCTCGCGGCAAAGACGGAGTCCGTTTCGAACTGACCATGCAGGCACCGCGCGGTCGGTACACCGAAGACGCCAATATCGCCCAGGCCGTCGGCCAGTATCTGACGGATGTCGGGGTGAAGACCGACGTCGAGGTGCTGGATTATGCCTCCGTCTTTACTCCCCTCATCCGGCAGCATGATGCCGGCCCCATCTACCTCCTCGGTACCGGTGGCGCAACCTGGAGCCCCCTCTACGATCTGTCCGACTTGTCTACACCGGAATCCGGGGTGAACTACACCAACTGGACCGATCCTGAGTTCTACGACGGCTGGAAAGAACTCGCCCGGACGCGAGATCCTGCCGAGCAGCAGACCACCATCGACCAGATGCTGAAAGTTTTTCACGAGCGCGGCACGTGGCTGCTGCTCTACCTGCAGCCGGATATCTATGGAGTCAGTAACAAGATCGTTTGGAAGCCGCGCGCAGATGAAGTGATCACGCTGAACTAGCATCTTGAGTTGTGAGTTTTGCATCGGTCCCAGGCGACATTGAATTTGTACATTACCGGAATCGCAGATCCATCGACTTCCCTTCACCCTCCGCCAGGCTCAGGGTCAGGGTCGCTCAGGATGCAACTGAATGTATCAACGAAGTGCGATACGCCACACTAGCTCGCCGGATCGGAGGAAACAATGGGCGCTTACATGATTCGGCGATTACTCCAAAGCGTGCTGGTAATCCTCGGCGTGACAATCATTACATTTGGCGCCATGCATATGGGTGGCGACCCAACCTATCTTTACGTCAGCGAACGAGCAAGCAATGAAGAGATCGCCGCAACCCGCGCCAAGCTGGGCTTCGATCAGCCTTTGACCGTGCAATATTGGCGGTTCGCTAAGGGGCTCGCCCATGGCGACCTGGGCATGTCGCTCACCTACAGAACGCCGGCGCTCGACGTGGTCCTCGGGCGATTTCCCGCGACCATGGAACTCACGCTCTTTGCGCTCGCCATCGCAGTGGTCTTTGCGATCCCGCTCGGCATATTGGCCGCGCTCAACCGCGGGCGCCCGCTCGATGGAGGCATCATGCTGCTGGCGATCCTCGGGCAATCGATTCCGAGCTTCTGGCTCGGCATCATGTTAATTCTCTCGGTAGGCCTCGGTTTGCGATGGCTGCCGATCTCGGGCAGAATCCCGGTGCTCGATCCTCTTCTTGCCGGCGATTTCGGCGCCGCATTGGCCAATCTGCCGCGGGCTATACCTTACCTGGTGATGCCCGGGGTGACGATCGCCTTCTTTTCCCTGGCACGCACGGCGCGGCTGGTGCGCTCTTCCATGCTCGAGGTGCTCTCGCAGGATTTCGTTCGCACCGCGCGATCGAAAGGGTTGACGGAGTTTCGCGTCGTGACGCATCACGCGCTGCGCAATGCCTGGCTGCCGGTGGTCACCATGCTTGGCCTGGAGTTCGGTTTCCTGTTGAGCGGCGTCGTGGTTGTCGAGACGATCTTCTCCTGGCCGGGTGTCGGCAGGCTGGTCTTCAACGCGATTAACCACCGCGATATTCCCCTCGTGCAGGCAGCGGTGATCATGTTCTCCATCGTTTTCGTCGTGCTTAATTTGTTAGTCGACCTGGTGTATGCGCAACTTGATCCGAGGATAAGGCTCGCATGACGACAACTGTCATTCCGGTTCTGCCCCCGCGCGATAGCGGGCTGCGACGCTGCTGGCGCAGCCTGTATCGAGCGAAGTGGCCGCTGCTGGCGATCGTGTTGCTGTTGGGCGTGAGCTTCGCTGCAATCTTCGGACCGTCGGTTGCCCCGCGCGACCCCAACCGCCAGAACATCATCGCTCGTTTGAAACGCCCGATGCAGGCAGATCGCAAGGGCCACGTCTTCATCCTCGGCACAGACGGCCTCGGCCGCGATGTACTCTCCCGGCTGCTCTATGGCGCAAGGGTTTCGCTGACCGTCGGATTGACGGCGGTGGTGGTGGGCGGCTCGCTCGGCACCTTCCTGGGTATGATCGCAGGTTACTTCGGCGGCTGGACAGACGACATCATCATGCGGCTGGCGGATATACAGCTGGCCTTTCCTTTTATTCTGCTGGCCATCATGTTCCTGCTGGTGCTGGGACCCGGAGTCGTCAACCTTATCCTCGTGCTTGGCATCGGGCAATGGGTCACTTACGCGCGCATCGCTCGCGGGCAGACGATCTCGCAACGCGAGAAGGAGTATGTCGAAGCAGCCCACGCCTTGGGCCAGAGGACCGCGGGAATATTGCTGACCGGTATCCTGCCGAATATCCTGGCGCCGTTGATCATTATCGCTTCGTTTAATATTGCGAGCGTGATCCTGGCCGAAGCGGCGCTTTCCTTTCTGGGTCTGGGCGTGCCCCCGACCGTGCCGAGCTGGGGCGGAATGCTGGCCGAGAGTCGGAACGAGCTGCTCTCGGGGCGATGGTGGCTGGCCGTGTTTCCAGGCACAGCTATCATGATCACGGTGCTGTCATTCAATATTCTCGGCGACTGGCTGCGAGATTTCCTCGACCCCCGCCTGACTACGCCCCGCTGAAAAGCCGTCGGGGCAGGCCTCTTCGATTCCCGCGGCCGCGTCATCGCCGACAGGCAAACGGTGAGTGGAATGATTGAAGACAGACGAACAGGAACAAGCATCCAACTACTGAAATGTTGTTGCTAAATCGAAGAGCTTCCTGTAGTTTGTAATACAATCTAGCGTTATACGATTAGACAGTGGGCTGGCGTTACCTCCGCAAGCACCTTGCACTTCCCGCTTCATTGCCGTCCCCAGGCGCGCTCCCACGATTCAGGTTTTGCGCCGCTATCCTCCGTACGTTACGCCACTCCAGGAGCTGCCCCATGTACCCACGCGCGAAACGTGTCGCTGTTTCTCTATCTCTTACCCTGATCTTCCTGATGGGGCTCTCCCTCGCCGGCGCCCAGACGTTTCGCGGTTCCATCAATGGATCCGTGACCGATAGCTCAGGCGCCATCGTGGTCGGGGCCGAGGTGGTCGCAACCGGCAGCTCGACCGGCGTCGCTCACAAAACGGTGAGCTCGAGCGCAGGTGATTTCACTTTTCCGGATTTGCCCCTGGGATCGTATGAGGTAAGCGTTTCGGCCGCCGGATTTAACACCGTCAAGGTCGAGCAGGTGCCGGTGTCGGCGGGCGCCGTCTACTCCGTCCCCGTCAAACTCGCGGTCGCGAGTAGCGCCGAAGTGGTCGAAGTTTCGGCATCGGCGCTTGCGTTGGATACGACGACGTCGACGCAGACCACCACCGTTGGATTGAAGGCGGTTGCGAGCCTGCCGATGAACGGCCGCGACTTCACCCAGTTGCTGGCGTTGACTCCCGGATTTTCCGGCTATTCCGGAGGCGTGACCAGTGGCTCCGGCTCTCTGAACGGAATGCGCTTCGAACAACTCAACTGGCAGATCGACGGCGTCGACAATAATGACCTCTGGGCAAACATTCCAGCCGTCAATCAAAGCGGTGTGAATGGAATTGCCGGCACGCTGCTGCCGCTCGATTCGGTCGAGCAGTTCTCGGTACAGACCCAGGCCTCGGCGGAAGCCGGCAGGAACCCGGGCGGCGTGATCAACCTCGCGCTGCGGGCGGGAACCAACGGCCTCCACGGAACCGCGTACTACTTCAACCGCAATGAGGCTTTTTCCGAGCCAACCCCGTTTCTCGCTTTCGGCGAAAACAAGCAGGAGAACCGCACCTACAACGTAGGCTTTTCGCTCGGCGGCCCCATTCTCAAAGACAAGCTCTTCTACTTCATCAGTTATGAAAAGCAGGTCTTCGCGATCGGTCAGCCCGGTGAGGCGGTCGAGCCCTCGGCAGCGTACCAGGCCCAAGCCGAGGCGGTACTTGCCCAATACCATGTCGCCGTCAATCCGGTTTCAACGAACCTGCTCAACCTTCTGTGGCCATCGTATGCGCTGACCGGTCCCGCGGGCGGCAACAATTACAGCAGTCCAGATCCTGAGTTCGGCCATAGTAACAACGGCCTGGCCAAGATTGATTACGCGTTGAATGCCAAGAACAATATCTCCGCGCACTGGTTCGCTGGGCAAGGCAATCAAACCGCACCCGACGGCAGCCAGTTGCTCTACTACTACACCATCGGACCCATCCACATCCAGAACTACGCGCTGGTCTGGAACTACACGCCGACCAGCAACATCACCAACCAGGTGCTGGCAGGTGTCAACTACTTCAACCAGCTCTTCATTGATGACAAAAGCAACTTCGATCTGGCAGGCGCTGGCTTCATCACCGGCAGCACCGCTCCCGGAGTCGCCCCGCATATCAGGATCTCCGGCTTCGACCCGGTCGGTATCGTCGCCCCCTCGGGACGCAATGACATCACCGGGCATATCACCGATACCTTGTCCTGGACCAAGGGCAAGCACGAATACCGCTTTGGTGGAGAATTCCGGCAGGCGCAGATCGACGCCTTTAATACCGGCAACTCTTCCGGCGTCTTTGATTTCACCGGTGCCCAGGGGCCGTGGAAGAACTTGACCGTGAGTGACGCGAATATTCTCTCCCTCGCGGATTTTCTCGCCGGCTACGTCAACACCGCGACCTTGCAGATCGGAGATCCTAAGAGACAGGTATTCATCAATACCTTCGACTTGTTCGCGCAGGACGCCTGGAAGCTGACCCCGCGGTTCACCGTGGATTATGGGATCAGGTTCGACTACGAGGGGCCGCTTCACGATGGCTATCAGGATCTCTCGGTCTTTCGACCCAACCAGGGAGGCATTCTTTTCCAGGGAGCAGGAGTCAGCTCCATCTATCCGGCCGACTGGAATAACTTCAGCCCGCGTCTCGGCTTTTCGTATCAGCCAACCGGCCTCACCGGCACCGTCGTACGCGGCGGCATCGGGATGTACTTTGACCAGCCGGTAATGTCGGCGTTCCTCAATAATAAGACCAGCAACAGCTCCCCACTTGGCATCCAGGCGAACCCGGCTGGACCCAATCCGGTCTTCAACATAAGCCAGCCGGCGACCACGATCTCCTATGGACAGCCGATCTTCAACCAGACGGCAAGCTGTGTCGTCACTCCGACCGATGTCAGTCCTTGCGGCATCTTTACCGTCAGCCCCAACTTCCGCACGCCTTATGTGATCAACTACAACCTCAATCTCCAGCAGAGCATCGGGCCGCGGCTGCTGGCTCAGATCGGCTACATCGGCAATGAGTCGCGCAAGCTCGTCTCTACCTTGGATATCAACCAGGCGGCAGTCTCTCCTGCTGGCTCGCCCGCAACGACCGCACAGGCTTACGCGCAACAGGCCAGCCGGCCTTACTTCGCGCAGTTCCCCACCTATGGCAACATCAACCAGTTAGGCACAAACGCCACCGGGAACTATAACTCGCTCCAGGCTATCTTGAAGTTCGCTAACTACCACGGACTGACGGCTCAAGCGAATTACACCTGGGGCCACTCCTTCGATGAGATGTCCCAGTCTCGCAGTGCTCTCCCTCAGGACAGCACTAACTTGAAAGGCGATTATGGCAACAGCGGCCTGGATACGCGCAATAACTTCACCATGTTCCTCAGCTATACCGTTCCCGCATTTTCCCAGCGCTACAAGCGCCTGACCAGCGGCTGGGTCGTGAACAGCTTGATGGCGTTTCACGGCGGCCAGCCCTTCACGGTGTATAACTCCTCCGACACCTCCGGGACTGATGAAAACGCGCAGAGGGTGAACCTTATCGGCAATCCTTATGCCGGCGTCAACCGTCACTTCTTCCCGTCAACTGCCACCGCGAGTGCGACCGAGCAGTGGATCAACCCCGCCGCTTTCGCATCACCGGCGAACGGAACGTTTGGCACCATGAAGCGCAACGCCCTCTACGGGCCCGGCTATAGCGATGTTGACTTTTCGGTCTTCAAGACGACGAATATCACCGAGCGCGTCAGCATCCAGTTACGCGGCGAGGCATTCAATCTCTTCAACCGGAATAACTTCGCTCCCCCGAATAACACGCTGGGCGGAGGTCTCGGCCAACTCTATTCCACTATCGGCAATTACTGGGGAGCTCCCGGGGTAGGCCCCGGCGAACCTTTGAATGCGCAGTTGGGTGCGAAGATCATCTTTTAAAGCCGGTCAATCGGAGCAAACGATCATGCTGAGTTATTTTTGTCAGACTTACCGCAAGCACAGGACGGTGGCTACGGCCACCGTCGTTCTTCTGCTTTCGAGCTTTAGCCCTGTCGACGCGCTCTGGAGCCAGGCATCGGCCGAGACCGGCCAGGGCGCTCTTGAAGTGACCTCCGGCCTTGGCCGTCAGTTGTATGCCCTGCCGGATGATCCAGCCATTGAGGCGGCCAGCAAAGCCCTCGCGGCCGATCCCAAAAATCCCGCCCTTGCGCTCAAGCTCTCCAAATCGCAGGCAAGCCGGCGCCAGTATAAGGAAGCAGTCTCTACCTGCACCAAAGCGCTGGCGATATCTCCCGGCAATGCCGATCTGTATCTCGAACGCGGCCATCGTGAGCTGGGCCTGCGCGAGTTCAAAGAAGCGATGCAAGACCTGCAGCGCGCCTCGCAGATAGCCCCGGCGATGCTCGACGCTCATTATCACCTTGGCCTCTCCCATTACTTTCTGGGTGAGTTTAGTGAGGCGGCAGACGCCTTCGATAAGGCGCGAGCACTCGCGAAAACCGATGACAGCTTGATCGATTGCTCCAACTGGCTCTATGTCTCGCTGCGGCGCGCAGGCAAAGAAAAAGAGGCTGCGGAGGCGCTGGCGCGGATCACTCCGGCAGTGAAAAACACCGAGCCGCATTTGTATTTCTACCTTCGCCTGCTTCGCTTCTACCAGGGGCAGCTTACAGCGGAACAAGTGCTTCCGCCAAAACCGACCAGACCTGGCGATCTCGAGGGCGAGCTCTCCTTCAACACCGTCAGCTATGGCGTGGGCAATTGGAAGCTTTATCATCGCGAGATGGCCGAAGCGATTCCGCTCTTCAAGAGCGTCGTCACTGGGGACGCTTGGAATTCGTGGGGTTTCATAGGCTCCGAGGTGGAGCTGGTTCGTAACTCGAAATAGCCGGCCTGTCGAATTAAGCCGGCCCGACATCTTTGGAGATCTTGCATGCCCTTAACACCTTTTCATATCGCCTTTCCCGTGGATGACCTGGATGCAGCCCGCAGTTTCTATGGAACGACTCTGGGCTGCGCCGAGGGCCGCAGCTCCGCGCAATGGATCGATTTCGATCTCTTCGGCCACCAGATCGTCGCGCATCTCAAACCGGCAGCGCCCAGTGAGAATGCTCACCATAACCCGGTCGACGGGCACGATGTTCCGGTGCCCCACTTCGGCGTGGTGCTTCCGATGGATTCCTGGAATGCGCTGGCGGACCGGCTCAAGACCGCTGGCACGAAGTTCGTCATCGAACCGTACATTCGCTTCCAGGGCGAGGTTGGGGAGCAGGCAACCATGTTCTTTCTCGATCCCGCTGGAAACGCCCTCGAGTTCAAGGCCTTTGCCGATATCGGCCAGCTCTTCGCAAAGTAAATTGGCCAGCTACTGCAAGGTCACCACGCCGGCCTCGGCGCAGGCCCGCAGGTAATCGGAAACAAGCTCGACCGGGAGGGGATCGTATTCCGCAGAAACTACATCGCGAATCTCGCCGACGCTGCGTTTCCCGTCGACAAGGTTGAGGATCTCGTAGGCATACAGCGCGCCTCGGTCCTGCACCCGCAGCAGGCGGCTTGAGCCACTGTCCAGCAGCTTGATCTTCTCCACGCGCGCGGCGCCGAGCCGGTCCAGCAGGACATCGTCGTTCTGGTATGTGAGCGGGCCGAAATCTCCGATCCGATGCGGAACATGCGCAGCCGCGGTCTCCGCCTGCCACGGAGATGGAGGAGCCTTCGCGAGCGCGCCGCGAGCTGCTGCGGCTGCATTGATCGACGACTGCAAGCCCGAAGCCTCGGCCTCCAGTGCCTTTGCCAGGCTTCGGAGCTGGGGCGGATCGCTGGTCGTGTAAAGCGCGAAAGATTGCAATGAAACCTGCTCGCGCACCAGCACCTGCGCGAGCAGGTTGCGCGCTTCATACCAGGCGTTCTCGGGCTTGAGCTGCGCATCGTTGACCCGCGCGAGAGCGCGTTCCATGCTGCCGGCAAGCCGCTCTTCACTGCGCGCGGCAAAGAACGGCAGAAGCGCCGCGGACTGCGACGAGTCGAGGCTCGCATAAGTGTAGCCTGCAGCCGCCCCGAGCACGATCACGCGACGCAATTTGGTTGCGTCGATCTGGTCAAGCGTGTCGTGGTCGGTATGGATATAAATATCGGGCCAGTCGCGAAGGTAGAGCGATGGCACGGCAATCGTCGAGGAATCATAGTCGTCGTGATCGCTCCCTTCCGCGTAAGGTGTTTCGTCGACCAGGAACTCGTTGCGGGTGCCGCTCGCCCCGTCGCGGTTCTCAAGCACCGCGGCTTCCGCATGGCTGCCGTCCTCCGCGTAATTGGCGGCGCCGTCCCGCAGCGTCTCGGCGAATGACTCCCCTACGTCGGTAATGAAGCTCGGCAGCGACCATGGCGTCTCCGTCACGTGCAGCATCGATTTGTTCTTGAACGGATCTCCGCCCACCATGTCCATATGGATGTCGGCCTTCATGGCCCGGCGCGTGTCGGGGTGACGGCTGAGGAACGCCATGGTCCCCTCGACCTCCGGCCCCCAGAGAAAGCGCAGCGTCCGGGTTGGGCGAGGCAGTTGGCCGCTGTCGATGAGCCTTTGCAAGACGCGAGCCGACTCGAGAATCGAAACGCATCCGCTGGCATTGTCGTTGGCCCCGGGCCGCTGGTGATCGAGATGACAGCTGTAGACAACTTCGCCGGCCTGCGGAGCCGTACCCGGAATGGTCGCCGTGATCACCGTCCAGTGGCCGGGCGTCACGCTCGCCCGGACGTGCGCGCTCAGCACGACCGGTTTGCCTGTGGCGAGCTGCGCGCGCAGCCCTGCCGCCGTCGCTCGAGAGACCATGAAGGCAAAGCCCTCGGGAAGCGAAGCATCGAGGTGTCCCCACCGGATCACACTCTGATCGAGTCCGGACCAGGCGGTCGTCTGGTTCGGCATATCGCTGACGATACCGGCTGCGCCATACTTCATCACCGCCAGGTGCTGCACGACGGAAAGCACGCCGTCGGCCAGAACAATCTTTCCGCGGACTTGCTTCGAGGAATAATCCTCGTCGGTCGTTCCGCTGCCGACATCGACGAGCACAGCTTCGGCATCGCCGCTATGGCTGTAATCGGCCAGCCGTATGGGGTCGGTGCCCCAGTCCCCAAGCAATGTGTGTTCCGGCTCAAGCTGCCACAGGCTCGCTGCTTCGACGTGCCACGCATAGTGGGAGCGCATGAGGCCGTACTGAAGCTTGCCGTCGATCGGAAACTCCTCTTCGTGCGCGTTGCTGAGGCCGTACTCCTTCGCCCGTTGCAGGATGTACTTTGCTGCTTCATCGAACTCAGCCGTTGCGGGTACCCGGTGCAGGCGCGTCAGCACGCGCAGATTTTCATACGCGGCGGCGCCGCTCGCCTCGTCGCGAATCGCAACCCACCGGGGCTGCGAAAGAAAGGGCTGCTGCGCAAAGATCGCGCAAGTGGCGCATGCAAGCATGCAGACAACGAAGAGGCGAAGGCTCTGAGTCATGGTTGAGCTCCGAAGCAAGGTCTTGAATGGAGCAGTTCCCGGCATACACGTCGCAAGGTTTGTAAAAATTTGGCGTCGAGGCTTCTGTCGAGAATAAAGCAGATCTGCATCGCCGTCTCCCGCAAACGCACATCCCAAAAAAATGCGTACCGAACCGCAGCGGTCTCAGGCGCGCCGATTCCGCGTGCTTTGGCTAGACTGGAGTTTGTGCGCTCTCATCTAGCCAGTCTTGTCGAAGACTTTCGCCGCCATGGCTCGCAAACCGCCGTGGTCGTCTATCGAGGCAACCGGCGCTACGCAGCCAGCTATACCGAGCTGGCGCGGCTGGCAGGCCGCTTCTCTGCGGAGCTGGCCAGCAGAGGGATTGCGCCCGGCGAGCGGGTCGTGATCTGGGGCGAGAACTCGGTGGAGTGGGTCGCTGCCTTCTTCGGATGCCTGTTGCGCGGCGTGATCGCCGTGCCGCTCGACCTGGCGGGGTCGACCGAGTTTGCGCAGCGCGTGATTGCGGATGTAACGCCGGAGCTGGTGGTCGGCGACCCCATGCTCCTCGGCGGTCTGAAGGGTGGGCCTTCGCTTCTGCAGTTCTCGGCCTTTGACGCTTCCCTTCCGGCCGCGCCGCTCTTTGACGTGGAGGCGATGGTCTCAGAGACCACGCCTCTGCAGATTGTCTTTACTTCGGGCACGACCTCTGAGCCCAAGGGGATCGTGCATACCCATCGCAATGTACTCGCGAGCCTGCGGCCGATTGAGCGCGAGATTGACAAGTATCTGAAGTACGAGCGCTATGTGCATCCACTCCGATTTCTGCATAGCCTGCCGCTGAGCCATGTCTTCGGTCAGTTCATGGGGCTCTGGGTCCCTCCGCTACTGGCGGCGGAGGTGCATTTCGAGTCCCAGCTGGAGCCGGCGCGTTTGGTTGCAGCCATCCGCCGGGAGCGCATCTCGGTACTGGCCGCAGTGCCAAGAGTGCTGCAGCTGCTCCGCGCCCATCTGCTGGCTCGCGATCCGAAGCTTAGGGACGCACTTGCCGCCGCCAAAGGCGAACCGGCCTGGAAGCACTGGTGGCGTTTTCGACGCCTGCATCGAGACTTTGGCCTTAAGTTCTGGGCAGTCGTTTGTGGTGGAGCTTCGCTGCCGGCAGAGCTCGAAGAGTTCTGGAATACGCTTGGGTTTGCCTTGATCCAGGGCTATGGACTCACCGAAACAGCCGCGCTGGTGACGTTGAACCATCCCTTCAAAATTGGTAAGGGAACGATCGGCAAGCCGTTGCCCGGGCGAGAGGTGCGGCTGGCAGAGAATGGCGAAATCCAGGTGCGCGGTGAGATGTTGTCGACAGAGACTTGGCAGGGTGGCCGCCTGCGCAAGCGCGAAAACGAGTGGCTCGCAACGGGAGACCTGGCGGCGCAAGAAGCTTCTGGCGAGCTGCGCTTTGTTGGCCGCGCCAGCGATGTCATTGTAAGCCCGTCGGGCATGAACATTCATGCCGCCGATCTCGAAGCGGCTTTCAGCAGGCAGGCTGGCGTACAGGCTTGTGCAGTGGTGGCTTGCCCCGCGATGGGTGGTATGGAGCCGGTCGCGGTCGCCATCTTTTCCGGTTCGGAGGAAGAGCTGGCGGTTGCGGTTCGCGATGCCAACCGGGGATTGGCGGAGCATCAGTGGATTCATCGCTGGCTTCGCTGGCCGGAGTTAACCTTTCCTTATACCTCGACGGGCAAGCTGCTTCGACGAAAGATTGCGGAGTGGGCCTGCGCCACCCAGGCCGGGCAGCGGATCGCTGGGGCGCAAGAGGAGCATGCCGACGCGCTGCTGGCCATGGTCGCCGCGATCGTGGGCGATGTGCCAGCGAAGGTAACCGACGCCTCGTTGCTGGCTGAAGATCTGCGCCTCGACAGCCTCGGGCGTGTGCAGTTGCAGTCGGCGATCGAGCAGCGGCTTGGCATCGAGTTGCCGGAGGACGCGATGGAGCGTGTTGGAAGCTTAGGCGACTTGCGAGCGCTGATCCGCAGGTCGGCCCTCGATGCCGGCTCGGGTGCTGCTTCCTACGATGGCGGAGTTTACCCTGCCGCCGCGACAAAGCCGGTTGACGCAGTTGCTCTTCGCGATAAGGCTTCGCGCGACGCCGATCATGCCTTCCCTCACTGGCCGTGGTGGCCACCGGTGCAAGGCCCGCGCGTCGTATTTATCGAGGGTGTCATGCGGCCACTGGTGTGGCTGCTGGCTGCTCCCCGGGTGGTTCGCCCGCGGCTGGAGTTGCCGGATGGGCCGCTGCTCCTGATCGCGAACCATGTGACCTCCTACGACGCGGCGCTGGTGCTCTATGCGCTTCCCCGCAAGCTGCGCGACCGGGCGGCAGTGGCCATGTCGGGCGAGTTGTTGATGGACTTCCGGCGCGGCCGGCGACAGGGTAATTTCGTTCTCGACCGGCTGGCTCCCGCAGCCTATTGGCTTATGACTGCGTTGTTCAACGTCTTTCCCCTGCCGCGTTCGAGCGGCTTTCGCCGTAGCTTCGCTCACGCCGGCGAAGCCATGGACCGCGGCTATTCAGTCTTGGTTTTTCCCGAGGGTCACCGGTCAGCGGATGGGCGATTGCAGCCCTTTCGGCCGGGCATCGGTCTGCTTGCCGTGCAGTCGCGGGTTGCGGTGCTCCCAATCGTGCTGGAAGGGTTGGGCGAGTTGAAGCGGGAGCGGAAGAAATGGTTTCGCTCGGGAAAGCTGACGATCCGGGTTGGGGATGTCATCGTGGTCGGTGATGCAACCGACGCCGCCGCGGTGACGCGTCTATTGGAAGAGACATTTCGCACGATATGCGCCGCCCAGATACTTTGATCCGCACAGTACAATCAACTCAACCAGACACGATCATCGGACGAGGTGGCATTGAAGCGGATCTGTATCGATATGGACGACACCATTGCGGACGCAGTGCAGGAACATCTTGCGCGATATAACCGCGATCACGGCACCTCCCTCTCCAAGGCCGACCTCACAGGCAAATGGATCTACGATGTCGTCGAGCCGACCCACCGGGAGCGCGTTGCGGAGTACTTGCAGAGCGGCGACTTTTTTGTCGACCTGCCGGTCATTCCCGACAGCCAGCGCGTCGTCACTCTGCTCAACGAAAAATATGAAGTCTTCATCGCGACGGCGGCCATGGAGTTCCCGAATTCTTTTGTGGCGAAATACCGCTGGCTGGAGCGCCACTTCCCCTTTCTCAATCCCCGCCGGTTCGTCTTCTGCGGAGACAAGAGCATCCTCAATGCGGATTACCTGATCGACGATCAGGCGCCGCACTTCCGGCATTTCCGCGGCGAGGGCATTCTCTTTTCGGCACCACATAACCATGGGGTCGAGGGATACCGGCGAGCTGACACCTGGACAGACGTCGAAAAGATCTTTCTTACGGAGTAGTGCATGCGTCTGCAAGGCAAAGCCGCGGTCATTACCGGGGCAGGCAACGGCATCGGCCGGGCGATCGCGATTCTCTTTGCCAAAGAGGGAGCGCAGGTGGCGATCAACGACGTTCAGGCTGCAGCCGGAGAGGCGGTCGCGGGGGAAATAACGGCAGCGGGTGGCAGCGCCTTCTTTCTTCGCGGCGATGTCTCTTCCGAAGAAGACATCGCGACGCTGATGGCGGCGGTCCGCGAGCGCTTCGGCGGCCTGCACCTGCTGGTCAACAATGCGATGCCGGGGTCCGCGGCGGTCTCGTCCAATCACTGGGATTCCCTGCTGCAGGTCGGCCTCAGGAGCTACTGGCTTTGCATGCAGGCAGCGATTCCCTTGATGCGGGAGTCTGGCTCCGGAAGCATTGTCAACATTTCTTCGGTTAACGCCCTCATGGGCTTCGGCCACGATCACGTCTACAGCGGAGTCAAGGCCGCGATCCTCGGCTTGTCCCGCTCCATGGTCGGCGAGTTTTCTCCGCATGGCATCCGCATCAACTGTATCTGTCCGGGCACCATTGTCACCGATCAATGGAAGACCTACATTGAGCGCGATCCCGGGCTCATCGAGCGCCTTTCGAAGCTCTACCCCATCGGCCGTCTCGGCCGTCCCCATGACATTGCGAATGCAGCCTTGTTCCTCGCCTCCGATGAGGCATCGTTTCTTACCGGGAGTGTATTGAACGTGGACGGCGGCCTCACTGCAGTCCACACGGCATTTGTGAAATAGCCAGGAAAGAGCGGCGTCAGTTCTTCGTTTCCGCGAGCACCGCGTTCAAGGCGGGCGCCGGTCTCTCCTCTTCCAACGTCACTCCCATCTGCGATTGAAACCAGGGATAGGCCGGGCCCGGACCCAGCGTCTCGTAATTTGCATTGAAGTAATCCTCGACCTTTTTTCCGGCTGGCACTGGAGAAGGCGTGTGATTTAACAAGCCATGAAAGAGGGACATCATCAATGTGGCGATGCTTGGGTCGGTCTCTCGCCAGTAAGCCAGCGCAATGCGATTCGCGCCGTACTCTACCTGATAATGAGAATGATGCGCAGTGAAGCCTCTGCAGGCCTGCCACCAGTGCCCCAGTTCGTGAATAAAGATCCATCCATGGGCAGCCTTTTCAAAGACCGCGCGAGCCGCCGCATCATCCGCCCCTGGACCGGCGAGCTGGGTGAAAAAGGCCTTCTCTTGCGGGCGCAGCACCGTCCAGTCCGAGGTGCGGAGGGTATTCGTCGCGTCATCATACTGGCCGAAAGAAGGCACGTCCTCGACCATGATTGTTGGGGCTGCGATCGGGCAGGTGAAGCCGGCAGAGTGGATGCGCTCAACGAAGGAGCCGCGGAGGGCCGTGGTCTTTTCCAAGGTAGCAGCCGCTGAGATCGCCGCGTCGGAAGACGGCGAAGCCTGGGCCAGAGCAGTGGCCGCGGTGAAGCCGTAGATCGCAAGAAATACGGCAGCGAACAACACCTGGTTCCATCGGGCCCAAGGCCCGGGAGAGCGCAAGAACGCATTCATGAAAGAGTCACTGTCTTCTCTACCTCGAATCTGATTCTGCCACGATAGCAAAGCACAAGCTGCTTTCCTAGAAAGAAAGCGGCCGGCCGCAGCCCGCGGTGAGCGCTGTGGGTCGGCCGCTCCGATCCCCGCCAGATCCTGGTATCGATCCGCCCTTCCTGCCCGGCCTGCATCCATGCAGCCGGCAACCGTTCAGCTCTCGGACTCAAGGGCGTGGTCGACAATGCCTTCCACTCGACCCGGCAGCGTCCGCTCCCGCAGCATGTTGACCGTCAGCCTGCGGCTCTGCTTGAGGTCTTCATGCAGGTCGGCATCGATCACCGCGGCGAGCTGCGGATCGAGAACGGCAAGGTTCACTTCATCATTCAAGGCAAACGAGCGATGGTCAAAGTTCGTCGAGCCGACGACGTTCCACTGGCCGTCGATGGTCATCAGCTTGGCGTGAATCATCGACGGTTGGTATTCGTAGATCTCCGCGCCCGCCTGCACCAGGTGGCGGACGCTGTGATGGCTGAGCTTGCGCACGATCGGGTGGTCGATGCGCGGTCCGGCGGTCAGGATCTGCACCTCCACGCCTCGCTCGCGGACGGCCTCCACCAGGGCGTGCCGCGCACTGCGATCCGGCAGAAAGTAAGGGCTGGTAATGCGGATCGACTTCCGGGCGCTCTTGATCAGCGCCTGGAAGAGAATGCGGGCCTGGGTTCCTCCGCCATGCGGAGTGCTGGACACAACGAAGCTCTCGGCTCCCTCGGGCAGAGGCCGGAAGGCAAACTGGGCCGCCCCGGAAAGGATCTCCCCCGAGGCTTCGAGCCAGTTCTCTGAGAAGGTCGAGATGAGGCCGGCGACCGCCTCGCCCTCGACGCAGAAGACCGTGTCTCGCCAGACCGGCTGCCCGGCCGACGGGTAAAGCCAGCGATCCGCGATACCCGCGCCACCGATAAAGCCGGTCTCCCCGTCGATGACCAGCAGTTTGCGATGGGTACGGTTGTTGACCTTCTGCCAGGTGTCCCACCGGACTGGATGGTACCAGCGCATCTGGCCGCCCGCCGCGCGGAGTCCATCGAAGTAGGATGACGGCGTAGTGAAGCTGCCGAGTGCGTCAACGGTCAGGCGAACCTCAACCCCCGCGAGAGCGAGTTCGGTGAGGGCAGCGAGAAATTCGTCCGTTATGCGACCTGGTTTAAATTCATAGAATTCAAGATTCACCGCGTGCCGAGCGCGCCGGATGGCCGCGAGTTCCGCAGCGTAGAACTCTCGGCCGTCCTTCAGCCGGGTGATGCGGGAGCGCCGGACAGTGCCATCGGTGACCAGGCTGAGAAAGCGGACGAAATCGGGAGAGTCGAGCGGAAAGCCGGTGCCGGGGCGCATCGCATACGGAATCGCCGGCCCGAACATGTCGAGCAGCACGCGGGAGCCGGCGATCAAAATGGCGCCCGCGCCTACGGCGGCCAGAGCCATGGTGAGACGAGGATGCTTGCGGATCGGTCGATTGGACATGCTCGGTCAGCATACAGAGTCGACAGCTGCCGGGAAACGCCTGCGACCAGATTCCCGTTTTGAAACGCCGATCTGGACAGGGTCAACATGGGAACGGCTTCGATTGCTCCCAAGCAGCTCGCGTACGCAGGAGCGGCTTGACTCTGGACAGGCTTGAACTTAGAGTCGGAAGTAGGGATTCTCCAGGCGATTTCACTACGCGGCCCAGTCATCTTTTCTTACGGCCATTCAGTCACTTAGAGGGGCTTCGATGCACTCCGAAAATTATTTCTGGAACTATCTGCCGCTGCTCATCCAGGGGATTGTTGTGGTCGGAATGGGCGCGGCAATGGTCTCCGGTTCCTTTTTCATCGGCCGGCACAGGAATACGAAAGCCAAGCTGGCCGCCTATGAATGCGGCATTCCCGTCCTGGGCGACGCGCGCGGACGATTTTCCGTCCGCTTCTATATGGTCGCTATGCTCTTCATCCTCTTCGACGTCGAAGCCGTCTTCATGCTTCCCTGGGCGGTGATCTACCGCCGCCTGCCGTCGCTCGGCGTGGGCCGGTTCTTCGGCTTCTGGGAGATGTTGGTCTACCTCGGCTTCGTGCTGGTCGGACTTTTCTACATTTACAAAAAAGGAATCCTCGATTGGTCTTCTGACAAGGCAGACCTCTAACCCATGGCGACCCTCGATAAAGACGCTGTCTTCTCCGAAATGGCCTCTCACCCGGCGGTCGCCTCCCTGCTCGCCTGGAAGCGGGATGCCGTGGTCGATGCCCGCTTCGACCGCGAAGAGCTGACTCTCACCATCGCCCGCGACGACATCCGCCAGGCGACCAAAACGGTGCAGCTGGCAGGCTACAACTTCTTTGAGGACTGCACGGCGGTCGACTGGTACCCGATGGAGCCGCGCTTTCAGATCAGCTACCACATCGTCTCTCACGCGCTCAAGCAGCGGGTCAGGCTGCGCAGCTTCGTGCCCGGCGACGATCCGGTGATCGACAGCATTACTTCAGTCTGGCCATCGGCGAACTTCTACGAGCGAGAGGTCTTCGACCTCTTTGGCGTACGCTTCTCCGGGCATCCTAACCTGCGCCGTATCATGATGCCGGATGAGTGGGAAGGCCACCCCCTGCGCAAGGATTATCCGGTGGAGGGCTACCGCTGATGACAGAGTTCGTTTCGACTGCTTCGCTGCTCGAGCCCCACGTCGTCGAGGGTTCAGGCGACACGACCATGGTCCTCAACATGGGGCCGCAGCACCCGTCGACCCATGGCGTCCTTCGCCTGGTGATCGAGATTGACGGCGAGACTGTCCTCAAGGTCGTTCCCGACATCGGCTACCTGCATACCGGCATTGAAAAAACCTGCGAGGCCAAGTTCTACCAGCAGGTGGTTCCCATGACCGATCGCATCGATTACCTCAGCCCGATGTCGAACAATCTCTGTTACTGCCTGGCCGTCGAAAAGCTGCTCGAGCTCGAGATTCCGGAGCGGGCGCAGTGGATGCGCGTGCTGCTCAACGAGCTCACCCGGCTGAACTCGCACCTCGTCTGGCTGGGCACGCACGCCATGGATATCGGCGCGCTGACCGTCTTTCTCTACACCTTCCGCGAGCGTGAAGAGATCCTGAGGATCTTCGAGCATGTCTCCGGCCAGCGGATGATGACCTCCTACTTCCGCATCGGCGGCCTGGCGCTCGATCCGCCGTTCGATTTCTTTGACCGGGTGCAGGCGCTGATCAGGATTCTTCCCGAAAAGATCGACGAATACCAGAACCTGCTCACCGGCAACCCGATCTGGGTGAGCCGTCTGAAAGGCGTAGGGCACTTGAGCGCCGCTGATGGCATCGCGCTCGGCGTCACCGGGCCGCCGCTGCGGGCAAGCGGCGTCGATTTCGACCTGCGTCGCGACATGCCCTATTCGAGCTACGAGAAGTTTCAGTTCAAGGTGCCGATCTCCCACGACTGCGACGTCTGGGCGCGCTACGTCATTCGCCTCGAAGAAATGCGCGAGTCGGTCAATATCTGCCAGCAGGCCCTCGACGGCATGCCCGAAGGGCCGATCAAGGCGGATTCGCCCAAGGTCGTTCTCCCCGACCGCGAGAAGATGAAGACCCAGATGGAGTCGCTTATCTATCATTTCAAGATCGTGACCGAGGGCTTCACCGTTCCGGCAGGCGAGGTCTACCAGGCAATCGAGTCGCCCCGCGGCGAGATGGGCTACTACGTTGTGTCCGACGGCACGGCCAAGCCTTACCGTGTTCACATGCGCAATCCTTCTTTCGCGACCCTGCAGGCCCTGCAGACGATGTGCGGCGGCCGCTTGCTGGCCGACGTCGTCGCCGTGATCGGGTCGATCGACATTGTTCTTGGGGAGATCGATCGATGAGCCTGCCGGCCGCTACCGGAAACGACGTGCGGTTGGAGCTCTGGAGTTCCTTCGTCTCCTTATTACGGTCCTATGCCGCGGTTGCGAGCCTGCACGGCGCGAAGCACGGAGTGCTTGCACTCGGCGATGGAAAGCTGCACGTTTGCGCCTCGGTCTACACGTTGAAGCTGAGCTATCACGCGACCATCTGCAAAGGTTCGTGGGTGCTTGCTCGCGGCACAGACCGGCACTCCGGCGCCGAGCAGCCCAAAACGGTCCAGCATGGCGATTTCGATGTGAACCTGGACGGAAGCATTACTCTCGACGGCAGTTCGGTAGAGATGGACTTTGCCGCGATCCAATTGATCGCCGCGCTCACCCATGCCGCCAGTCGAGTGGAGATCGAGGTACCGGCATGAGCACCACAACGACAATCTTTTCTCCTGAACTCGCCGCTCGCTTCGACAAGCTGGTGACGACCTACCCGGTGCGGCGCTCGGCGCTCGTCCCCATGCTGCTCTATGCGCAGGATGAGGTTGGCTATCTCTCCGACGCCGTGATCGCCGAGGTCGCGGAGCGGGTTCGACTGACCGAACTCGAAGTTCGCAACGTGATCAGCTACTACTCCCTGCTCCACACCAGGCCGCACGGCAAATACCACGTGCAGGTCTGCACCAATATCAGCTGCATGCTTCGCGGCGGCAACGAGCTTCTGGCCCATTGCAGCAAAAGGCTTGGCATCGGTCATAAAGAGACCACCCCGGACGGCGTCTTTTCGCTCGAAGAGGTTGAGTGCATCGGGGCCTGCTGCTGGGCGCCGGCGGTCCAGGTCAACTACGCTTTCTATGACAACCTGACCCCTGAAGCGATGGACAAGGTGCTCGACGAATACAAAGCCAGGGGCGCCGACGCTTCGAAGGCCAACAGCAACGGAAACGGAGCCTGAGCGATGCCCGAATTAGTCTCCCATCCCGATGAAGTCCGCGTGCTCTCCTACCGCTTCGGCCAGGGCGCGGCCAATATCGACAAATATGTCGAGCTCGGCGGATACGCGTCGCTCCGGAAGTGTATTGAGCAGGGCCCCGAGTGGGTCATCAATGAAATGAAGGCCTCAGGATTGCGCGGGCGCGGCGGCGCCGGCTTTCCTACCGGCCTCAAGTGGTCGTTCGTGCCGAAGAATGTCGACCGGCCGAAATACGTCCTGGTCAACGGCGACGAGAGCGAGCCTGGCACCTGCAAAGACCATGTGATCTTCCTGCATGACCCGCACGCCGTCATTGAAGGCACCATCATCGCCGGCCTGGCGATCGGGGCAAAGACCGGATTCATCTACCTGCGCGGCGAGTATCGCTATCTGCTCCAGATCATGGAGAAGGCGATTGCCGATGCCTATGCCAAGGGCTACCTGGGCAAGAACATCATGGGCACGGGCTTCGATTTCGAGGTGATCTCGCACACCGGGGCGGGCGCTTACGAGGTTGGAGAAGAGTCGGCCTTGATGGAATCGCTCGAGGGCAAGCGCGGCATCCCGCGCATTAAGCCGCCCTTTCCTGCCGTCGTCGGCCTCTATGGCGGCCCTACCGTCATCAATAACGCTGAGACCATCGCGGCTGTTCCCGCGATCTTTCGCATCGGTTCGGCCGAGTACGCCAAAATCGGTTCGGAGCGCAACGGTGGAACTCGTCTCTTTGGGATCTCGGGCCACGTCGAGCGCCCGGGCGTCTACGAGCTGCCCATGGGCTACAACCTCAAGAGGATGATCTACGAGGTGGCCGGCGGCATCAAGGGCGGCAAAAAGCTCAAGGCCGTCGTGCCCGGGGGCTCCTCGACTCCCGTTCTCAAGCCCGACGAAATCGATGTAGGCATGGATTTCGACCAGATGGGCAAGGCCGGCACCATGCTCGGCTCGGCCGGCGTCGTGGTGCTCGACGAAACAGTCTGCATGGTCGAGTTCGCGCTCCGGACCATCAAGTTCTACCAGCACGAGAGCTGCGGATGGTGTATTCCCTGCCGCGAAGGCACGGACTGGCTCAAGAAGACGTTGACCCGTTTTCACTCCGGCGGCGGCGTGGCCAAGGACATCGACAACATCCGCTACCTGGCAGAGAACATGATGGGCCGCACCTTTTGCCCGCTCGGCGACGCTGCTGCGATGCCGACAATCGCTTTCGTCAAGAAGTTCCGCGACGAGTTTGAAGACCACCTGAACGGGCGTCCTTGCCCTTATGCGAAGCACGAAGAACTGGCGCTGGTCTGAAGCCTCGAACGCAATGAGAGACAAACACTATGGCTGATGTAAGTTTCACAGTTGACGGTAAAAAGCTCTCCGCGCCCGCAGGCACGCTGTTGATCGATGCCTGCCGCACCGCGGGCATCGAGATTCCGGCGTTCTGTTACTATCCCGGGCTTTCGCTGCAGGCGGCCTGCCGCATGTGCGTGGTGCGCCTCGAAAAAGTTCCGAAGCTGCAGACCGCCTGCACCACGCCAGTCGCCGAGGGCATGGTCGTCTACTCCGAGACCGACGAGATCAAGCAGGCGCGCAAGGCCACCATTGAGCTGCTGCTCGGCAACCATCCGCTCGACTGCCCGGTCTGCGATGCCGGCGGGGAGTGCGAACTGCAGGACATGACCTTCAAGTATGGCGCGGCCGAGTCGCTCTACACCGAGGTTAAGCAGCACCGCGAAGAGCAGCAATGGTCGCCGGTCGTCTTCTTCGACCGGCCGCGCTGCATTCTCTGCTATCGCTGCGTCCGCATGTGCGGCGAGGGCATGGATGTCTGGGCGCTCGGCGTCCAGAATCGCGGAGTTTCGTCCGTCATTGCCCCGAACGGCGGCGACCACCTCGACTGCGAAGAGTGCGGCGCCTGCATCGACGTCTGCCCGGTCGGCGCACTCACCTCCGGCACCTACCGCTACAAGACCCGGCCGTGGGAGATGAACCACGTCGCCACCATCTGCACCCATTGCGGCGATGGCTGCAAGACCACCCTGGGCGTTCGCCGGGCCGATGAAGGCATGGAGATCGTTCGCGGCGACAATCGCGACAAGAGCGGGATCAATGAAGATTTTCTCTGCATCAAGGGGCGCTATGCCTTCGACTTCGCCAACCATACGGAACGGCTGACCAAGCCCCTGGTGCGCCAGCCGAATGGCGGCCTGGCCGAGGTAAGTTGGGAGGCGGCGCTCGATTACGCTGGCAAGAAGCTGCGTGAGGTTCGCGAAACCCGCGGCGGCCAGGCGATCGGCGTCATCGGCTCGAACCGGACGACGAATGAAGAGTCCTACCTGCTGCAGAAGTTCGCGCGCGTGGTGCTCGGCACCAACAATATCGACCACCACCGCACCGCCGACTACGCCGCCTTTGCCAAAGCTCTGCAGGGTAGGCCGGGACTCACCGCATCCCTGGCAGATACGGGCAAGGCGCCGGCAGTCCTGTTACTCGGCAACGACCCGACCGAACAGCACCCGATGCTGGCCTGGAACCTGCGGACCAACGTTCGTCACAACCGCGCGCGCATCTACCTCGTCAACCACCAGGAGATCAAGCTCGAGCGCCAGGCGAAGGCATCCCTCAGCATTCCGGCCGACGGATATGCAGCCGCGGTCAGCTTCCTAGCCGGCGACGATGGCGCGATTGAGAGCGACGAATCGGCGACCGCCTTCCGCGAAGCTGTGCGCGGCGAGCAGGAGCTGGTCATCGTCTTCGGCTCCGAGTTCCGCGGCAAGGACATGACCGCGCTGGTCGAGTTCGGCCTCAGCCTGCCTGGTGTCAAGTTTGCCTGCCTGGGCGACTATGTCAACTCCCGCGGCGCAGCCGATATGGGCCTGTCGCCCGACCTATTGCCGGGCTACGTTCCCGTCGGGTCTCCGGGTTCCTTCCCCGAGGAGTACGGTGCATCGCTCTCGGCCGCTCCCGGCCTCGATCTGATCGAAATGTTCGACGCCGCCGCCACGGGTAAGCTGGCGGCTCTCTATATCGTCGGCTCCAACCCCGTCGCGCGCTACGGCATCGACCCCGCCGCCTTGAAGAATACCTTTGTAATCGTCCAGGACATGTTCCTGACCGAGACCGCGCTCCTTGCCGACGTGGTCTTGCCTGCCGCCAATCTCTACGAGAAGTCAGGCACTGTCACCAACACCTACGGCGACCTGCAGCTGGTCAAAAAGGCCGCCGACCGGGCCGGCGTCCGGACGGATTTTGAGTTGATCGTCCGGCTCGCCGATCGCGCCGGCGTCAACCCGCGATCTCTAATCCCCTTTGGCACGGGTGTTCGCGCCGACATGGGGCAGTCGCGCGGCGCGCAGTCCGGCGAAGCCGACCGGCATTCGGTCTGGCTCGCCGCCAACCATCTCGAACCTAAACTGAGCCCGTTTGATCCGTTCGCGATTCTCGACGAGATCCAGCGGCTTGTACCCGGCTACCGTGGCTCGCGGCTGGAACTGCTGGCTGGCAATCCTCTCCATGTCCGCGTCGAAGAGCCGCTGGTTCAGATCGAGACCGGTTCTCCCTCCGAGGCTTCGCGGCGGGATTTAGTTCTGCCCTCCCGCGATACACTATTCACGTCCGGTACGCTGGGGCGCTACAGCACGATCCTGCATTCCGTGATGGAATCGCACACGACAGAGTCCGCTCAAGCCGCAGCGGCAGATTAGCAACCTACCTCTTTACGGAAGGCTTTAGCGCAAGTGAACATTCTCTTATTTGTCGTCCTCAGCATTCTGAAGGTCCTGGTGGTGCTGGTCATCCTGTTGACCTCGGTGGCCTATACGGTTCTGCTTGAGCGCAAGGTTGTCGGCCGCATCCAGAACCGCTGGGGACCGAGCCGGGTGGGGCCGTTCGGCCTGCTGCAGCCTTTGGCCGACGGGGCCAAACTCTTCCTCAAGGAAGACATCATGCCGGCGGGCGTCTACCGCCCCCTTTATATCGTCGCGCCGATGATCGCTCTGGCCTGCGCCCTGCTCTCGATTTCAGTAGTTCCCTTCGGCGCCAGTACGCTCTTCAAAGGCGTCGACCTCTTTCAGATCGCCGACATCAATATCGGACTGCTGGTCATCCTCGGGGTCACATCAATCGGTGTCTACGGCATCGCTCTCTCCGGCTGGGCGTCGAATAACAAGTACTCGCTGCTTGGCGCGCTGCGCGCAAGCGCGCAGCTGATCAGCTACGAGCTCGCCCTCGGACTCTCCCTGGTCGGCGTCGTCATGCGCACAGGCTCCTTGCGGCTGCGCGACATCGTCGACATGCAGGCGACCCATGGCGCGCTCTCCTGGAACGTTTTTGGGGGGTTCCAGTTCGTGGCTTTCTTCATCTACCTCATGGCCGCATACGCCGAGACCAACCGTTCGCCCTTCGATCTGCCCGAAGCGGAGAGCGAGTTGACGGCCGGCTATCACACCGAGTACAGCTCGATGAAGTTCGCCATGTTCTTCATGGCCGAGTACGCCAACATGATCACTGTTGGCTGCGTGGCGACGCTGCTCTTCCTGGGTGGTTGGTCCAGTCCCTTCGGCAGCCTGCTTCCCTCGATCGGCAGCCCGATCGTCGCCGCCATCGTTCCGGTTTTCTGGTTTGTGCTCAAAGTCGTCTTCTTCCTTTTCCTCTTTATTTGGGTGCGCGGCACGCTGCCGCGCTTTCGCTATGACCAGTTGATGGGCTTCGGCTGGAAGTTTTTGATGCCCCTGGCGATTGCGAACATAATCGTTACCAGCCTGTGGCTCGCGTTGCGCGGAAGCTAGTCCCTAAACGACTCCATATCAACAAGTAAACCTTCATCGCATCGATGGATTGGTTTACAATCACCCTTCGGGTTGCGATTGCTTCAAAGTTTCCCCCGGCCTTCTTGAGCGGTGCGAACGAGCGAAATCAAGCATGTATTTACTACTGTTTTTTATCTTCGGAGGATTGTGCGTCGCGGGTGCCTTGAACCTGCTGCTCCAGCGCCATCCGATCAACAGCGCCCTCTCGCTGATCGTGGTGATGAGTTCGCTGGCCGTGCTCTATTTGCTGCTGGGTGCGGAGTTTCTTGCCGCCGCGCAGGTCATCGTGTATTCAGGCGCAATCATGGTGCTCTTCACCTTTGTCATCATGCTGCTCAATGCCGGTCCGGAAGAGCGGACGCACGGCAGCAAGGCCGCCTATCTGATCGGCGTTCCGGGAGTCGCCATTCTGGTTTGCCTGCTCTCTTTCGTCTTTCTTTCCCAGCGCAGCCACCTCAGCAATGCCCGGCTGGGCGATTACCTGGTCACCACCTCTGACTTGAGCACGGTTCTCTTTCGCGACCTGCTGCTGCCCTTTGAAGTCACCTCGGTGCTGATCCTGGTAGCCGTTCTTGGCGCCGTCGCGCTGGCGCGGAGGGAGAACTAGCATGGCCGTTCCGATTGCCTACTACCTGGTGCTGAGCGCGATTCTCTTCTCGATCGGCGTCGGGGCGTTTCTCATCAAGCGCAATATCATCACCGTCTTCATGTCGATCGAGCTGATGTTGAACGCGGTTAATCTTACCTTCGTTGCGTTCGCTCATCAGTGGCACCAGGTGAGCGGGCAGATCTTCGTTTTCTTCGTGATGGTCGTTGCTGCCGCGGAGGCCGCTGTCGGCCTCGCCATCATCATCGCCGTCTTTCGTACGCGGAACACTCTCAATGTCGACTCGGTCGACCTGATGAAATTATGACCGGTGCCCCAGTGCTGCATCTCTGGATGATTCCGCTGCTGCCCTTCTTTGGCTTCCTGGTCAATGGCCTGCTGGGGCGCAAACTCCCGAACCCGATCGTCTCGATCGTGGCGCTGCTGGCGACGGGTGCCCCGTTCCTGCTGGTGCTCAATATCGCGGCGCATTTCCCAAGCCTGACCCTTCCTTATGTCGAAACGCTCGGCCCATGGATCCAGGCCGGCGCCTTTCACGCCAACTTTTCCTTCTCGCTCGACCAGCTCACCCTGATCATGCTGCTCGTGGTGACCGGGGTCGGCTTCCTGATTCACGTCTATTCGATCGGCTACATGGCGCATGAAGAGGGCTTCTGGCGGTTTTTCGCCTATCTGAACCTCTTCATGTTCTTCATGCTGACGCTGGTGCTGGCGGAAAACTTCCTGCTGGTCTTCGTCGGCTGGGAGGGTGTCGGCCTCGCCTCCTACCTGCTCATCGGCTTCTACTTCACGCGCGACTCGGCGGCGAACGCCGGCAAGAAAGCCTTCATCGTCAACCGGATCGGCGACTTCGGCTTCCTGCTGGCGATGTTCCTCGTCATTGCCCACTTCGGGACCTTGGGCTTTCATGAGGTCTTCACACAGTTGGCCCAGCATCCTGAGCTCCATGGCGGCTTTCTCACCGCCATCGCGCTCTGCCTGGTGCTCGGCGCGACCGGCAAGTCGGCGCAGATTCCACTCTACGTCTGGCTTCCCGACGCCATGGAAGGCCCGACGCCGGTATCGGCCCTGATCCACGCCGCAACCATGGTGACGGCCGGCATTTATATGACAGTCCGCTGCCATGCCATCTTTGATCGCTCCCCCCTGGCGCTTTCGGTGGTCGCGGTCATCGGCGCGGCCACCGCCTTCTTTGCGGCCACCGTCGGCATGGTGCAGACCGACATCAAGCGGGTACTGGCATATTCAACCATCTCTCAGCTCGGTTACATGTTCCTGGCCTGCGGCGTTGCCGCATACTCCGCCGGAATCTTCCACCTGCTCACCCATGCCTTCTTCAAGGCGTTGCTCTTCCTGGCAGCCGGCTCCGTCATTCATGCGCTGAACGGCGAGCAGGACATGCGCGAGATGGGCGGCCTGCGCTCGAAAATTCCGATCACCTTCTGGACGATGACGGCCGGCGTCTTTGCCATTGCCGGCGTTCCTCCGCTGGCCGGCTTTGTCAGCAAGGATGAAATTCTCTACAAAACCTTCATGGCTCCAGGCATCGGCCCGGTGCTGTGGGCTGTCGGGCTGATCACCGCGGCAATGACCTCGTTCTACATGTTCCGTCTCTGGTACCTCACTTTTTTTGGCGAGCGCCGGTCAAGCCACCCGGGCGCGCACACCCCGGAGCCCGGCCATGGCGCAGATGTGCTCCACACCAGCCATGGTGTGCATGAGAGCCCCGGCCTGATGCTCGTCCCCCTGGCTGTGCTGGCGATCCTTTCCATTATCGGCGGCTGGGTCGGCTGGCCCGAGGTGCTCGGCGGCGGCAACTGGTTTGCCCACTTTCTCGACCCCGTCATCCATGCCCGGCATCTGTCCTTCGAACAAGTGACCATCGCGGCCAACACCGCCCGGGCCGTCGCACCATCGCCGGCGGCAGAGGGCAATCCTCATGTGGAGATGGTCTTGCTGGCGATCTCTATCCTCGCCGTGGTCGCTGGCTGGTACGCCGCCTTTGTCTGCTATGTCCGGAAGCCGGAGCTGCCTGGAAAGCTGGCCGCGCAATTTAGCGCAGTCTATGCAGTGTTGGTCAACAAGTACTGGGTCGACCAGATTTATGGTGCGATCATCGTTGCTCCGCTCAATGCGTTCGCGCGTATCGGTCTCTGGTGGACGGTCGATCGCGGCCTGATCGACGGTGCCGCTTACGCGGCCGCCGGCGGCGCCATGGGACTGGGAGAGATTGCGCGCCGGCTCCAGTCCGGCAACATCCGGTCGTATGCCGGATGGCTGGCGGGCGGCGCGGCCGCCGTCCTGTTGCTGATGTATTTCGGCTTCGGAGTGAACCCGCACCTCTGGTTCGCTCGATTGAAGTAAGAGAGACTCTGGGAAACGCTTTGAACCTGAATGATTCGATCTTGACGTGGATCACGCTGTTACCCGCCGCCGGCGCCGTTATCGTCGCGCTGCTGCCGCGCCGCGGGCATGTGATTCAATGGTTTTCGCTGATCGTCATGCTGGCGACCCTGCTCTTGGCGCTGCATCTGCCCTCTCACTTTGTCCCCGGGCAGGCGGGTTTTCAGTTTGAGGTCAACCGCCCCTGGATCGCGAGCCCCAACATCCACTACCACCTCGGCGTCGACGGCATTTCCGTCTGGTTGATCGTCCTGACCGCCATCCTCGGCCCGCTGGCCGTCTTTGCATCCTGGAAGGCAATCGCCACCCGCACCAAAGAGTTTTACTTCCTCCTGCTGCTCCAATGGACGGCCATGCTCGGCGTCTTCGTCTCGCTCGATCTCTTCCTCTACTACGGCTTCTGGGAGCTTTCGCTCGTTCCGATGGCCATCGCCATCGCCATGTTCGGCCGCGATCGCGGGTCGCAGGCCGCCTTGAAGTTCTTCGTCTATACCTTTCTGCCCTCCGCGCTCTTCCTGGTAGCCATCCTGTGGCTCTACGCCAAAACAGGCAGCTTCGACTATGTCGTTATCCGTCAGGCCTTGAGTTCGGGAAGTATCGACGCGACTCCCCAAGCCTTTGCCTGGGTGGCGCTGGCCTTTCTGGTCGCCTTTGCCGTCAAGGTGCCGGTGTTTCCGCTGCATGGCTGGCTTGGCGATGTGATCAGCGAGGCCCCGACCGGCATGGCGATGGTGGTTGCGGGCAAACTCGGCCTGTACTCCATCCTGCGCTTTAACCTTGGGCTTTTCCCGGCACAATCTAATGAGTTTGCGCCCTGGATGATTGCCCTGGCGGTGATCGGCATCCTCTACGGCGCCCTGCTCGCTCTGGTGCAGAAAGACCTCAAGCGCCTGGCGGCCTATTCCACGCTGAGCGGGTTGAGCTTTTGCACCCTGGGTATCTTCTGCTTCTCGATCTCCGGCATCGACGGTTCCATCTTCCAGATTCTGAGCCATGAGATCTCGGGGAGTGCCTTGCTGGTCCTGCTCGGCATACTTTATGAGCGCTTCGGAACCTACGACATCGCATCCTACGGCGGCCTGGCAGCTAGGATGCCTCGCTATGCCACGCTCTTCGTCATCACTTCCCTCTCGCTCATCGGCCTGCCCATCCTGAACGGATTTGTCGGGGAATTCCTGATCCTGAGCAGCACCTTCGGCGGTCACGCCGCCTGGAGCGCCGCGGCAACTCTCGGTGTCATCCTGAGCGCGGCCTACATGCTCTGGATGGTACAGCGCGTCTTCTACGGCCCGGCCTCCTCCATGGTCGCCGGAAAGAGTTCCGTCGACCTGCTCTTCCGCGAGGCTGTAGCCCTGTGGCCCGTCGCGGTACTGATGCTGATTATGGGTGTGGCCTCGCCGCTGTGGATCCGGAAGATCGATCCCACCGTGACAGCGCTCGTCGAGACCATCCGGAACACTCCGGCCTCGACAATGCTGGCTCCGACCGTCGCCATGAAAACTTTGCCGTCCCGCGCGGAGAAGCCATGAATCTGACTGAGAGTTTTCTCCGCATTCTGCCGGAAGTGATCCTTACCCTCACCGGCGTGATCGTGATGCTCATCGAGCCGGTACTCGCGCGCTCTACCAGCCGCAAACCCCTGGGATGGTTCACGATCTTCGGAGTGTTGGCAGCGCTCTATGCGAGTCTCCGCCAGTTCCTTCTAGTTCCTGGCACCGCCTATAGCGGGCTGGTGCAGACCGATGCCTTCAGTATCTTCTTCCACGTACTGATCTGCGGCGTGGTTCTGGTGACCTTGCTCGTCGCTCTCGATACTCTGCAGGGCGCGGGCGATAACCAGGGCGAGTTCTTTGCGCTGGTCGTCTTTGGCGCGGTCGGCATGCTGTTGATGACCACGGCGTCGGAGCTGCTGCTGGTCTTTATCGGGCTTGAGATTTCGTCGATTTCGACCTACATCATGGCGGGGCTGCGGAACCGGGCCGCACGAGGTCCTGAAGCGGCGATCAAGTATTTCCTGTTGGGATCGTTCGCAACGGCGTTCTTCCTGTACGGCGTCGCACTGATCTTCGGAGCGACCGGCACCACTAACATCGCGGCCCTGGCCGCCGCCCTTCCCTTGAGTCAGACCCCGATCTTCGCCTTGGTAGGGCTGGCCATGATCCTGATCGGCATCGGCTTCAAGGTCTCCGCCGCCCCCTTCCAGGTGTGGACGCCGGATGTCTATGAAGGCGCGCCGCCGGCTACGGTTGGCCTGATGTCGACCGCACCTAAGGCCGCCGCCTTTGCGGTGCTGCTGCGAATATTGTACGGCGCCTTCCCCGCCTATCACGCCCATTGGGTCCCGCTGGTCTGGATCATGGCGGCCTTGTCGATGACCGTCGGCAATCTTGGGGCTCTCCGTCAGCAGAACGTGAAACGCATGCTGGCTTACTCCTCGATCGCCCACGCCGGGTACCTGCTCGTCGCCTTTGCGGCGCTCTCGGCAGACGGAATCGCGGCCGCCAGCTTCTACGCTGCCTCTTACGCTGCGATGAATGTCGGCATCTTCGCCGTGATCAGCCACGTCGGCGGCCGCGAAGAGAAGCTTGCCACCGTAGCCGACTACAAAGGCCTGGCATACCGTTCCCCGCTACTCGGTGGCGTGCTCGCGTTCTTCCTGGTTTCGCTGATCGGCATTCCCTTCACTGGCGGTTTCTTCGGCAAATTCTATGTCTTCGCGGCGGCGCTACACTCGGGCTTGGTATGGCTGGCCATTCTGGGACTCGCCAATAGCGGTATTGCCGCCTTCTACTACCTTCGCCTGCTGACGTCGGCTTATTCCAAGCCGAGTGAGACGCTGCCCATGGAGACGATGCCGAGATTGCGGCCTTCCCTGCTGCTGGCGCTCATTCTCACCGTCGCGGCCACGCTCATCCTCGGTATTGTGCCGGGGCAGGTACTCAGCGGGGCCAAAGCTGCAGCGGCGACGCTTTACCCTGCCATGGCGCACCCTGCGGACGACGGAATCGCAGCCCGCCGCTAGCCGCCCGAGGCCGAATCGCGGCTGCTCCGAGTGGCCTCCGCTCAGGAAACCGTTAACGCGTGAGCGACACAGGCGAAGCGGCGATCGCTTGAAAGGTGAGATCGCTCGCCAGGCTGCCGGTCTCCTGTTTCCATAGATCGAAGAGGCGGCCATAACTGAGGTTCATGAAGTGCTTCGGGTCGATCGCTAGGGCTTCCGCAGTCCGGTCGATCCATGCTTCGGGTCCTTCGAGTTCCGCGTAGAGGCCGATCGGGGTATCGTCGACGACGCAGTGTCCCGTGTCGTCGGCCCACTCGGTGCGCCATTTCTCATAGGTAAAGGCGGGAACGAAGCCCAATGACGCAAAGATCGCGGCAACTGTCTCGCCGTCGCCAAGCGTAGTCTCCGTTTCAACGCGGTGCTTGTAAAGCCCGGTGTCACCCTCGGGCGGAAGAGCCTTGTGCGTCAGCACCCAACGATCTCCGTACTGCCGGATCCGAAGTATCTGGTGCTCCAGGCGGAGCCGGCGATCGGGGGTATCGAAAAGCACATTGCGCTCCAGGGTGCGAGGGGTCATGCGGACGAAACCTGCCGCCTGCAGTCGCAGTTCCAGGCCCTCTGCATCCTCCACTCGGAATTTTACTTCCGTTTCAATGGCGCTCATCTCGTTCGCCCGGTACGGGGATTGGCAGCTCTTGAGGCACCCATGGCGAGAGTATACGTGAGTGCGCTGTGCATTTGAGGGGCATGACGAGCGTCTCCCCAGCGGCCGGCGCGGAAGTAGCCCGGCGGGAAACCGATCGTCAATCGATCTCCCGCCGCGGGTCAGTTCAGTTCTCGTGTGTCTAGTTATCGCGCCGATGCAAGGTCGGCTGATCGTCGCCATCCGTAGTGGTTGGCGAGGTCGTAGACGACGAATTTGGATTGTTGCCGCTAGTGCTCGGGTCGCCAACCGTCGTGCTGGCGCGCCGCAGGGTAGGCTTTGCCCCCGTTGATTTGTCCGTCAGGCGGCGCTTGTTTTCTATCCTCGCCAGGCGTGACTTCACATCGTCGAACTCGGAGGTGGTCACGACGTATTCGTCGCGAGGTGGCAGGATGCGGGCAATCTCCTGCTGAGAGTGCTCGATGCGGTCAGGCGTTTGGGGGTGCGACGAAAAAGCCTTGGAGACCATTCCTGGCTTGCGCTTCTCCAGGTTCTGGATCTTCTCAAAAAAAGTGACGAACGCCTGGGGATCATAGCCGGCCCGGTACATATACTGCACGCCGAGGAAGTCGGCCTGGACCTCGAACTCGCGGGAGAACGAGAGCATGCCCAGCGGAATCGCCAGCCCGGAAGCCTCGTAGATCCCATACCCGGCCATGCCGGGTATGAAAATTGCCGAAGCCATCGCCCCGATCTGTGCATAGTTGGCGCGGGTCTGTTCGCGGGCCGCATGGTGCGCACAGACGTGAGCGGTTTCGTGCGCCATCACGCCGGCAAGCTCGGCTTCCTCGTCCGCGGCAAGAATCAGACCTGAGTTCACATAAAAGAAGCCGCCAGGCAGCGCCATTGCGTTCACTTCATCGGAGTCGATCACCTTGATCGTGAACGGCACTTTGCAATCGGAGTTCTTGACGATGTTCTGCCCTATCCGGTTCACATACTCGGTCACCACTGGATCGTTGATGAACTTCGTCGACTTCTCGAGCTCCATCGAGTAGCCCTTGCCCATCTTGATCTCACTCTCGACCGAGTACCAGTTCCCCATGCCACGGGCGCCGATGTCCCGGTTGCCGACCGCGTTAACGTCGTCCACGCTGCCGGGCTTGACCCCGGGCATTTTGCCGTCCCCGACTGGTGCCGGCGGCGCAACTCCGGGAGGCGCAGCCGGGGTGATCGTCGGGGCCGGCATGGGGCCGCCGGCATCGGGTGTCGCTGAAGTCGTGCTGGTGGCCGCCGGCGAAGGTGCCGTCGTTGACGGAGAAGATGGAGGGGGCGAGGATGGCGCTTGCGTACCTGCGGACTGCGCGAGCCCTGACAGCGGTGCAAGCACCATGCTGGCAGAGAGCGCCAACTGCATGGCGCGCAAATTTTTCGCGGAAATTGTATGCATATTCACCTCACTCGGGGAGTTCGGACGCAACTCACCCTGCCCTGCCTCTTTGACGTTATTATGCGCTTTCCGGCATCCGCCAATCGGCAGATTTCTCGTCCCGCAGCAATCTTTACAGTTACATCACCAAAGCGGCGCCGCTCGCTTGCTCCGATTCTGCCGCTCGCACGATGGTCCCTCTGAGGGAGAGCGCTCAAATCCTCACAATTACTCTTCCCGATCGCCCCGGGTTGCGTAGAATCGCGCTTGTCGGCTCTGCGGCATAAACCATGGCTAGCTTCGAAATTTACCCTCGCCGGAATGCGCTGCGCCTGCCTATTCGCATTTTACAGGTAATCACCCTCGCCACCCTGTGCCTCACGGCACGGTCCGACGGCATAGGGCCGATCCCCCGCCGCTTGCTTCCACTGCCGAGGCTGACGCTCTGGGCCTGGGAACGCAGCGAAGACCTGCGCCAGATCGATCCGAAAACGACGGCTATCGCTTTCCTCGATCGGACGATCGAGGTGGGTTCGAAGGGAATGGTGCAATCTCTTCCGCGCATCGAACCGGTGATATTTCCGGTAAAGACGCCAAAGATTGCGGTCGTTCGGCTCGAGATGCCAGGTACTACCGAAGCGTCCCCGCAGCTGAGGCAGCGGGTGCTTGAAGCAATGCTCCTTTCCGCCGGCAGACCGGGACTCGCCGCCTTCCAGGTGGATTTTGACGCCACCCACTCGCAGCGGGAGTTTTATCGACGGCTGCTTCTGGATCTTCGCCGTGAGATGCCCGCGGATCTCCCGCTCTCGATGACGGCATTGGCTTCCTGGTGTTCCTGGGACGATTGGATTCACGGTCTGCCCGTCGATGAGGCGGTGCCGATGTTTTTCCGCATGGAACCGGACCGGTTGGGGGGAGTCGCAGGACGCGCAGAGTACCGCGTCCGGGAGCCGCTTTGCCAGGGGTCGATCGGCGTATCGACCCGGGAGGCCTGGCCGCACGAGGAGACTGCCGGCAGGCGAATCTACCTTTTTCCCGATCTCGGTTGGCGGCGCGATGCGCCGGTGCTGGCCGCCGTAGCCCACTCCTGGAGGTCGCATTGAGGCATCTGTCTCTCCGCCGATGGTTCCTTGGCCTGCTGCTCATTCTCACTCCTTTTTTCAGCGTGAAGGCCTGCGGACCGGATTTCCGCCCCGACACCTTCGTGCGTCCCCTGCGTCCGGATGATCTTCCCGGCTACGCCCGGGGTCAGCTCGGACTCTTACAGCCAACATACTTACGGCGCGAGCTGGCAGTGGCTTACCGCTACCTGGCTGGTGGAAGGCTTTTGGCGGCAGAGCTTGCGGCCTATCTGCCTGCGGCGCCCGCATCGGATGCAACGCCCGGGCAGCAGGCAAAGCAGGAAGCCGACTTGCCCTTCAACCAGTGGAACGCTGCCGTAGCCAGGTACGCCGGCAGGCCTCAGCCCTCTCCAGCTTCGTCTTTCGGTCCCGGGCAGATGCGCGATCTGCCGCCGGGCTCCGCATATTCCTATGCGGGCGAGTTCTTGAACTGTCCCGACGATGCCTACCGGACCGCGGCCCTGACCTTGTCGGCTCGTGCGAAGGCCTTCGGCGACCCGAGCGCGGCCCTGGCGGAATGGCAGAAAGGGCAGGACGCAGTCTTTGCCAATTGCACGGGAACCACCCCGGTCATTCCTGCCCAGGTCGATCCTTCCTCGATCCTTCCTGATAATGCTCAGATCTTGCGTTTCGACCGCGAATACCAGATCGCCGCAGCCTATTTCTACAGCGCCGGCTACGCCGAAGCACGCACCCGTTTCGACGCTATTGACGCGGAGCAGGCGTCCCCCTGGCACTCCTATGCAGGCTATCTCGCCGCCCGCTCCCTCGTCCGGCAGGCTTTCTTTGCAAAGCATCCGGCAAACGAGGAATTCGACCCGGCGATGATGGCCGAAGCGCAGCACCGGCTCGAAGCCCTGCTGCGCGACCCGGCTCTGGCGAAAATGCACCCCGCGATCCAGGCAGAGTTGAACTTTGTACGGCTGCGCACCCAGCAGGGCGAACGCCTGGAAGAGCTGGCGCTCGCCCTCGGCAGACCAGCATCTGACCCCGCCTTCGGGCAGGATCTGGCCGATCTTACCTTTACCCTCGACCAGCACCTCGATCAGACCAGCCTGCGGGAGGATTCAGACTCCTTCACACAGGGGAACGGGACAGCCGACGCAGCGCCGAAGCGGGCCCAGGCGTACCAAGCTGCAGCCGGCTTGCGGCAGCGTTCGCCGCTAATCGATTGGCTGCTGACCTTCCAGTCTCCTTCCCAGGAAGCGTGTCACCACGCCATCGAGATGTGGAAGCAGACGAAGAGCCTGCCCTGGCTGACGGCGGCGCTAGCCAAAGCCACAGCTCGCGATGCAGCCAATCCTGCTCTCTTGGAAGCCGCCGCTGCTCTGCCGCAAGCCTCTCCGGCTTTCACCACGATCGCCTTCCACCGGGCGCGTCTGCTGATCGCGCTCCACCGGCAGCAGGAAGCGCGACGCCTGCTGGACCGCCTGCTACCGGGTATCCGCCGGGTCAACCCGGGGTCGGCAGCCAATGCTTTCCTGGGGCTTCGCATGCAGACGGCACGGTCGCTGCCGGAGTTCCTCACCGATGCTCCGCGCCGGCTGTTGGAGCGCCGTTCTCCGGCGGCGTCGATTGCCCCTGGTTGTTGGGGCGCATTGGACAACCCTCAAAGTCAAGACTGCAACCAGAAAATCGGGGCGCTCCAACTCGACCTGGACGCATCGAGCGCGCTGAATCTCCAATTCCCTCTCTCGGTCTGGATCGCGGCAGCCAGGAGCCCCGAGCTGCCCCAGAACCTGCGCGACTCGATCACCATAGTGGGCTGGGTGCGCAGCGTCATGCTCGAGGACCGGCAGTCGGCCGCGCAACTCGTCCCCTTGCTGCCGAAGAGTCTTCGACCGGCCGGCGGCGGAGATACCGGCTTTCCCGCCACGCTGGCGATCCTTCGCAACCCCGGCCTGCAGCCTTACCTCGAGGGCGGCGTGCAGCGTTCTGCAACCTTCAACGTGCTGGATAATTACCGGAACAACTGGTGGTGCGGAGATTGGAAAAAGGATTGGACGAGCGGCGGTTCCTATGAGACGCCGCCGCAGTTGTTGCCGGTGCCGGCGGATTTTCTGACCGACGCAGACAAAGCCGCCGGCGCCGGCGAATCAGAAAAGCTGGCCTCGATTGCGGCTTCAGGAGCCATCCTCTTCGGCCAACGGGCGCTGGCTTATGTCAAGCAGCACCCCGACGACCCCGATGCCGCCGAGGCCCTGGCGCTCACCGTGCGAGCAACCCATTTCGGCTGCTCCGAGCAGGTGCAGGAAGCGGAGCGGCTGGCCACAGCCAAAGCGGCTTTTCAGCTGCTTCACAAGAGCTACCCAACCTCAACCTGGGCCAGGAAGACCGGGGTTTACTCCTGATCTGAGGTGCAGCGAGCAATCTCGAAGCCCTGAAAACGAAGGGACGCCGGGTTGCGGGATCGCTGAGTATTTGCAGGAGCTGAACTTCTCATGCTGGGCGCACCAGGGTCGCCAGCAGATCTTCCCGGCGGCCTGACATCAGGCGGTCGACATTCGACAGCACCCGCCGCCACAGCAGCACTGCTCCAAACGCCATGGCCAGCAGAACAGGAACGGCCAGCATGCCGTGCCCGGCAAGAGCCAGCGGCAGGTAAACGGCAACACCGGCGGTGAAGATCAAGACCTGAACCAGCAGGCTTAGCAAGCCGTTGCCGACCGAACCCTGTTCGCGCGAGACACGGGTCAGCGTCATGCGATAAGCCATGGTGATCGAGAGGATATTCCCCGCCGCCAGGTTCGCCGGGAGGGCAAAGAGCAGCCAGCAGACGGTGGCAATTGCCAGCTCCGGGTGCGGCCTGCCGAACCGGGCGATCGCGACAGCGGCCGCTAGCGCAACTTCAACGCAGAACATGCCGATTTGAAGCAGGTTCTTCGACAACATGATGGTGCGGAATGGCGTGGACGCGAGGAAGTAGAGCTGGATGCCGGCCCCCTCGGCGCCGAGGCTGTTACAGATTTGGCGAGTGAGCGGCAGAAATGCGTAAGCAACGGCCAGCGGGAATGCGTATTGCCTCGTCGCACCCATTCCGACGCTGGAGCGGCCTGCGGCAAAGAGAAAGATGAGCGGAGTCACCAGTCCCAGCAGCATAACGCCGCTGCGGGCGAGATAGTGGATCTCCTTGAGCAGCACGCCGCCGACCGGGCCGTCACGCCAGCCTTGCGCTCCACTCGAGAAGCGTGCCGCCGACCGGGCCTCTGGCCGCAGCATGGAGGGGGCCGCTTGAGGCGACTCGCCCAGACTTTCTCCGCGGAACTCGGCGCGCAGCCGCAGGCCCAGCACCACGCCAGCGGCTAGCGTGTAGGCCGCGACTCCAAGCAAAAATGCTGCTGCCGGTAAAAAGCGCTTCCCTGCTGACGAGTCGATGGCCAGCGCCGTCAAGCCCGGCGGGGAGAATCGCTGCGCTGCATCCACCGTCCGCACCGCATGCGCGAAGCCTGCGTGGCTCATGCCGAAAGCGCGTCGATGCAGCGCCGGATTCAGCAACTGCAGGCTAAGAAAGAAGGCGAGGAAGACCATGCCCAGGATTTCGCGGGTTCGCCGCCGGGCCAGCCAGCGCTCGATCCACGCGAAGATCATCCGGGTGAGCAACAGATTGAAAAAGGCGAATAAAGCCAGCGCAGGAACCACGCAGAGTGCCAGCGCCGGCTTCACAACTACGACGCCGATCGCGATACCCGCCAGTGCAAGCACTCCCATCTGGGACGACAGGTCAAAGATGCCGAGGCACAGATAGAGCAGCGCGTACGAGCCGAAACTGACAGGAAAGCGCAGCAGTACGCCAAGGTCTGAGTCCTGCTGGGCAGACGCGATCATGACCGGCAGCAGCTGCCAGATCAGCAAAACCGGCCACAACAGCAGTGAGAGCAGATGCAGGCGCCCCGTCGAGGCAAACTGGAAAGCGGCAAAGCCGAAGCCTGTGCCGATGGCCAGCCAGACGCCGGTGAAGAAGACGGTCGCGAGAATACGCGCACCCAGCTCAAATTTTCCTTGTCGGGTGCGGAGCCTGTTCAGATGCATCCGCCATCGCATGCGAAGGACCGCTCCATACTGCGCGCGGGCCAGGGGGCTGAAGAGCTTCGCGCTCACGCCAGCCACGAAAGCTCCTGGAGTGACTCCCCCTGGCCGGAACCGACAATGTTCAGAAAAATCTCTTCCAACGTCAGTTTCCCCTGCGAAGCCTGGATCAGTTCCGGAGAGTTGAGCGCGACGCCGGCTCGCAGTTCTTCGAGCGAGCCATTGGCCACCAGCCGGCCCTTATGGATGATGGCCACGTGGCTGCAGAGGCGTTCCACGATCTCGAGCACATGCGAGGTCAAAAAGATGGTCGCTCCGCGATGGATCATCCCCTGCAGCATGGTTTTGAGTGTGCCGGAGGCGAGAGCATCGACGCCTTCGAAGGGTTCATCGAGAAACAGCACCTTCGGCCCGTGAATCACAGCGGCGGCGAGCGCCAGCTTTTTCTGCATGCCGTGCGAGTAATCGGTGATCAGCTTCTTGGGTTCGTTGGCAAGGCTCATAAAGTCGAGCAGTTCTTCCGTGCGCCGATTGGTCGTCGCGCGATCCAGGCCATACATGCTGCCGACGAAACGAAGATACTCCGGGGCGGTGAGGCGGCCGAGCAGCGCCATGCCTTCAGGCACCACACCAATCTGGCGCTTCAGCTCGAGCGAGCCCGCCGTGAAGCTCTGCCCAAGAATCTGGATCTGCCCGGCGCTCGGCTCGAGCAGCCCGGTGAGCATTTTGATCGTGGTCGACTTCCCGGCGCCGTTCGGGCCCAGAAATCCAAAAAATTGGCCCGGCGCTACGCTGAAGCAGACATCGTCCACAGCGGTGAACGGGCCGAAACGGCGAGTAAGGCCGGCGCAGCAGATTGCCGATGGACTGGCCTGCTGCGGAACGGCTGCTGGGGAGGTGAAGTCGTCTACCGTCATTGCGCCTGCTTGCGAGAGATGCCCTGCTCTCACAATGAACAGCATTCTGCGCTAAAAGTCCACGTGCGCCCGAACGGACGGCACATACACCGGCCCGCGATCATGATTGTAGCCGGGGTTGTCCACGTAGCTGAACCCGAGAGAATAGAAGAGCCCACGCCACACGTGAAGGTTGTAGTAGCTCTCCACCACGCTCTCGCGCCGGTAATTGAGCGTGCCGTCCCCAAGAATAAAACCCCGGCCGCCCAGCTTCAGGTATTGCGAATGATCGTGAGAGATGCCGTCGGTGACAAACGCCGCGCCCACCTTGTCCGCAGGTCTGCCCCACCCCGAGCCGGAAAGGTCCGCGCCAATGAGCACCGTCTGGTCAATTTCCGTGTAGGCAAAGGACTCATGCTGCCCTTCATTCCAGCCAAACCGTGCAAAGGCCCGCAGATCGGGGGTGATCTGCTGTTCCGTGTTCAGGCCGAAGCCATACTTCACCGCTCCCACATGCTCATGCTTCGTGATATCGGGGACCGGGTCTTCCCCATCGAGGAACGCTTGATTCGCCTCGCGGTAAGACCCCATGTGGGCATGGTTCCAATAGCTGAGGAAGCGGACCTTACCCGGTTTCTCCCACCACAGCCCTCGGTTCATGGTGACTTCCAGGTTTTCTCCACGGTTGTTGCCGATCCCCCCGGCCAGGGTAGTGCCATTGGCGACGCTGGGCATCTGGGCGATGCCATATCGCGCCTCCCAGTTGCGGTCGAAATACTCCACGACGGCAGCCCTGGTATAGCCGCGAGTGTTTGCCGCATAATCCCACGCTCCGTTGTTGTCGATTGCCCAATTCGTGAACTGCAGGTGACTGTCGCTGCCGGGACCGTTGATGTCAAAGATATCGGGAAGGCTGATCTTGCCGGCATGCAGCACCAGCCGGCGGACAGCAGCGGTAGTCGCCAGCGAAAGCATGCCTCGCGGAGCTTCGACCGTCTCTTTGCTTAAGGGAATTGTCTGCTGGACCACGTACCGCGCGACATAAGGCACTGAGCCGAGGTTTGGATTTCTAACCACGTCCAGATTCGTGAAAGCCGCGATTCCCAGGGCTTCGCTGAGACCTCGGCCGCCAGCCGCTTCTTCATCGAAAAACACCTCTGTCAACTTATGCGTTCCAGGTACCTGCAGGCCGGTATACAGCGTGCCCAGGAGCGAAGTCTTATATTCCCCCCCGCCATGAAAACTGTTGACTCCCTGGTAGGGCGAGTGAAAAGAAGGATGAGCTTGAAAAATAATGTTGGTTTGGCCTGAGATCCAGATCGGCCACGTTTCAGAATGAGGAAACATCGTGAGCATCGGGGCCGGATTCGATGTCTGTCCACCGGATCCTCCGCGGGCGCCGGCCTCGACTTGGCTTAGGACATGACTATCCGCAGCCGGAGTCAGTTGGCCGGAGGCAATCGGCGCGGCCGCCTGCGCAAGCGACAGGTGAGTACCGAGCAGCAGGCAGCCGAACACTGATGGATAGGACCGCAGACGACCTCCAAGGGAGACACCAGGGATGAAATGCGCCAGGCAACCAGGTGCTTATCGGCGGCGGCGGCTGGCAGCAGACCTCCCGCGAGGCGAAATCTCACTGCTGGGCATGCCACTGCCATGCTTCAATACCCCGATGAACGCAATGTTAATTGTCTGAGGTTGACAGATGTTAAATAATCGAAGCAGCAGCCATCGAGAGAACAGGCGAGAAAACACCGCCCCGGCCAAAGGCCAGACCCTCCGGCCCTCGCCCGGGTCCTGGGCAAACGGTGCTTCTTCAGGAAAGCATGAAGCTGCTTACTGGGTTTTCTTGGCGTTGAGCAGGCTGTCTACGTTGGTCGAATCGACCAATGCGACGCCGGTATCGACGAAAGACGGAAATGGCGAATTGGATTCAAGATCGAAGTCGACGGTAAGCTTTTCGCTTGGCGGATAGTGATGGACATCGTCCAGTCCCTTCAACCCGTAATACGCCATCGTGTAGGGCTTCTGCGAGATCGTCGAGTCGATGGTGCCGTCTTTTACCAGCTCTAGCGTGGACTGGTCCGTATCCATGGCGACAACGAATTTGTCCTTGGCCCCGCTGCGCTTCAGAGCTTCGGCCACGTCTTTCCCGGCAGACGCCTCCAGGCAGACAAACGCATTGATGGCGTCAGGCCCTTTGCGCGACAGGTATTCCGAGGCTTTATCCATCGCTGCGCCTGAGTCTCCATGCATGTTAAAAACATCCACGATCTTGATCCCGGGATGATCGGCCAGCACGTCCTTATATCCCTTCAATCGCTCGGCAATGTTGAGCTGCCCGTCGATGGTAAAAAACACCACGTTGCCCTTGCCTTCGAGCTTCTGGATGACGCGCTGGCCGCCCAGTCTCCCCGCCTGCAGGTTGTTGGTCCCGACGAAATAGAGCCGCTGGCTCTCGGGGGCGTCCGAATCGATCGTAATGACCGGGATGCCCGCAGCCAGCGCCTTGTCGATCTCAGGCTGCATCAGCTTCGGATCGGCGGCCGAAACCATGATCCCGGCCGGGTGTTGCCCGATCATCGCATCGAACTCTTGCGCCTCGGCGTTCGCATCCAGACTGTTGGGGCCGCGCATTTCGGCTTTGACCTTGTAAACGGCTGCCGCGGCCTGCAGTCCCGCATCCGCCGTCTTCCAATATGGCAGCCCTATGTTTGCCGCAATCAGATAATACTGTTCCGAAGTGCTGTGCCGCTGGCAGCCTACATTCAAGGTCACTACTGCGACTGCCATCGACGCCACTGTTATCTGCACGCTCGATCTTTTCATGGCCATCCCTCGATTCCGACTACTTGCGCGGCAAAGAACTACCACCGAAAATTGCTTCCCCCGATACTACGTTTTTCGTGAAGGTCAGCTCCAGCCTCGCGTATCGTGCCGGATTCTACTCCCAAGTCGGACGCCATGGGAATAGCTCGTTCTCTGATCAAGCGAGGTTGATACGAGCCGATTGACCAGGCCAGGGGCAAACGGACAAGCTCGTTGTCAACTCTTGACGTTGCTTCGGATGGATCGCTCGGATGAATCGATCGTATGGATCGATCGTAGAAAGCGCTTGCCGAGTATCGTCCCACAAGCCAGCGGCGTTCCCTAGCTTCATTGCCAGAGCTTTGAGCAAAACGTCAACGCCAGATACCGTGATTCGAGAGCGCCTAACAGCCTTACGGGCAGAGAACGTGCCGGACGCCTTCCACAAAGGCCACAGGATTGAATTGCGCCTGGATGATCTCGTCAGGGCAATCGCTGTCGATCGACACGTGATGATTACAGACGAAGGCCACCTTCTGCCTGGGACGCAGCGAGCGGATCTCTGCACACAGCTCTTCGGCCTGGGGAACGCGGTTCTGCCCCTCGACATCGACCAGGACGAGATCGAAGAACTGGCTCTCAAAGAGGTTCGGCGCCTTGATGAGAGAGAGCGTCGAGACAACGTCATAGCCATGAAGTCGCAAGATCTGGTCCCGGAGATCCAGGATGATGTCGCGGCTGCAAACGTGTAAAACGTTCTTTTTACCTTTGGTCACGCGGGAGAGCATATCAGACATTGCAAAGCTTTCCTCCAGGAAAATGCAGCATCCTCCGAGCAGTCGCAAGAGCCGACAGCACCGCGGCCACGCAAAGAACATTCCGGGATCCCACCGGGAGAGTCAGCTCTTCCAGGCATGAAGGGCCTCGGCCATCCGGCCCAGCCCCTCCCGGGTCATCTCAATGTCTCCGGGAATTCCGATCCTGAAGTGATGCGGGCGCTCAAAATAGCTGCCGGGAACGACGCTGGTTTCGTAGCGTTCCCGGAGGAAGCTGCAGAAACCCGGAACATCCCCTTGCCGCAGCCTGGGAAAAGCAGTCGTGCCCACCTCCGGGATGACGAGATCGATGGCAGGGTGCCCGTCCAGGGCAGCGACCAGAGCGCGGCGATTGGCGTCCAGGATCGCGTCGGCACGTTCTATAATTCGGTCCCGTTGCCGGATCGCGATCACACTAAGCAGTTCAGCGATGTGAACGTGATTAGCGGCGAAAAGGTCGTTCAGCCTCCACATCTGCCGAGCCAGCTCGGGCTCGGCGAGAATCCAGCCGCAGCGCAGGCCGCTCAACCCATAAGCCTTGGTAAGGCTGCTGGTCACCACGAACTGGCTGCCCAACAGCAGGGATGTTGGTACCGGCGGGTGGTGCAGAACCTCGAGATACACCTCGTCGACCAGCACCCGCGCCCCCACGCCTGCAGCCAGTTCCCCGACCGCGCGTAGGCTCTCCTGGCTGGCAAGCGCGCTCGATGGGTTATGCATGTTCGTGATGACGATGAGCCTCGTCTGCGGGGTAATGTTCTTCTCGACTTCCGCGGGGTCCAGCGCGTAGTCCTCTTCGAAACGGCGCTGGAAGCGGCGTACCTTGGCTCCAAGATAGAGGGCCGTGCTCAGGACCAGTTCATAGGTCGGCTCTTCGACAAGTACCTCATCGCCGGGCGCGAGCAGCGCCGACAACGCGAGGTGGTTCGCCATTGAAGTTCCGGCCGCATGAACGACCGATTCCGGAGACACGCCTTTCATTCCGGCAATCGCCTCCAGCAGCGGCTCATAACCATAGATCGTCGGCCCGTTGATCTCGAGATCGTCGATCCGGAAATCCAGCTCCGACAGCGGATAACTCATGATGCCGCTGGTGGCAAGGTTATACTTCGCCCCGGAGTGCAGCTTCGAGAACTCCATGTAGGGCGATTGCGTGTAAGACCGGGGCAAGCTCATTCGAGGCGCTTCCTCTTCTGTTTCTGGCGGTTCCAGATGGCATACACCGGTAAGCCCAACAGCAGGATAGCGACGCCGATCAAGCTGTTGGCAGCGTACTTGTAGATTGTATCGAGGACGACCAGCCAGCAGGCGGCGATAAAGAGTGTCGTCGTATAAGGGTGGCCCGGAACCCGAAATCCGGTCGGGCACGCCCCGGATTCCGCCGCTTCACGCCGGCGAAGCACAAAAATACAGCTTGCCGAGAGCCCGAAGAAGATGAAATTCGTCGACACCACGTAGTTGAGTATCTGTTCGTAGCTGCCGCTCAGTGCAATCACCGCCGTCCACACGCTCTGCAGCACGATCGCGACCGCCGGAACTTGCGTCTTCCGAGTGACCCGGGCGACGCTCCTGAAGAAGAGCCCGTCTTTCGCCATCGCAAAATAGACCCGCGGCCCGGTAAGGATGCCCTGGCTGAGAAAGCCGAGCGTCGAGACCGCGATGCCGAAGGCGACCAGTTTCGCGCCCATGGCCCCGAAAGCCCGCTGCATCACCGCCGTCGCCGGCACGGTGGTTGCCGCGAGCCCGTCCGCGCCGAGCACGCGCACGCAAACGAAGTTCATCGCAAGGTAGAGCAGGATGACGCCGGCAACACCGATCATTAGGGCGCGGGTAAGATTGCGCCGTGGGTCCCGAATCTCGCTGGCGATGAAATTGGAGGTCTGCCAGCCGCCGTACGCAAACAGAACCGGAATCATGGCCGAGCCGAAAGCGGTCACCAGCCCGAAAGGCGAGGACCGCTCCGGGATCGGGGGAAGCACCGGGTGAAGTACCGAATGAGGATTGGCGACGAAGAAAACTCCGGAGAGAATCACCCCTCCAATCACGGCGATCTTCATCAGCATGAGCAGGCTCTGGACGCGGCTGCCGAATTTCGCGCCCAAGCAGTTGATCACGGTGAGCACGGCCAGAGTGATCACGACCACGACGCGCTCTGAAATCCTCAGTCCGGTCAAGGTCAGGAAGTAGCGCACAAAGGTGACGGTGACGGCGGCCATGCCGCCTGTCATGATGACCAGCAGCGTCACCCAGCCAAAAAGAAAGCCCACGAGCGGGTGGTAGCAGTCGCGCAGATAGGCGTACTCCCCGCCCGTATCGGGCATCCGGTCGGCCAGCTCCGCATAGACAAACGCCCCGAGCATGGCGACCACGCCGCCTGCCGCCCACGCCGCCAGTATGAGCACCGGCGAAGGAACACGCGATGCGACGACGTAGGGATTGATGAAAAGGCCCGCACCGACAATGCCGCCCATCACCAGCATGGTCGAGTCGAAGAGGCCGAGTTCCCTTGCGAGCTTCGCAGGCGCGTCCGCCGGGAATGCAGAGAGTGTGGGTTCAGGGCTGCTCAACCTAAGCTCGACTTCCTGGAGATTTGTGTCTGCTGCATCGTAAATGGTGAGCGGGGCGAAGTCGTCAGTCGCGAATCTCTGAATTCTCTCAGCTCTTCAGCCAGACTGGCGCTATCATTCCGTTACCATGACCACGACCCGACGCTCTTTGTTGGCCGGCCTTGCCGGCGCAGCCCCGGCCGCCTTTCTCTCGACCCTCGCGACGCCTCTTCGCGCACAGCAGGCCGAACCGTCACCGGCATCGATGCCGCCCGCCATCGCCGCGCTGAAGAGCCGCACCGCTGAAGCTGTCCCGATTACCAGCGCCGAGCGCGAGCGGCGCATCGCCCGCGCCCGAGACCTCATGGCGCAGCACAACATCGCCGCGATCTGCATCGCCGGCGGCACGACGCTGAGCTACTTCACCGGGGTCCGCTGGTACAACAGCGAGCGCATGACGCTGCTGGTGCTTCCGGTCAAGGGCGAGCCCTTTGCCGTGTGCCCAGCCTTTGAGCAGGAGCGGCTGCAGGAGCGGCTTTCGCTCGTTCCCGCGATGGCTCATACCCGCCTCTATACCTGGCAGGAAAACGAGAGCCCTTATGCCTTGATCGCCGCCGGGCTGAAGAGTCTGTCTACAAGCGCCGGCAGCATCGGCATCGAAGAAACGGTTCCGTATGTCTTCGCCGAGGGTATCGCGCGCGCACTTCCTCAGGCGACGCTGGTCAGCGCCACTCCGGTCACCGCAGGTTGTCGCAGCATCAAGTCGACGGCGGAGCTGGAGCTGATGCAGGTGGCAAACTCCGCGACGCTCGCGGTCTATGAGGCTGCGTGGCGCTCCGGGCATCCGGGCATGACCACGCATGAGTTCTCCGCATTGATTGCCGCAGGCTATGAGCGCGTCGGTTTCCCAGGTGAGGCGAGTTGCGAGACCGGGCAGTATTCCGCGCTTCCCCATGGCTCGATCCAACCGCAGACGATCCGCGAGGGGGCGATCGTGCTGATCGATGACGGCTGCATCGTCGAGGGCTACGAGTCCGACATCACCCGCGCCTTTGTCTACGGCAGGCCGTCTGACAAGATGCGCCAGGTCTTCGATATCGTCCATCGCGCCCAGGCAGCGGCGCTGGCTGCGGCCCGCCCCGGCGTTGCCTGCGAGGCAGTCGACGCGGCCGCGCGCAAGGTGATTACGGATGCCGGCTATGGCCCTGGCTATACGCATTTCACCCACCGGCTCGGTCACGGCATCGGCATGGATGGCCACGAGTGGCCCTATCTCGTGCAGGGCAATTCCCTGCCGCTGGCCGCGGGCATGACCTTTTCCGATGAGCCCGGCATCTACCTCCGCGGGGAGTTCGGCATTCGTCTCGAGAATGATATGCACATCACCGAAAACGGGGCGAAGCTCTTTACCGGGCCCAGTCTCTCGCTCGAAGAGCCCTTCGGCGCATAGGAATCCCGCATTTGCTAGTTCGACGCCTGTGATTCCGCCCTGGAGTTCAGACTGCCGATCCGTGGCGCGATGACGTAATTGAGCTGGATCAGGACGATGAAGCCGATGCTCCAGTAAGTGCTCAAGAAGCAAAGCACCGCGCCAACCCCATAGAGGGCCTGCGCGATAACGATGCGGCGACGGATCGCGCGGCTGATCTCGCGCGTCACCTCTTCCTTCAGGAGTCCGGCTCGAGCGGCGTAACGCCAGCTCGCATACAGAATCGCGCCAAGAGTGAAGAGATTCGCCCAGTAGAGCAGCAGCGCGGTGCGCAGCTCGATAAATTCGGCGAGCAGGCGCGTCGAAAAGGGCAGCACCGAAACCGCAAAGAGAAAGGTGATGTGGATCCAGGTAAGGTCTCGATTGCCTCGTCCGAAATGGTACAGCTGCGTCTGCTGCCCGGCCCAGAAGATGCCGAGCGTGAGACCGCTCATCAGGTACGCAATGAACTGTGGTGCAAGCGCGGCCAGCGCCGACTGGAGCTGTTGTTCGCTATGCACCGCCTCTTTCACCGGGACGCGCAGATCGAGCACCAGCAGCGTCATCGCAACCGCGAAGATGCCGTCGCTCAGCGCAGCCAGCCGCTCTAGACTTTGCCCCTGGATCTTGTTGTATAAGGTCGGCATTCGAAAATGATTCTACTCGACGCCATAAACTGCGCCATTCTCTTCCAGCAGCGCCGCGCTCTCGAGTACCGTCACTCCTGCTTTGATAAACTCCGCTTCGATCGTCGCGACAGAGCCGTTGAGATCGATCGCGCGGCAGGCGTCGCGGATCACGATCGCTCCCAGCCCAAGCCCTCGCGCATCGAGCGCCGAATACCCGGCACAATAGTCATAAGCTAGCCCGGCAAAAAAGACCCGCTGCAAACCCCGTTCGCGCAGATACCCGGCCAGCCCGGTAGGCGTCGTCCGATCGTTCTCAAAGAAGGCGGAGTAGGAATCGATACCGGCGCGGAAGCCCTTGCGCAAGATCAGCTCGGCGCGCGGCAGCGCGAGATCGGCATGTAACTCCGCCCCCCAGCTCCCCTGCACACAGTGCTCCGGCCACAGCGTCTGTTCGCCATGCGCGACGGCGACCGAATCGAACGGTTGTTTCCCCTCATGGGCGCTCGCGAATGAAGAGTGATCCGGGGGGTGCCAGTCCTGCGTCAGGATGACATGTTCAAAGCGCGCCGCGAGTCCGTGGATGACGGGAATGACCAGTTCCCCGCCGGCAACGGCAAGGGAGCCTCCGGAACAGAAATCATTCTGCACATCGATGACGATCAACACATCCTGCGAGGTAATCTGCAAAACTTTCAGCCTCTATCTCGGCGGCACGATCGGCAGCATCAGCGCCGATGGCTGCTCCGCATCGTGCAGAATGGTATTCGACGCCTTCACCATGCTCTCGTCAGTACTGGCCATGCTGCCGGTGTTGTGGTTCCGGTCGAATCGAGGAAAGTTGCTGCTGCTGACTTCGAGCCTGATCTTGTGTCCCTTCAGAAAGACGTTACTCGTCGACCACAAGTCGATATTCAAAGGATAGATCTGCCCGGGAACGATCGGCTTCGCCGCGCCCTTCGTCGATTCGCGATACCGGGCGCGCAAAATGCCTTCAGTCAGGTTCTGAGCGAAGCCGTTCGGCCACACATCCACCAGCTTGGCCGTGAAGTCGGTATCGACGGCCGACGATTTCGCATAGAGCTCAAGCGTGACGTGGCCGGTGATCTCCGTGTCTTGATCGAGCGCAGCCGTAGTGTAGACCAGCACATCCGGCCGGCCCTCCACCGTTCGCTGATCGCGCGGCCCGGGAGCAAGATGCTCGCCGTCGCAGCACAGCGGGCCGCCCGTTGTCGGCACAGGGTTCGTCGGATCATACGTGAAGACATCCGCTGCCTCGTGGCCGCTCTTTTCCGTCGAGATCATCCCGTCGCCCGAAAGCCCGTTGGCCCTCCCGCCGGAGTGCAGAAAATAGCGCGTCTCCCGGGCGCGCTTCAGCGGCCAGTCTTCTTCGGAACGCCACTTGTTCTCGCCCATCACAAAAAGCGTCACGCGGTCGTTCGTCGAGAAGCGGTTCTGCGCCCCATGGAAAAGAAAGTCGTACCACTCGAGCGTCAGGGCGTCTTCGTCATACTGGGCCGCTTGGCTGCCGAAATCGACCTCGCCGATCTTTTCTCCTTTGCCCGCGTGGCCGCCTATCGTAACCAGCAGCCGTTGCCCTTGCCGGGCCGCTTCATTGCCGGCATGTGCCTTCAGCCCGAGATAGTTCTGCAGCGATCCGCCCTGGAAGATGTCATACCAGGCCGCAATCGTCAGCGCCGGCGCCTGAATCGACGAGTACTGCTCCTCGATCGCCCACTGCTTCCAGAACGCGTCGTAGTCCGGATGCGCCAGCCAGTCGAGATAGTAGGGGGCCAGCGTGCCAACAGCATCAGCCGGCGGCTTCAGGTTAAACAGCGGATACGCGGTCAAAGGCACCGTAGTGCTGCCGATCACTGCATCCGTCGCCGCTTTGACCTCCCGATTGAAGCTATCCTGGGCCAGCCCCGAGGTCCAGGACTGGTTAAACCATTGTTCAAAGGCGCCGCCCTGGTACGTCCAGTTCTCGTGATAGTTGCTCGCCGTGACGACCGGGCAGATCCCCGCCAGGTGCGGTGGGTGGCCGATCGCCGCGAGCATCTGGGTCGCTCCCACATACGAGCCGCCAAACATGCCAACCTTGCCGTTCGAGTTCGGCAGCGCCGCTGCCCACTCGACGGTGTCATATCCATCGTCGGTCTCGTGCTTGAAGGGGTACCACTCGCCTGCCGAGGTATAGCGCCCGCGCACATCCTGGATGACCACGACGTATCCACGGGCAGCGGCTGTCCGGCCAAACACATCTCCATTTTGCTTGTCGTAAGGCGTGCGCTGCAGCAGGACGGGGTACTTCTCGTCACCGGCAGGGCGGTAAATGTCGGCGTGCAGAGCGATGCCGTCCCGCGTCGTCATCACCGCGTTTCGCTCGATGACGACGCCCCCATTTTGCGCGGCCGCCACTTGAAAGGCGACCACAATCAGGGCAGCCGCGAAAAAGACACCAGGTTTCTTGAGCATTCCAGAAAGCTCCGCAAGTGAGGATTGTTCCAGCACGAAGCATATAGCTTCCGATCTCCGGAGCGGCACACCGTACTGCCGCACCGGCAAGCCATCACGCCTTGCCATCGGCCCTGAAGTCACTTGGCCATGGTGAAATCTTCATCGGCCAGCTTTTCCGTTGCTGGTGCCTGGTCATAAAGAGCGCCTCGCATCTTGTGAAGCTCACGGTTATCGGGATGAGACGAAATCAGAATGGAATATGCGGCTGCGGCGTCGTACCAGACGCGCTTGTCAAAGTAGACCTGCGCCCGGGCCCTGTCCCCGGCAAAATCTTTCTGAGTAATGGCGGCCAGCGCAGCCTCGATCTGTTGCCGCTGAGGGTCGCCGGCCATGACGATGGTTGCCGTCTCCGAACCCGTACCCATCATGTCGATCTCCGGCTCGACCTTCCAGGAATAACTGGCCCCGGGCTTCAGAGCAGGAGCATCTTCCGGATAACTGAAGGTCGTGCCGTCGACCGTAACTTCATAGATCGTATGCGCCGTTAAATCTTCCAGCTCGAGCTTGTACTTGGTGTCTGGCGTGCCGCTCCACTGGAGCGTCGGGTGCAGGGAGTAGGCCAACGCCGTCTCGGGAGCGAAGAGGCGGACGCTGCCGATCCCGCGCGAAGCGCCACCGATCTGGTTGGCGCCGGCATGTCGCGGGGTACCGTTGGCGGCCGCAACTCCGGCCTGGCTGCCCTTGGCTGGCGGCGGCGTCAGGTCAAAACCCTCGAGCTTGACTCGTACCCTCGCCGGATGAGCAGCAGCCGGGGCCGGGTTTGTCGCGCCGGGGCTCTGCCAAAATCCAGGCTCCGCGCTGGCCGGGAACGGAACACCGGCAGCAAGGGCTATCGTGACCAATACACCGATAACTCGGCTTCCCGTAACTTCACCCTCTGCCGCCGGGCGATCGGTGCGGACAAACCAGCCACTTCGCGCGTATCGGGAAGTAATTCGGTCCCAGACCTTCATAGCTGCGCCCCTCTGGCCCCGGTGCTTTGCAGCGGGCTCTTTTCAAGTATGAATGCTTTTGTGTCCGCTGAGTAAATCGATAGATTTCGTTCCAGGCCGCGCACCGGCGTTGTTCCCAGGGCATAGAGATTCGGAAAAACATCTTTCACAATCTCGTAAGTATCTCCGGAAAGGATGATCTCGGTATGAAAATCTTTGTTCAGGCTCTCCAGTCTGGAGGCCAGGTTCACCGTCTCGCCGATGACAGAATACTCTAGCCGGTTCGCCGAGCCGACACTCCCGCAGGTCAGCGGGCCGGTGTGGATGCCAATGCCGATATGCACTTCGGGAAAGGGAGAAAGCGGGTCGCGTTGAAGGTTCAGCTCCTCCAGCCGCTGCAGCATGGCAAAGGCTGTGCGAATCGCCTCGCAAGTGTCCTCTTGCAACCCCCGCGAAAGCGGCACGCCATAAACGACTAACAGCCCATCGCCGATGAATTTGTTGAGCAGCCCGCCGTGCTTGCGGATGATGCCGTCCATCTCGGTGAAGTATTCATTGAGCCAATGCAGCACCGTCTGCGAAGACATCCCGGCAGTCATCGCGGTAAAGCTCCGGATATCCGTAAACAGCACGGTCGCGATCTTTTCCTGGCCGAGCAGGCTCAACTCGTTGCGGCGCATCCAGATCGTCTGTGCCACCTCAGGATCGACATACTTCGAAAATAACCCCATAAGCTGCGTCCGCTGCTCCTCACTCTCCGAGTGAAGAAGCCGTTCGCTGAAGTATTGGTAAGCGAGCCCCAGCGGCATCGCAGCGGCGGTCGCGATAACCGTCGTGAGATAGGGGAACCAGACGCGGCCGTTGGTGAATAAATCCTGCGCGACAATGTAAATGCACGCAAGAAAAATAAAGTTCGAGAGAAAGCCGCCGCGCAGCGAGAGCGCAACCACCAGGTACGTGGCAGCGGTCACCACCAGGAAGTTGACCGTCCAGATAAGCCAGGGTGGCACGCTGCCGATAGCCGTTCCATCCAGCAGGGTCTCGATCGCGGCCGCATGGAGAGCCGTACCCGGAATGCGCTCGCGCTTTCCACCCTGCTGGGCCACCCGGAAGATGGGCGTGAAGTGCTGGTCGCGCGCCGCATCGCTTCCCTGCCCGATCAGCACCAGTTTGCCCGCAAAGCTGCTTGCCGGCACAGAACCCGAGAGCACCTCCCAGGCGGAAAAGTGAGTGACCGGATTCGGGGACCAGTGGCCGATCCGAACAGTCTTCTCTTCAGGGTCGGAGTACGGCACCAGGTGCCCGCGAAATGTCGCATGCCCTTCATCCACAGGGCGCAGGCTGCAATCCTTGCAGCCCGGCTCGACCTGGGCCAGGTAGAGCGTCGCCAGGAACACGGGAAACGACGGCTCGACGCTCTTGCTGCCGTTGAATTTCAGCTCCATCTCGCGGATGAAGCCATCGTTGTCGATCGGCATGTTGACCGCAGCATAACCCAGCGCTCCCGGTTGCCCTTCGGCGCAATACCCAGAGGGAAAAGAGGCGTCCTCGGGCTTGCAGAACTGCGCCATCGGCAAGACCCCGGGCAGCTGGCCAACCGGGGCTTGCGCGGCAATCACCACATTGCCGGCCCCGGCCAGCGCCGCGCGCATCCTCTGGTCTTCCTGCTCCCCGCGCGGCTCAGAGAGAAAGATATCCAGGCCGATAATGGCAGGCCGTCCCTGGCTCACCCGCTCAAGCGCCTGCGCAATGATCGACCGTGGCATCGGATACTGCTGGATCTTCGCAAACGTCTGGTCGTCAAAATCAACAAACACAACGTTCGTCGAGGGCTTGGCATACCGGCCGTGATTGATCAGGAAGTCGTAGGTCCAGTTGTCCAGGTCGGCGTACGGAACCCAGTCGGCCAGCAAAGCCACCAGGCCGCAGATGACTCCAGAGAGCACCACCGAGATGAACAGCCGGTCAGGGATGCGGCGCATAATTCTCATTCCATGCAGACAATCCGGCGTCTGCTCAGGGCACGAGGCGCAGACTTACTTCCGTTGTATCACCTGCGGGCAAATCGGCCGGAGCCGGATGCCCTCCATTTTCACTGGAAGCTGTAGCGGCGTTCTTGACATTACAAACCAACCCGGCCAATCTTGTGAATGCAAGGTGAGTGAACGAGCAAGAGATATGTGATCGCTTGCACCGGTATCAAACCGGATTGTTCCACTTTAGGTTCCGGCGCGGACGGTGTTACGTGCAACGCGGCAGGTGTCAGGGCCGCGATTACGGCAACTCTTGGGAGACGCCAACAGCCTCATCGATGCGAGATCCACACCCACTCCCGTCAGCCTCAAGCCTCAGGGCGCTTCTCGCCGTTACAGGCGCCCTCGTGACAATTGCCAGTGCCGGGCAGCTCCCCGGCGCTGCATCCCCGGTAGGCGCCATCGACTTCAGCCAGGGTTTCACCTCGGCATCCATCCAACTCAACGGAAAGGCCGGTCTCGACGCCTCCCGCCTGCAGCTGACCAGCGGGCCCTTGTATGATCCCGACGCTATCGCGATCCGCGGCCGCAACCAGGTAGCCAGCGCCTTCTACGCCGCTCCCGTGAACGTCCAATCCTTCACCACCAGTTTTACCTTCCAGCTGAAAGATCCGGATGCAGATGGGTTTACCTTCACCATCCAGAACGCCGGCGCCAGGGCGCTCGGCAAGTACGGCAAATCGCTTGGCTACGCCACGATCGACAAGAGCGTCGCGATCAAATTCGATCTGCATAACAATTCCGGCGAAGGGCTCAACTCCACCGGGATCTACGTCAACGGCGCTCTGCCGACGGTTCCCGCCATCGATCTCACCGGCACAGGTATCGACCTGCACAGCGGCGATAGTTACCTCGCCCAGATTACTTATAACGGCACTGACCTGACCCTGACCCTGACCAATACAGCCAATCGCGCCAAATGGTCGCACTCCTTCCCGATCGATATCCCGGCCACCGTCGGAGCCAACGACGCATACATCGGCTTCACTGGCAGTACCGGCGTACAGGGAGCAGACCAGGAGATCCTCTCCTGGACCTATGCCTCTGGCGCACCTGCCCCCAATTCCGCACCTGCCCCCAATTCCGCACCTGCCCCCAATTCCGCACCTGCCCCCAGTTCCGCGCCTGCTCCAGCACCTGCGGCTGCTCACGCCGCCGGTTCTCCTCTCCCCTAGCCGCTCTGCCGAAAGCCATCCCGCTCACCGTAAAACCGGCCTGAATTCCTCCCTAAGAGTTTGTCCTCCGGAGATGTGGACCCACCGAGCAATCCTTTGTACTGGCCTTTGCCCGCGCACTTGGGATACAACTCAGATACTCGATCGCTGCAACGTTTCCACCCTCTGAATCACCGTCCGGCAGGTCTAGATTGCGTCTGGAAAGGAATCATGCCCGGTCCCCCGCACGAGTCAGCCTACCCGTCAGGCCCCGCCTCAGCTTCTGACGGCCTGCCTTCCCAGCGGAACTCCGCAGGCCTGATCGACGACCTGCGCCATGCCCAGGAACAACACGGCTATATATCCGCCGGAGAAATCCAGGAAATCGCCCGGAGGCGAAGCCTCCACATCAAAGACGTGCATGCCGTCGCCAGCTACTTCCCCCATTTCCGGTTGAAACCACCGGCGCGCGTCGACATTCGGATCTGTGACGATATGTCCTGCCACCTGCATGGAGCCAGCCAGCTTCGGAAAATGCTTGAGCTCCGGTTCGCCGGGCAGCGCGATGTGGTCATTCGCGATGTCTCCTGCCTTGGACGCTGCGATCGCCCCTGCGTGGTTCGGGTCAATGACTACGTTCTTCAGGGCGCGGCTCTGGAAACGACCACCGCATTGATCCGGGACGAACTCCAAACCACTGGGACAAAGCACGAACCCTCTTTGCCGCGCGGTTTTGCCGAGCGCGGGCTTCGCCTCAAGAGCGATCCCTACCCGGACCAAACCAGCCGCTACACCGCCCTGCGCAAGCTCGTCGAGACCAGGGATGGACCCGGCGTTCTAAGTGCCCTGCGCCAGGCTGACCTCCGCGGCATGGGCGGCGCCGGGTTTCCCGTGTACCGCAAATGGGAAGCAGTTCGCGAGGCGCCCGGGCCGGAGAAGTTCGTCATCTGCAATGCGGACGAAAGCGAACCCGGAACCATCAAAGACAGGTTCCTCCTGCAACACCTCCCCTACCTCGTTCTCGAGGGAATGATCGTCTGCGGCCTGGTCACCGGCGCCGGACGCGGCTACCTCTATTGCCGCCATGAGTACGAGCAGCAGATCGAGGTATTGCGGACCGAGTTGGCCCGGCTCTACTCTCTCGGGCTTTGTGGCCGCGACATCCTCGGCTCCGGGCAGAGCTTTGAGCTGGAAGTGCTTGTCAGCCCGGGCGGCTATATCTGCGGAGAAGAGACGGCCCTCATGGAAGTCATCGAAGGCCGCCGCGGCGAACCGCGCAACAAGCCGCCGCGCACCGTCGTAAGCGGCCTCTGGAGCAAGCCGACGGCGCTCAACAACGTCGAGACTTTTGCGCTCGCGAGCAGCCTGCTCGTGCAGGGTGCGCCGTGGTACAAGGCGCAAGGCCGCCCCGGCTACTCGGGGCTGAAATTTGTCGGCGTCACCGGCAGCGTCGTCAATCCCGGGGTCTTTGAAGTGCCCATGGGCGTGAGTTACCGCGAATTGATCTATGACTACGCAGGCGGACCGCCGCCAGGTGAAGACGTGATCGGCTTCGCGCCGTCGGGGCCTTCTTCGGGCTATCTGCCTGCCTCGATGCTGGATGTACCGCTCGACTGGGAAAGCCTGCGGAAGCTGGGTTCGATGGTCGGTTCGGCAGCGGTCGTGGTTTGTACCGGCCGCGCCTGCATGCTGGATATGGCCTTCAACGCGGTCCGTTTCTACCGGAATGAGTCTTGCGGGAAGTGTGCTCCGTGCCGACTGGGAACGCAGAAAATGGTCGAAATGCTGGATGGCTGGATCCATGGCACGACCCTGGCGGGCGACCTCCACTTGCTCGGCGAACTCTCGCATACCTTGAAGCAAACCTCGCTCTGCGGCCTGGGACAGATAGCGCCCGTGCCCATCCAGTCTGTCATCGAGCACTTCCCCGACGAAGTCCGCGGCCACATCGACCGGCAGGAGTGCCGCGCAGGCATCTGCTTTCCTCTCAGGGGAGCGCGGCCATGATCGAGGAAACACACCCGCCGAACGGTCCATCATCCGTAGACCGGCACACAGCCGGCTCGAAGAGCCAGGTAGCTCTCACGATCGACGGGCAGCTTGTCTCGGTGCCCCCAGGCACGACCATCTTCGACGCCTCCCGGCTGCACCGCATCGCCATTCCGACGCTCTGCCATCAGCAGAACCAGGCCCCGGTCGGCGTCTGCCGCGTCTGCGTCGTCGATTGCGGAGAGCGGGCCTATACGGCGGCATGCGTCCGCGAGTGCGAGCCCGGAATGGCCGTCGAGACCGCCTCGCCCGGGGTGCTGGCCGCCCGTAGAACTCTCTATGAGCTGCTCTTAGCCGACCACCCCTCCCCCTGCGAACGCCAGCAGCAGAGCGGCGATTGCGAGCTGGAAGTGCAGGCGGCGGCACATGGCCTCGGCATCCGGAACGGTCTGAGCCTTCCCCGCTATCCCGCGCGGCCGGTACCCGTCTTGAGTGCGGATGACACCTCCCCCTCGATTCATGTCGATCACTCCGCCTGCATTCTTTGCGACCGGTGCATCCGCGGATGTTCCGAGATCCGCCATAACTTCGTCATCGCCCGCCAGGGCAAGGGCTACCATGCGGCGATCGCCTTTGACGACAACCAGCCGATGGGAGCTTCCAGCTGCGTCTCCTGCGGCGAGTGCATGGTCTCCTGCCCGACCGGTGCGCTGACCAACAAGAGCGTGCTCGATCGCAGCCTCAAGCAGATCCATCCCGAAGCTCACAGTCCTGAAGTGGAATCGCTGTTGGCGCTCCCCATCTTTCAGAATGTCTCCGGGACCTTTCTCGAGCTCAATCGCGGGGCCATCATCGAGCGCCGCATCCAGGCCGGCGAGATCGTCGTCCGCGAGGGCGAAAATGGCTCGACCGCCTTCTACATTCTCGACGGCACGGCAGAGATCTATATAGCGTCCCCCCGCGCCCATGTAAACAATGCCGAACAGAAACAGGGCCTCGTCGCTCGCATCGCCAGCCGGCTCATCTCGAGGAAAGAAGACCGTCGCGAAGGCGAGGCCGGCGCCCGGAGCTTCATCCCCATCGACGCGTCGGTCGATCTGCCTTACGAAAACCCCATCGCCGAGCTTGGCGCAGGCGACCTCTTCGGCGAAATGACCTGCATGAGCTTTTACCCGCGATCGGCCACGGTGCGCGCAAAGACCGATTGCGTCATGATCGAGATGCTCCGCAACGTGCTCGACATGCTCCAGAAGAACAAAACCTTTCGCGAGCAGCTTGACCAGAAATACCGCCAGCGCGCCTTACGCACCCATCTGCTGAGTGTGCCGATCCTCGCATCGCTCGATGAAGACTTCATCACCTATCTGCAGGATCGCGTCGAGCTGCTTCGCTTCACACCCGGCCAGGTCATCACCCGCGAAGGCGACGCCGCAGACGCCTTTTACCTGGTGCGGATCGGGTTCGTAAAGGTCGCACAGCTTCACCACCTGGAAGAGCTGATTCTCGCCTATCTCCCGCGCGGCAGCTACTTCGGCGAGATGGGCCTCTTGTCGCTCGAGGCCGGGGCCAGCCTGAACAAGCGCAACGCCACCTGCACGGCGCTCGACAATGTCGAACTGGTAAAGATCGGCGCCGAGGACTTTCACATCATGCTCGCGCGCTTTCCTCATATGCGAAGCAGCCTCGAACAGGTCGCGCGAGAACGCGCCGCAGACACCCTGTCGCAGCTGCGCCGGGCCGAGCGCAACATCCCCCTCGATCACTACCTGGCTCAAGGGCTGATGGATGCCCAAAGCCTGCTGGTGCTCGATCTCGAAAAATGCACGCGCTGCGATCAGTGCGTGCGCGCCTGCGCCGATGCCCACGACGGCGTCACCAGGCTACTGCGAGACGGGCTGCGCTTCGACCATTTCCTCGTCGCGACCTCCTGCCGCCAGTGCAAAGATCCATTGTGCATGGTCGGTTGCCCGGTCGGGTCGATCCGGCGGCGCAACTCTCTCGAAGTGATCATTGAGGACTGGTGCGTCGGCTGCGGGCTCTGCGCAACCAATTGCCCATACGGCAATATCAACATGCAGCAGATCGCGCCAGAGAGCGCCGCCGCTCGGCCGGCAAGCGGACCGGTCAAAAAGGCCACTACCTGCGATCTTTGCCATCATCTGCCCGAGCCCAGCTGCGTCTATGCCTGCCCGCATGACGCCGCGCATCGCGTCAAGCCGGAGGTATTTTTTGCCGGCCTGCTTCGGTCCCAATCGTCCGGAATGGAAAACAGCGTAGAACACTGATGCGTATCGACCGGACCCATCGTCCCTGGCTGATCGGGAGCTGTGTGCTCCTGGCATTGCTGCTCTGCCTTTACATCCCTTCGGCCGCCTCCGGCCGCACTGGCGGCGCTACCGCGATCGGTCTCTTCTACGGGGTCCTCGGCTTCGGCTTGATCCTCTTCGCAGCCGCATTGGGAGTTCGCAGGCGCTTTCCCATCTGGAGAATCGGCCGCGCTCACTACTGGATGCGCGGCCATCTCTGGCTGGGAGCGTTGGCGCTCCCGGTCCTCTTGCTTCACGGGGGCTTCCACCTCGGCGGATGGCTCACCACCACGCTGCTGCTGCTGCTGCTCCTCGTCACCGTCAGCGGAGGCATTGGCGCTTACCTGCAGCACACCCTGCCCGGCTTGATGATGCGCGAGGTGCAGTATGAGACGATCTACGACCAGATCGATCACGTTCGCAGCAGGCTGGTTGCCGAGGCTGACGCCTCCATGGCCAGCATGACTGAGGCGATGGCCCCCGGACCAGGCGCGGGCGGCACGGTCGTCTTGACCTACATCGACGCCGTTCCAGGCTTGCATACCGAATTGGAAGACTTCGGTATCTTCTATGCCGATGAAGTCAAACCCTATCTCGAAAATCGCACCAGGAATTCGCCCTTGGCAGATGCCGCCCTCGCCGCAGCCAGCTTCGAGCGAATGCGCGGCCTGCTTCCAGAGAGCGGCCGGAAAACACTCAAAGTCATCGAGGAGATTTGTGAGGAGAAGCGGCAGCTCGATCGCCAGGTCTTCCTTCATCGCTGCCTGCATGGCTGGCTGCTCTGCCACGTGCCAATTTCCATGGCTCTGATCCTGCTCGGCCTGGTTCACGCGATCGGAGCGCTGCATTATTAGCACCCCTATGCAAATGCGCAAGCGCTCCTCAAAGGCCGTCGCATGGCGGCATGACTTGAACTACTTCAAGCGCAGGTCGCCGCTCGATCGCTGGCAAACAAGACTGGCCGCCGGCGCAATCGCAGCGAGCCTGGCGTGCCTGGTTGCAGCGTTTGCCTGGCATGGCCGGGAGCTCTTTTCCAAAGGGCCAATCTCTTCCTCCCACGCCGTCTTTGCTGCGCGTTGTGAGTCCTGTCACCTGCCGATGCAGGGCCGCCTCATGCAGGCCATCGGCTTTCGCACCCACGTGCCGGACTCCGCCTGCCAAAACTGTCACGCGGTCCCGGCACATCAGCCGAAGACGCTCCTGGCGTCGCTTGCAACTCCTGCATGCGGAGCCTGTCATGAAGAACACACCGGCTCCATGATGCTTGCCCACACCGCCGACAGAGGCTGTACCGGCTGCCACGCGGACCTGAAGAGTTCTCACGTCGCCTCGAACATCCACTCCTTCACCGACGGCCATCCGGAGTTCGCTCCGCTCCGCCGCGGCTATACCGGCGGCCAGGGCCTCAAGTTCAATCATCAGGCCCATCTCCAGGCCGGCCTCCAAGGACCGCACGGGCCGGTTGACCTGGCTTGCGCCCGTTGTCATCGCACCCCAGCCGTCGCCCAGCAGGGCCCCTGGCGATTTGGCACGGCAACATTGACCGAGGCCGCCTTGCAAGCCACTCCGGCTTCGTCCAGCGATCCCCTGCACCCCACCGGCAACCGCGCCTACATGGCTCCAGTAACCTATGCGGCAAGTTGTCACGACTGTCACACCCTGCACTTTGAGGAACGCATCCCGGCAGAGGCTCCTCATGCCGCTCCTGCAGAGGTGCGGGCCTTCATTCACGAGCAGTTCAAGGCCTATGCAGCGCAGCATCCCGAAGTGATTGCAGCCGAGCTTCGCGATTGGGCGGCGGTTTCGCCTCTTGGACAAACGCCGGCCGGTGCTCCGCACAATCTGGAAGAGTGGATCGCGGTGCGCAGCCGCCAGGCGGAGCGCCGCCTCTGGTACCGGTCCTGCAATCTCTGTCACTCGATGGAAATTCACAACCCCTCGCCGGGCTCGCCCGCAGCAAGTCCCCGCCATTCCTCCGAGGGCGCGGCCGCTCTGCCGGCAGAGATCTCGTCGCCGGAGTCTTCAACCTTGCCAACCATCGCGCCTGCCGCGCAAACCACGCGCCGGCTGCAGCATGCGGTCTTCAGCCATCAGGCTCATGTCGCCGTCAGTTGCGAGTCATGCCATGCGCGGACGCGCATTAGCTCTCAGGGGAGTGACATCCTGCTGCCCGGCATCGCCTCGTGCCAGAAATGCCATGACGGCCGCAGTCGTCCGCAAGGCCCCGCTCTTGCTACCGGACACGCCGAGAGCGGCTGCTTCCTCTGCCACAAGTATCACGACTGGTCTCTCCCGGCAGGCTCGACCGTCGCTCCGCACGATCTGGAATTCCAACAGATCGGCGCACTCTCACCCGCTAGATGACGGCAAACGATCGGTAGAGATGTCTTTAGGAGGGATGTCTACCTGCCCGTGACGTTTTTCCTGCCGGAAGCGGCCGTCTCCAGCGCATCGCCATTCGTCTCTGCCCCATTCCCGTTCGACCAGTTCCCGATCTTGTAGGCCCGGGCATACCCGGTCGCCTGGGTTGAGATCGTCACTTGCAGGTTGCCGCTCGCGTCGCAGGCATAGTCCTCCTCGACCAGGTAGCTCTGCGGTACCGCGATGTGGTTCACCTGCTGATGCGTCAGGTCGGCATGGCTTTGAAGATCATGGTCAAAGGGAAAGAGAATTTCATCCCAATTTGTAATCTCCCCGGTCGGCTCGCCATGATGGCCCAGGTGCGAGCACTCGAGATACCGGAAGTACCCGATATTGTGGACCGGGCGATATCTGCGAAGGCTCCGCAGCGCCGGCTCCCCGGGAGCCGGCAGCTTCGCTCCGCGAGGAAAGATTATGTCGAAGGTAATGTTCTCGCCATGATCCGACTCGCGCCAAAGGCCGAAGTTTTCCGTAAATTGCTCATTCAGCTTCTCGGCCGGCTCACTGGCGCGAATGGCGAGCCCGACAGCGCTAGCCGAGCGCATATAGGCAGACCGTTTTACCCGCCGGCCAAAGGTCTCGCGGAGAATCCGGGCGACCGGGGGCAGTTCCGATCCGCCGCCCGTCACGTAGAGCGTGTCGAGAGGATAACCCGGCTGGCTCGCGAGCAGCGACTCCACCACTTCCCGAGTCGCCTCGATCAACGGCCGGCAGCGCTCGTAGTAGGCGTCCACCGCAATCAAGACTTCATTCCAGCCGGGCTGCACGCGATCCAGGTCAATGGTCAGCTTGCGCGTATTCGGGTTGAGCGACTCTTTCTTCTCCCGGCATTCCTCCAGCAGCTGGTTCCATTGGTAAGGCGAGATGCCGTTCGGGTCGACTTGCGCCTTCTCCAGCGCCAGGTCGGCCAGGGCGCGATCGAAATCTTCGCCGCCAAGGTGCGCGATGCCCTCGGAGGCAACAACCGTATGCTCCCCGTCGCCGAGCGAGACGAGCGTGACGTCAAAAGTACCGCCCCCCAGGTCATACACAGCCAGCCCTCCGGAGCCGCCGCGCTTCCGCTCGGCGCTGTTGCGGTACGCAAATTCAAGGGCTGCGGCCGAGGGCTCGTTGAGCAGCCCGAGCACGGCAAAACCGGCGGCGCGAGCGGCTTCTTCCGTGAGAAAGCGTTGATTGCTGTTTGCGTTGGCAGGCACGCCAAGCATCGTCTCAAGCGGCTCCTTTGGCGCCGCGCCGAGGTTGGAGCGCTCGCGCAGTTCCGTATGCAGCGCCGCCATCGTCTCCGCCAGCAGCAGCCTCAGCGACAGGTGCTGGCCGCCAATCTCGATCTGAGTGTGCGGCCCCGCGCCTCTCAGCAGGCGCTTCAGCGAACGCAGCACGCTCCAGCCCGGGTCGCCTTGCCGCGCTACGGCTTCCCAGCCGTAAAGACGGGTCTTGCCTTGCACCGCGACCGCCGGGGGAAACCAGTCGCGGACTTCTCCATCAGGAGTTTCAAAGTTGACCAGGGGAAAGTTGCCGCGATCCGAAGCAGCCACCACGATGCGGGTGGTTCCAAAATCAATACCAATTTTCATGACAGCTTCATTTTATCGCGGACTGCCCGGATTGAGACCCTCATGGACGAGGCGCGTATCTACTTAGGCTCTCCTTCGACAACTCGCCGTCCGTCGCTCCCGGAGGTTACTTTTGGGGCCTTGGCCAGCCGGCCAATACTGCTACACTCACGAGCAATGGATGAACAGGCCGATTTCACCAGCCGTCTGTTGTTTCTCTACCACGCAGTCAGCGATACGCAGAACACTATCCGCTTCCTCGACACGAAAGCGGCTTTTTGCGTCACCTTGCTGACGGCCATGATGGCGGCGGTTTTCCAGTTCGGAAACGCGCACCTCGTGTATCCGCGCGTCCACCTTGCCTTCCAGACGATCTTCGCGGTCCTCACCATGGTCTGTCTCTCCATTTGCGTTCGAGTCATTTTTCCGACAGTCCATCATCAGGGCGCTTTTTCGATCAGCGGCGCGGCAGAGCCTCGCTTCTTTATAGTTCCGCAACCCAGGCGCCGCGGGCTCTTGGCCGTACTGGCCAACAAGCGACCGCAGGGGGTCGAGATGAGCCACGCAGCCTATACCGCCAGCGTGATGGCTGCCGCCGATGCCGACCTGGTCCATTCCATGTGCGACGAAGTCGTCACCCTCGCATTTCTGCGCCAGGTTAAATCCGAGCGCCTCCACGCCGGGATCCAACTCCTGTCGTATACCGTGGTCGCTTTCTTCGTGCAATTGGCGATTTAGCGCCCACCCCAACATCGTCATCCCGTCTCACCACTGCCATCCGCGCTAACAAATGTCATTCTGAGCGCAGCGAAGGATCTGCTTTCAGCCAAAGCCCCGGAAAGCACCGAATCTCGGCGAACAGGCACGGGCCGATATCCTCGGCCTGCATCAGGATGTCGGTCCCGAAGCTGTTAGCCATGGCTGTTTCTTTCTGCTTCCTTCAAGGTTGGCGGGCAAGAACGTCGTCGATGTTCTTCACATACGTGCGCGCACGTCCGGCTTCGATCGCGTCGGGGTTCTCCGCGATCACATCCTCAAAATGTTTGCGCGCCGCGGCCAGCAGCCCCACCCCGCCCGACTGGTTGAACTTCTCCGAATACACCACGCCCAGCCGGTAATTGGCATACAGATCTGCCGGGCTATAGCCAAGCGCCACCTGGCAGGAGCTGATTGCAGCATCGAAGCGCTTCTGCAGCCACTCGCAATCGCAAAGTCCCACATTCGCCTTATTGCGAAGCTCTCTCCAGATGTCGGTCTGCGCGGCGCGCTTCTTGCTTCCCGCTCCAAAAAGGTAGCCAGCGAGATAGTAGTTGAGCTGCCCGCCGAAACCGCTGTCGAAATTCGAAAGCGCAAGATAGTTGTTGTATTCCGCCTCGGACTCGGGACAACCATGCTTGAAGCGCAGCGACTCGGCCAGCCAGAAGTGCGCCTCCGCATTGTGCGGAGTCAGCTGCACGGCCTTCCGCGAGGCGGCGATCGCTTCGTCGAAGCTGCTCTTGCGGGCATATGCCTGCGACAGTAAGTACCACGCCATGCCGTTGTTCGGATCGCGTTGCGTGACGGCATTCAGCTGGCGGACGGCCTCATCGAGGTTGCCCGCATCGAGCAGCGCTCCCGCATAACTGGCGCGGGCCTCTAGGTAGTCGGGGTCGATCTCAATCGCCGTGCGAAAGTAGGCCAACGCGTTCTGGTCGTCGTAGAGCGCGTTGTAGACTCGGCCAAGATAGAGCGCCGCCTGGCTGTATTTCGGGTCCAGCTGCAAAGCCTGGCTGAACTCCACCACCGCCTTCCGGTAGTTCTGCTCATAACCCTTGTTATAGAACTCAAGCCCTTTGTCGAAATGCTCCACGGCGCTGTGGTTCCGGTTGCGCGCAATCAGAATGCGGACGCTGACCGTAGTCTCCTGCCCGGGGTATACCTGCTCGTCGCGCGGCCCATCCGGCTCATAGCCGAGATGAACCGACTTGATCGTATGCGCCCCTGGCTCGATGCCCGGCAGACGCAGCGCTGCGGCCTTGTTCACCACGCCCGCGCTCTTGCCGTCGACGAAGACCTCCGTCCCGTCCATATTGGTCTCGATAATGAGCGTCCCGTATTTCGGCGGTGGAAGGTTGGCCGCGGTCACGTGTCCGGGGTTGTAGGCCAGCACCATGTTCGGGTCGAAGCTCCCGCGCTCCGAGGTCGGGTTCTGCGCGGCGTTCGTCGCCTCGCGCACATTGGTGTGGACGTACTCTGACAACTCGTCCGCTGAGACCACCCCATCCCCGTTCGTGTCGGCTTCGCCCTCCATTCCCTTAACGACATAGTAGGTAAAGATTCCGTGCCCGCCCCCCCACTTTTCGCTTTCGTAGCTTTGCTCGCGATCGCGGCTCGCGGTAATCGAGAAAAGCGACTTCTGCAGGTCCAGCAGGCTTTGGTTTACCTTGGCTCGGTCAACCTCCGGAGTAATGGCGCCCGAGTGGCATGAATCCGTGACCAGCACTTTCCATTTGCCGTTGATCTTTCCCCCGATGTCTTTGCCCAGCTGATCCATCGAGTACGACGTCCCCGCAAGATTCTTCAGGTCGATGTCGTAGGGCGCAAGGTAGGCCTTTCCTCCCGAGACAAAGCCGTGGCCGGCAAAGTAGATCAGTACGCGGTCCTCTTCGTGCGTGACCGAGGGCAGCCACGTTTCAAGCTCGGCTTTGATGTTCGCGGCGGTGGCATCCTGGTTGATCAGCTTGTGAACGTTCTCCGCCGGGAACTGCCCTCCCTCGGCGCTGATAAGCACGGTATAAATTGACTCCGCATCCCGGTCGGGGTATTCCAGCTGAGCATCGGCGGGCAGGTTGCGGTACTTCGAGATCCCGACGACCAGCGCATAGCTTCGCGGAATCTTCACCGTCGTCGCTGCCTTGCCCGTATCTTTCTTGAACGTCAGGTCGCGGTTTTGGTCCTGGGGCGCAGCCTGCGGCGACGCGCCACCCGTTTGCTGCGCCACCAGGCCACTCGCCGCGAAAAGACTAAGGAAAATCAGAAGCAGCAGAATCTCTCTCGTCGTGATCTCTTTCATCGTGGCAACCTGACCAGGCCGGAACTTGAACTGACTCGACCGGCCCTGAGAATCGAGACTTCGAGACCAACGCCAAACCATCTATTCACGCCATCACTCGTGAGCCACCAGGAATTCATAGATCACCGGGCCGCGCATCGGAGCCGCGGAAGTGACCACGCTCGACGAAGGCTTCTTCGCGAAGTCGAGATCGCGGGACGCGCTCCCTGGCACCGCTCTCCCGAACAGATCACGCACTCCACTCGGCAGCGGCGCCTTGGGATCGACCCTTCGCGGACCGGCCATGCCATCGACGCACTCTCCGCGCGACTTGAAGATCTCGTCGTTACAGCGAGGATGCATCGTCGCGGGCGCCGTCCCTTGCGGAATGCCCTGGTTTGCATCCGCTGCGGCGCTCGGAACTGTTCCTCCGCTCAGCGCCAGCGGGCTCATCACGAAGTAGACAGTCTCGTAGCCCGCCGGCCCCGATACCTGGAACCATCCATCCGGCGTCGCCGGTACGACATAGTCGCGCGTGTGATCGATGCGGTTGTCGGCGCCCGCCTGCTGGCTGGGAAAGAGCAGGCTGCTCTTGCCGGAAGTGGCCAGGTCGGTGACATACAGATAGCCGTCGAAGGCAGGCCGCAATCGAAACCGCAGAATGTCGCCCGTCTTAAAAACATGGCCGGCATCGAGCGCCTGCACGCTGTCGCCGCTCTTCTTCTCCAGCACAATCTCCATCAGCTCATGCTTGGTATTCGAAGCCGCGGGCACAGGCGCCTGGGGCTGAGAGATGGCCGGCATCGCCAGGCTTGCGAGCAGCAGGGTCCAAATCGGGCAGCAAAGCATCGTGCATTCCTTTCTTGCTGCAATGGCGCGGCGGCGAGAGTCCCAGAGGGCCGCTCGTTACTTCCGGAAACTGAATCGCAATCCCGGTCGAGCCTGCGGAGCGCCCACCGTTCCGGTGCCGGTCGTGATAGTCGTTGCGCTACCGCTGTGAGACGCCACCACCCCGGCCGTCACCCCGCCGGCGACGATCGCTCCCGCAACGATGCTGACCAGCACCACGTGAGTCGCAATGAAACCGGTGATCCCGGCAGTCGTCGCAGCAGCCGTGGCCAATGCGACGTTTGTCTGCGAGATGGTCGCCCGGGTCGACAGGTTCCCTTTGGTCGCCGTGACATTCACGTGAAATTGACCGGTATGTCCATTCGGGTGGAAGCCCTGCGCCTGGACCTGGCCATTGGCATCCGTCTGGCCAACGAATGTCTTTGCGCCGTTGAGAAACGTCGCCCCGGCATTGCCGCCCTGGCTGTCGATCGAGAAGAGCACGGCCGCTCCGGCGACCGGCTTGTGGTTCTCGTCTTCCACCTGCACGATCGGTTCGCGGGCGGTACGCTCTTTGATATTGTTCGAGACGTCTTCCCCTTCGAGAATCACAATCTTCAGCGCCGGCGCGGGCGTCGCCGTGATTGCGGGAGCCTGGGCCGGCGTAGCTGCAGAGCCCGACGATGGGCTCATCGGTGCTGATGGCGCCTGCGCATTCTGCGCAACCGCCAGCGTCGTGACTCCCGCGGGAAGCTGCAATCTTGGAGCCGGCGCTGCGGGCAACTCTTCGGCGGCAGCGCCGATCGAGCTCCCCAGCGTGCAGGCAAGGAGCGCAATCGCGTGAAATTTCAAACTTGGTTGCAGGAAAGGAACGGTTTTCATTGGGCAGTCACCACGGCTGAGGTTCCCTGGGCATTCGTCAGCGTCACGCCCAGGCTGGCGATGCCTGCGGCGCTGCCGGAAATCGTGAAAGTCTGCGTATACGTAAACGAACTTCCGTAGGGCGCCGAGTCTGCGTTGCTATACCAGGTCTGGAACAAGCTGGTTACCGGTACCGTCACGCTCTTCTCTGCCAGGCTCGTTCCCGAGGCCGCCGTAAACGTAAAGGTCGCCTGCTGCACTTCGCGGGTCGTCGAGTAGCCCGTGATCACCACCGTCAGCGTCGACCCCGAGCTGCTCAAAGACTGCGTCAGGATTGCTGGGACTGTCGGCGCAACCACGATTGTGATCGGCGCCAGGCCGGGCGGCGTCACATCCACTCCGGCAGCCGTCAGGCGCAGCGTGACGGTGATGGTCCCCGCAACGTTGCCGACCTGGAGCAGAACCACCGGCGTCGCGGTCGAGTTCGCGGCTATCGGGACGGAAAGGCTGGTGCCGCCGTTGCTGAACTGCACCTGGGGATTCGAGCCGCTTCCGCTCAACGGCGTAAAGGCGAGCGTCACCGTACCCGTCAGGGCTACCGGGTAGGCCTGCTGCAGGCCAAACGTCACCGTCGGTTGATCGCCGGGGTTCGTCGTAGACGGCCCCGTAAAGGTAAGCGCGATCGTCGGCAGGATGGTGAACGTCTGCGGCAGAGAGACCGACGCGGACGACGAATCCGTCACCTCGATGCTCGACGTTCCGGCCGTGGCCAGCAGCGCCGCAGGAACCACCGCCGTCAACTGCGTTGCACTGACGAATCTCGTAGCCAGTCGCGTTCCGTTGAAGGTCACCATCGAGGTCGGGGTGAAGTTGGTTCCCGTTGCCGTGATCGTCGTGCTCCCCGAGCCGGCAGCGCTCAAGGTGGGAGCGATCGATGTCAGAGATACCGCCGTCGAAGCGGGAGCCTTCAAGGTGAGTGTGCCGGCGACGAACGTGAAATTGTAGTTCGCCGCGGCCAGCGTCCCCTTCGTGGCAGCAATGGCATACGTTCCCGGAGCGCTCGCCGTCGTCGCGGTGGTCGACAGCACCGCGGCGCCGGTCACTGCCGTCGCGGCAGTATCGGAGTACACGAAACCCGTGATGGTATCCGTCAAAGCAGGCAGCGGCTCTCCGGATACACCGGTCAGCGAAGTAGCAGTAACCGTCAACGTCGCCGGAACCACCGTGAATGGAGTGAACGTTGATGCCGGCGGCGTATCTCCCGGAGTTCCCGCGTAGTGGCTGTCGCCGGAGTACGCGAACCCGATGCTGTGACTGCCAACCGCTATCTGTGGTAGCGCGAACGTGATCGCGCCGCCGCTCAGGGTGCCCGGCACGGCAGTCACCGCGCCGCCATCCAGAACGTAAAAGATACTCCCCGTGGCAACCGGCGGAGCCGTGCCGCTACCGCTAACCGTGACGATCACCGGCAGCGGCCCGTAAGGTACCGACGATCCGCCCGCGATCGACCCGCGGATCACAGGCGTCAGCAGCGCTGTTGCCAGGGGAGTCGTCGCAGAGGTGCTGCTGCTGAAATTCGTGTCCCCGCCATATTGCGCAGCGACGTTGTGGGTTCCCGCTGCGCCGGCGACCGCCACACTGGCGAGCGTGGCGCTGGCCGTCTGCGTGTGGCTCACGAGAACGACCGTCAGATTGTTGCTCCCGTCATTCACGCTCGCGATATCGGGCGTTCCATCGCCGTTCAAGTCAGCGCTTAAGACGAAGGTAGGGCTCGTTCCCGTACCCGGCGGCGCAGGCGCCGCGGTAAAGCTCCCATCCCCATTGCCGAGCAATGCGGTGACTGTATTGGCGGCATTGTTCACCGCCACGATGTCCGGCTTCCCGTCGTTGTTGATATCGCTCAGGGTGAGGGAATAGGGGTTTGCGCCAAGCGCCGGGGTCGCTGCGACCGCCGCGAAAGTCCCGTCCCCGTTGCCGAGCAAAACCGTCGCTGTCCCATCGACGTAGTTGGAAACCACCAGGTCGGCTTTGCCATCCAGGTTGACGTCACCGGTGGCGATCGATTCCGGCTCGTTTCCGGTCACCGGGCTCGCCGCTGCGGTAAACGTGCCGTCGCCGTTGCCCAGCAGCACCGTAATGCTGTTGCCGGTCTGGTTCGCCACCGCCAGGTCCTGATTGCCGTCCCGGTTATAGTCGCCCAACGTGATCGAGACAGGCTTGGTTCCGGTCACCGGGCTGGCCGCTGCGGTAAACGTACCATCGCCGTTGCCCAGCAGCACGGTGACTGCATTCGTGAAGTAGCTCACGATGGCCACATCCGCTCTGCCATCCCCGTTGAAATCCCCCGTCACCATCGCCTGCGGGCCAGGGCCGATCGCCGGGCCGCCTGCCACCGCGGTAAACGTCCCGTCGCCATTGCCCATCAGCACGGTAATCGTGTTATCCCCGCCGTTGCTGACCGCCAGGTCCGGCTTGCCGTCGCCGTTGAAATCGGCAGTCACGATCGCGATCGGCTGCAGCCCGGTCGCTACGCTGGCTGCCGCGGTAAACGTCCCATCGCCATTCCCCAGCAGCACCGTTACCGTGTTGTCCGTCTGGTTGGTGACTGCAAAGTCGGCTTTGCCGTCGCCGTTCCAGTCGCCAACGGCGGCTGAGAAGGGCGCTTTCCCGGTTGCAGGGGCCGCAACAACGTTGAAGCTCAAGGCCTCCACTCCCGCGCCCAGCGCCGCCGATCCCAGCGAAGCATTACCGTTCGTTGCATCCAGGAAGGAAACATTTCCCGTGGGCGTCAGGTTGGCGCTGCTCGGCCCCGTCACGGTTCCCGTCAAGGTGTAGTTGCCCGGCGCGCCGGTTGCCGTAATGGTCGCCGTCGTCGGATACAGTCCCGTCACGATCAGCGGCTGCGCTGTCGACGTGCTCCCGGCCGCAGCCACCGTCCCGTTGAAGACCGCCGCATAGCTATGCGTTCCGATTCCCGGAACGAATCTCAACGTCGCCGTGCCTGATGCCGTCAGCTGGCCCGTCCCTAAGACCGCCGCATTCTCGCAGCTCGCCGCGCTCGCATCGCAAAAGGTCACCAGGCCCGGCGATACCGGCACGCCCGCGGCCGTCACATCCGCCGTAAGCGTCACCGCCGTGCCTGCTGCCACCGGCGATGCAGGCGAAACGCTCAGCGTCGTCGCCGTTCCCGCCGAGGCCGAAATGGTTTCGGCCAGGGTCGCTCCGCTGCCGGCAAACGTCGTGTCTCCCGAATACGCCACCGTGATCGCGTGAGGTCCCACGGAAAGCGAACTGGTCGAGAGCGCGGCGTGCCCTGTCGAATCGAGCGCCACGATCGTCGCCGCTCCATCGATGCTGAAGGTCGCATTGCCGGTCGGCGCCACCGTCCCGGTCGCAGCCGCGACCACCGCGGTGAAGGTCACCGTCTGGCCCACGACCGCCGGGTTGAGGCTCGAGGCCAGCGTCGTGGTCGACGCATCGAGCAGCGCCAGTTTCGCGACAAAAGCCGTCACCCCCGTCGACTTGTTCGTCGATTGGAACGCAGCCACCAGGGGAAAGTCGGTGGAGCTCGTGTCTCCCACCAGGTAGGCGCTCCCCGCGGCATCTGTCGCCAGGCCATTCCCGTTTTCCCCGCCGCTTCCTCCCAGATAGGTGGAGTAGAGCAGCGCGGTCCCACCCGCATTCAACCTGCTCAGAAAGACACTGTCCTTGCCAGCAGCCGTATCTCCATTGCTGGTTTGATACGCGCCGGCTGTGACCGGGAAGCTTGCGGAGGTCGTGGTTCCGTCGAGAAGAGCATTTCCCGCCGCGTCGACCGCGATGCCGTGCCCAAGCTCCTGGCCCCCCGCGCCTCCCAGCAGCGTGGAATACATCAGCGCTGAGCCGGTCGGGTTCACCTTCGTGACGATGCCCGTGAAGTAGCCGGAGCCGATCTCATTGTTGGTTGTCTGCAAAGCTCCCGGCGTGAGCGGATAATCGGAAGATCCCGTATTCCCGGTGATATAAGCATTACCCGTAGCATCGATGGCAAGCGCGTAGGCGCCATCGCAATATTCCGTCCCCGAGGGCGCTATCGTTCCGCTTCCCCCGATATACGTCGAATACGCCAGCGCCGTACCAGCCGGGTTCATCTTGGCGACAAAGCCGTTGTAACAAAGCAGCTGATTAAGCGTCGTGTTATTGACCGTCTGAAAAGCCCCGGTGGTCGTCGGAAAGTCGCTCGACGTGCTCGTCCCGGCGATATACACATCCCCGGCCGAATCGACCGCAATCGCTTCGCCCAGGTCGCCCGCCCCAAGGTTAGGGTTTCCGGTTGCCGCTCCGCTGCCACCGAGATACGTCGAAAACACCAGACCTGAGCCGGCCGGGTTGAGCTTCGTAACGAAGACCGCCTGTCCGTTGTTGGCCGTCGACTTATTTGTCGCCTGGTAGGGCGTGGCGCTCAAAGGAAAGTTACTGGAATAGGTATAGCCGGTCAGATAGGCATCCCCTGCCGTATCGACTGCGATTCCTTCGCCAAAATCACCCGCAGAGAGATTGCCCGATCCACCGAGATACGTCGCATAGAGAAGGGCCGAGCCGGTTGCATTCAATTTGGCGGCAAAGACGTTGCTCAGCCCGTTCGCCGAAGCCGCGTTCGCCGCCTGGTAAGCTCCCGCTGTAACTGGAAAGTCCGTCGAATAGGTGTAGCCCACAATATACGCATTCCCGGCCGCGTCGACTGCGATGCTGTTGCCGTGGTCTCCTCCGCTGCCGCCGAGATAAGTCGAGTAGACCAGCGTCTGGCCGTCGGCGCTGAACTTCGTGACATACGCAACCTGGTTCCCTGAAGAAGCCATGCCCGGTTGCGCCGCGTCGGCAACAACGGGAAAATCGGTCGAGCTGCTCGAGCCCGTAACATAAGCAGACCCGGCCGCATCGACCGCAATGCCCTGCCCATCGTCCGTGCCGCTCCCTCCTAAATAGGTCGAGTAGGCTAGCTCGGGATCGATCACCAGCGGCTCGTCATGGTTATACCGCTCGATCGCAAAGCCCACGGTGGTCTTTCCAAGCAGTTCAAAACGACCCGCGACCGGTTGCCGCACACCCGACTCGACCTGGTACATCGACGGCTTGCGGAAGACCACCTCGCCGCTCCCGGCAGTCACGATAAGGTCCCCCGAGGCCTTCAGTTTGAGCTTGCCGGCGCCTCCAAACTGCACCCGTATCGGCTTGCCGCTCGCGCCAGGCGCAACGACGAAATCGTATTCCAAATGACGCTGGTTGCCGTAATACACCAGATCGACGCCCGGATACACTCCCCGATATTGCACCTTGGCATAACTGGGAACATCGGCTCTCCACCGCGCGGGATCGTTGCCTAAGAAATAGTTAGCCCTGCCCGGCAAAGCATCGACCCCGCTGACCTGTGCATCGGGGTTGGCGCCGCCCAGCGCCATGCTCAAGGTATAGCTTTCTATCTCGGCGGAGCCGCGCATCCCCGCCTGGTTCTTCTCATTGCCGCGGTCGGCAGAGTTCCTGCTCACCTTCGGCAGGCGCCCATCCTTGGTGCGCAGCACATCCACCTTGCCGCCCGCCCGGGCAGCCGGCTTGCTGAGCGTCAGTTCGACCTCCTTTGGCGTGAAGTAAAGCTGGTAGCCTTGCCCCATCGAAAGAAATCTTACCGGCCCATCCACTTGCCCCTGATTCGCGTTGAAACTGAGGGGTAGTCTCCCATAGTTCCCAACCACCTCGGCGGTCTTCTGTGGCGATCCCGGCAGCCCCAATCCGCCGCTCGCGGCGGCCGCCTGTAACGGGGCCGCAACCTGCGCCTGCGCGATCGACGGGCGCACTGCTCCCTTGCCCATGGCGAAGAGGGACACCGCGATCAGCAAAGGATGCACCCATCGTCCCCGCATCGATCGTCCGCAGGCAGCGGCCGGCACACCCGGCATCCACGTTGTTGTCCTGTCGCTCATCCAACCTCGGCTCAATCGTTTCGTGCTCAATTTCTTGAGGTCTTTAAAATGGCGTTCGTGCTCGCCGCAAGGCATCACAGCCCATTCCTAGTAGTGATCGTCGGAACCGGCGCTGTCGTAATCGCAGGGATAAAGAGTACCCGAGGAGCGGCCGCACCGGCGTCGACAATCCATAGCGGACCGCTTTCTGTCACCAGCCGCACCGTCGTCCCGCTCATGGCCAGCACCTGGCTCGGCGCACAGACACAGTGCGACTTGGCAACCGCCGCTGCCCCGGTCAGGTCGACGCGCAATACGTCGCCTTCGTGGTTGGCAGCCACCAACCACCGGCCATTCGGAGTAATGCCCAACCCAACCGGGGCGGCAATGCCGCCGGCCGCCACTAACGGCGCACTCACCGGTGCTGTAGCCACATGAGCGATCGCAGTGAGCGCTCCCGTCGCGGCATCGGCAACCACCAGCTCATCGCTGCCGGGAACGAACTGCATTCCGCCAAACGACTCTAGCGTCGCGATCTTCGTGCCCGCGCTGTGGCTGCCGGCAGAGGGCGCAAAGGCTGTCACCAGGGCAGCAGAAGCAGCATTGTCTGCCGAACCTGTGGCCAGCGCCACGCTACCCGTATCGCTCGCCACGCTGGCGCGTATCGACGGCATCGCCGAGGTACTCAGTATCTGTATCGAAGGGCTCTGCGGCAGGCCCGTGATTGCCGCCGCAACGCTCGCTCCCGAGGCAAGCTGCCCGCTCACCACCGCACACGAACCGTTGTTACTCAGCGCAAGAGTCGTAGCTCCGGGCACGCTCGCAATCTGGCTCAGCTTGCCCCCGGTAAGCGCGCTTTGAAAAACGGCGCCCTTCGCATCCAGAAAAAGAGCAGTCCCCGACACGCCCGATGAGGCGGATGCGAGAAAGGCAGCTCCGCCGCTCGGTGCGCTCAGGATAGGCTTGCCCACCAGCGAAGCTCCAGGTACCCCTTGCACCGGACGCAGCGCCTGTCCCGCGGCATCCCAGATATAGCCGAGGTTCGTTCCCGCTGCCGGCTGCGACTGCGGCTGGATCGTGCTCGCCGAAGACGGCGCTGAGGAGTTGAGGGCAGTTCCGCAACCGGTCATCCCCACCCCGGCAACGATAACCAACGCTGCCGCAATTCCGTACACTGGCTTTTCGATGTAGCTCAATCTACCTTCTCCTGATGGCCACCAAGTTACATGGTGAGAATGGCCGCAAAAACGTTTCAAGCGTTTCATATCTCATCCAACAGGAGCGATACCCGAAAGAACATCGCGATACCGCCGCCGGCTCAAGCTGGCGTCGATAGGGCGACGTAAGAGAACGGCAGCATACGCCTTTGTGTCTTTCGCCTTACCTGTTGAACGGGAGTTACAGGTTCCTTGTCATGGGGCTTGCTGGGACGGTGCTCTTGGTTGCTGGTACTCGCTTACCGCCTTGAGGGGCGTTTTGATCAGCACAAGTATTGCCGAGAAAGATACCCGGGTCAAATGTTTATTTTTTTGCGAGTGTCTATCGAGTGATAGGCAACGTAACCGCGAAGGTTATGGCCCGAGAGCCTTTGTAAGTGTACTCGGCAGTAACCACGAGTAAAAAACCGGGAACTTCCTGCTTAGTCGACCAAACCTGCGGCGTCAGTACGCGGGGCCATCGCCTGCCTGCCTCTATTCGGAAAAGACGCGCCCAACAGGTACCATGACCTCAGAGAGTCGAAAAAAACATGGCATCGTCCTCCACCGAAGTAGTGTCATTCCGCCAGCACGCCTCGACCGGCCCACCCAGCCCCCAGGTGGCCGAACCCACCCACGCCGAGCGCGTCCGAACCCTGGCATCCTTATCCTCGATCGCGACGCTGTCGACCTTGTCTCGCAGGCATGAGGGCTTTCCCTTCGGCTCCCTGATGCCCTACGCGCTCGACGCCGCCGGCCGGCCCCTCTTCTTGATCAGCAACATGGCGATGCACACGCAAAACCTGCGCGCCAACCCGAAATCCAGCCTCTTCGTCATGCAGCCTGCCGCGGATGGTGACCCTCTCGGCGCGGCGCGCGCGACTCTGGTCGGCAGCGCCGAACCGGTGGGCAAAGACGACGTCGCCAGTATCCGCGAGATCTACCTGGCAAAGCATGAAAACAGCCGCTACTGGGTCGACTTCACTGACTTTTCCTTCTTCCGTCTTCAGCCAGTCGAGATCTACTACGTCGGTGGATTTGGAGTCATGGGCTGGGTCGACGCAGCCGAATACGCGCACGCCTCTCCCGACCCGTTGGCCGAAGCCGCCGTAGGCATCCTGGCGCATATGAACGCCGATCACGTTGACTCCATGATCTTGCTGGCCGGCAGCCATGCGGGGATTGTGGCGACAGAAGCGGCCATGACCTCCGTCGACCGGCTCGGCTTCACCCTGCGCCTGAAGACGGATGACGGCATGAAAGGCGCGCGGATCAACTTCCTGCGCGAGGTTGCCGACGCGCGCGAGACTCGAAAGGCCCTCGTCGAGATGGTGCAGCAGGCCCGCGCCGCCGACGGTTCGCAGGCTCTCACGCCAGACCGCTGAGAGCCCGCAAGCGAACGAAAGCTCAGGCGAACTGCTGCAGGTTCATGCCCAGCTCATAGTTCTCACCATGCGCCAGCAGATCGTCCCACGTCACCTCGCGCTTCTGGTAGCCGGCCATACGGCCAAGCATGCAACTGAGCGCCGTCTCGACCCCGGCGGCGATCTGGTTGTGACAGGCGCCGGAGGTGATGCTGTCGATAAACGTGCGTTCCTTGTCCCGGTCGGCAAATTCCAGGTTGTCGGAGAAGCTGCCGTTGGCCGCAAACTTCGTCGAGCCCGGCGCACCGGCGGCAGGCGGCGCGCTCGCCGGGTTCTCCCAGGCCCAGGCCTGCGAGCCAAGAATCTCGCACGGACCCGAGTACGGAACCGTCGCCATTCCCGCGGCCCCATAGAGCTTCAGCCCCGCATCGAAGCCGCCATAGTCGCCAAACTGCGTCGAAGAAAACGACAGGTGAACATCGCCGGGATATGTAAAGTCAACCTCGTAGTTGTCCCAGCAATCGCCCGCATGTGTCAGCACATTCCGGCCGCCGGTCGCCTTGGCGCTCGTAGGGTGCGCCCCGACCAGCCAGTTGCAGAGATCGATGATGTGAATGTTCTGTTCCACCAGGATGTCGCCCGAGAGGGCGCGATACCAGAGCCAGTTCCGCAGCCGGTATTCGTCGGCAGAGGCGCCCGGATGCACCTTTTCGGTCGAGGCAGGCGCGTTGTAATTGCCCGTTACGCTGGCAATCTTGCCCAGGGCTCCGCCTTGGATTCTGGTCGCGATTGCAGCGATCGGCGGGGCATTGCGGCACTGGAAACCCACATCGACGCTCTGCGTACGCTTCACCCGTTTCGCGATCTCGAGCGCCTTTCGCGTCTGGGCTACATCCACCCCGACCGGCTTCTCGCAATACACATGTTTGCCCGAGGCGACCGCCGCCTCCAGGTGCTGCACATGAAAGAACGGTGGCGTCGAGATCTGGATGAGGTCGATCTCCCGCGAGGCGATGAGTTGTTCAAAGGCGTTCGGCCCGTGAAAGAGCAGCTTGCTGTCGATCGCCTGCCGCCCCAGCGTTCCATTCAACTGGTCGAAGTGCGCGCGGCCAAGCTCTAACTTGTCTGGGAAGATATCGGCCAGCGCCACCACCTGCGCCGTCGTGCTCTTCGAGAAGGAAGTCGCCACCGCTGTGCCGCGGTTGCCGCAACCCAATAATCCCAGGCGCACGGCGGAGTTCGCCTGGTAGCCGAATGCAGTCTTCGATTTCAGCAGCAGCAGGCCGGATGCTGCTCCGGTACCGGTCTTGATAAATTCCCTGCGGTTCATGAGGCCTCGTCTTTCAGGTGAGTGGGGTCAACAGCGGGTACGGTGCGACGGTGTTCCCTTAAGCGGTCACTTCGCTCAGTATGCGTTCCAGGTAAAGCTTTTCCTGGCGAACATCTTCAATCTGCTGCGGGCCTGAGGTCTCGCGTTCAATGGTGATCGTCCCGGCATAGCCGAGGCGATGCAGCTTGGTAAAGACCTGTTTGAAATCGACCAGTCCCTTGCCGATCATGACCTCCTGGCCAAGCTCGTTGGGGTCGGTCGGCCAGCGGCCATCCTTGGCATGAACGCTGCGCACATGCGGCCCGAGAATATCGGTCGCATCCACCGGATTCGCCTTGCCGTAAAGAATAAGATTCGCCGTGTCCAGCCCGACCCCGAGGTTAGGCATCGCCACATCGCGAATCATCCGCGACATGGTGGTAGGCGTCTCCTGCCCGGTCTCCATGAGAAAAGACTGCCCATTGCCTTGGCAGTGGCTCGCCACCTGCTTGATCGCCTCGACCGTAGGCGCATACAGCGGATCGGCCGGATCTTCAGGAATAAACCCGCAATGCGTCTGCACCTGCGTCACGCCGATCTGCTTCGCAAAGTCAGAGACCTGTCGCAGCGCATCGATGCGCGCCGCGCGGCTCGACGGGGGCACCAGGCCGATCGTTGCCGGCCCATGAATGAAGTCCCACTCGCGCACGCCCGGGCCCACCACCTCGACCGTCGTCACGCTCACCTGGTACTTCGCCAGCAGCTCCGTAAACTGCTTTGCCACCTGCGGAGTAAAGCCGTCGATATACCGGTCTAAAGAGAGAAAGCAATTCGTGAAACCAATATCGCGCACCCGGCGGATCGTCTCTTCCGGCGCACCGTACGGCACGATCAAAAGGCCAAGCTCCATCGGTTTCAGTGCCGTTGCGGCCGGCTGCGCAAAGGCCGCGGCGGAGGGCAATCCTTCGGCGACGATCGTAGCGGCTGTCAAGCCGAGGAAGTCTCTCCGGTTCATGAATATCCTTTCTCAAAATCCAATATAGGGGAACCAGAGAAGAATTGCTCCATCTGATTCTCCCCGCGTCGCGACTCGCCTCTCGGAATCACAGCCGCACCCTCAGCCGCCGCGCTCTCGCTATACTGGAAGGCAATTACGGGTGTCGTCCATGAGTCCAGCAACAGCAATGGCAGCTCCGGTTACCGAACTGAAAGTAAGTCGTCCCGAACTGATCGTGGCCGCCGCCATCATCGGCGGCGCGCGTGTCTCCGCCGCAAGCGGCCAAACCTTCAAGGTCAAAGATCCAGCGAACGATGGCGAGATAGCCAGCGTCCCCGACTGCGCCGCCGCCGAAGCCCACGCCGCCGTCCGCGCTGCATCGGCCGCCTTGCCCGATTGGAAATCGAGGACGGCGAAAGATCGCTCCGCCATCATCAAGCGCTGGTTCGCCCTGATGATCGAGAACCAGGAAGACCTCGCAAAGCTCATCTCGATCGAGCAAGGCAAGCCCATGACTGAGAGCCGCGGCGAGGTGCTTTACTCCGCCGGCTACGTCGAGTGGTTTGCCGAGGAAGCGAAGCGCGCCTACGGCGAAGTCATCCCCGAGCCGGTCCGCGGCCGAAAACTGATCGTCGTCAAAGAACCCGTCGGCGTGGTCGCCACCATCACCCCATGGAACTTCCCCCTGGCCATGCTGGCGCGCAAGGTCGCTCCCGCCGTCGCGGCCGGCTGTACCGTCGTGAGCAAGCCCGACGCGGCTACTCCTCTTTCAGCTCTAGCCTTTGCCGCGCTCGGCGCAGAGGCAGGCCTGCCCCCCGGCGTCTTCAACGTACTACCCGCCAGCCGCCGGCATGACGAAGAGATAGTCGGCGAATGGATGCGCTCCTCGCTCGTCCGCAAGCTCTCCTTCACTGGGTCCACCGCCGTCGGCAAGCACCTGATGCGGGCCGCCGCAGACACCCTCAAGAAGATCTCGCTCGAGCTCGGCGGCAATGCCCCCTTTCTCGTCTTCGACGACGCCGATCTCGATGCCGCCGTCGCCGGCGCCGTCGCGGCCAAGTTCCGCAACTCCGGCCAGACCTGCGTCTGCGCCAACCGCATCCTCGTGCAGGACGGGATCTACGACGCCTTCGCCGCCAGGCTCGTGACCGCCGTCGCCAGGCTGCGCGTCGGCCCGGCCTCTCAACCCGATGCCGAGCAGGGCCCGCTCATTCACGCCCAGGCCCTCGCCAAGGTGGAAAGCCATCTCGAAGACGCACTTGCCCACGGCGCAAAGCTGCTGACCGGCGGCCATCGTCATCCGCTCGGCCATAACTTTTTCGAGCCGACCGTGCTCGCCGAGATGACTCCCGCGATGAAAATCGCTCGCGAAGAGACCTTCGGCCCGATTGCGCCCCTCTTTCGTTTTCATGACGAAGCCGAAGCCCTCGCCATGGCCAACGATTCCCAGTTCGGCCTCGCCGCTTATTTCTACTCGCGGGATATCGGCCGGATCTGGCGCATCGCCGCCGGCCTCGAAGCCGGCATGGTCGGCATCAACGAAGGCATCATCTCTACCGAGGTCGCCCCCTTCGGCGGCGTCAAAGAGTCCGGCTTCGGCCGCGAGGGCGCACGCCAGGGCCTCGACGAATACCTCAACCTCAAATACCTCTGCATGGGCGGGTTAAACTAAGCGGATTCCGTCATCCTGACCCTGAGCACAGCGCAGGAGAAGGATCTGCGTTTCCGACGGTATACATGGCCACGACACCTAAGCCCGATTCAATCAAGCCGAGGAAATTCTTGATCAAGTATCTTGCTGCTTCTGCCCAGTTCCTGCTGATCGCATCCTCCGCCCTCTTGATCGCCCAGGAAGCAAAGCCCGCTCCGGCGCCGCTTTGGCCCCAGGGCGCTCCCGGCGCGCTGGGCCAGGCAACTCCCGCTGACCAGCCCAGGATCACCGCCTATCCGGCCGCAAATCTTCCTGGCCACGCCACCCGCACTGCCGTCCTCATCCTTCCCGGTGGGTCTTACATGCACCTCGCCACCGATCACGAAGGAGTACAGGTAGCGAAATGGCTCAACAACCTGGGTGTCTCCGCCTTCATGCTGGAGTACCGTCTCGGCCCCAGGTATCACCACCCGGTTGAGATCGGCGATGCCCGGCGCGGCCTGCGCTGGGTGAGAAGTCATGCCGCCGAATACGGCTACGACCCCAACCGGATCGGCGTCTGGGGCTTCTCCGCCGGCGGCCATCTCGCCTCCACATTGGGAACGCAATTCGACGCAGGCGATCCGGCGGCAGCCGACCCCATCGACCGGCTGAGCAGCCGCCCGGACTTCATGATCTTGACCTATCCCGTCATCGAGCCGCTCGGGCCGGCATCGGTCTACTCGTTCGAAATGCTGCTCGGCAAAAACGCCGGCCCGGCGCTGATCGAGCAGCTCTCCAGCGACCGCCACGTCACCGCCCAGACCCCGCCAACCTTCCTGGTCGCGGCTGACGACGACAAAGCCGTCTTCCCTGAGAACAGCGTGAACTTCTACCTCGCGCTCCGCAAGGCCGGCGTTCCAGCGGAACTGCATATCTACAAGCAGGGCGGCCACGGCTTCGGCCTCGCGCCGCTCGACCCGGTCCTCGCCTCGTGGACCGGCCGGCTCGCCGACTGGCTGCGCCTCAACGGCTACTTGTCTACCAATTGAAGATTAAGTTCAACACTTCTCGTCGCGCCCAGACTCGCAGGTCACCCTCTCAAACAGAAAAATCCCCCGGCTTCCCGGGGGATTTTTGTCGCTTCACCACCACCGCTCTAGTGGACCTTGAGGAAGATGATGACCAGCGTGAACAGCGTGAGCGACTCGATAAACGCCAGGCCGAGAACCAGCAGCAGCTGGATGCCGGCGCGCGCTCCCGGATTCCGGGCAAGAGCCTCGGTCGCCGAGGCCGTCGCCCGCCCCTGGCCAAGGCCGCAAAGCCCGGCCGCCAGAGCCATGCCGATTCCGGCGCCGATCGGGGCATACGGCGATGAGGCCGCTGCGTCCGTTCCCTGCGCAAAAGCCGGCACCGCCATAAACAGCGCCGACAATGTCATAAATAGATATTGCAGTTTCCGCATTCGAGTGTCTCCTGCTTCCATAGGAATTGCCGTCAGTGGGTGGTTGACGCTCACCGTGCTGGCGCCCTCACGCTAAACGGCGCTTCAGGGCCGGAGTGGAAGCCGCCTCCGGTTGAAGATCTTCGAAAACTTTAGTCCGGCTCCTCTTCATGCGACACCGCCTGCGACAGGTAGATCAGCGCCAGCAGCATCCACACATACGCCTGGATTATCGCCACGCCAAAGTGAAGCCCGAGAAAGACGATCGGAATGCCCAGCGGGATCAGCGAAAAGAAGACCAGCGTCAGCAGATCGCTGGCAAACATGTTCGCGTAAAGACGAATCGTCAGCGACATGATGCGCGCCAGGTGCGAAATGATCTCGATCGGAAACAGCAGCGGCGAGATCCACCACACCGGCCCCAGGAAGTGCTTGAAGTACCCAACCGGTCCCTGCGCGCGAATCCCGTTCCAGTTGTAATAAAGGAAGGTCAGGATCGCCAGCCCCAGCGGGATCGCCGGATTCGCCGTCGGCGTCGGCACCCCGGGCAGCAGCCCGAAGCAGTTACACAACACGACAAACAGAAAGATCACGGTCACAAACGGCACATGCGGCTCATATCCATGGCCGATGATCGCGTCCCCCTGTGAGCCCACAAACTCGTGGATCATCTCCGCGACCTGCTGCACCGGGTTCGGGCGCTCCACGTTCAAGCTCGACCGCACCGCGATAAAAAAGAGCACCAGCAGAACTGTGACCACGAGCTCCAGCGTCAGGTCCAGGCCTATCGGCGTTGCAGGGTCGGCAGGGTGAATGCCGATCCGCGTCAGCATCGCAGTGATCGGCGCGCCCAGGATCGAGTTCAGCAGGTGAGTGAGATAGTTGACAAAGGCAAACATAATTTTGTGGGTACTACCAGGGCTTCTTAACTGCGCGTCAAGCTGACCGCCTCGACAGAGAGCGCGATCACCGCCAGGATGAGTCCCGCCACCAGGGCGTAAACCGAGCCATCCAAAAACCTTAGACTAACATAGAGCACGGCTGCGGCGATAATCAGCCGGAGGAAAAACAAGGCCACCACCAGCCCCGTCGAGCGCGCGGCCTTCTGGTTGTCGAGTTTTGCGTTGATCGCCCCGATCAGCCGCTTTGACTCGTAGACCCCGGCAGCCGAGATCGCCGCACCCACCAGGAAGAGGCACATCGAGCGCCAGCCGCCCAAAAACCAGCTCACCGGCACGCCGGTCAGCGCCAGTATCCCGATCGTCCGTATCGCCCGCAGCAGCGCCCTGCCCAGGTCGGCGTCGGTAAAGGTGAGGAAGGGGTTCGCCTCGTCAGGCGTCGGGTTGGGAGCGGTCGTCATCTGCCTAGCCCTTGGTCGTCTTCCCTGCCCCGAGGGCCATCCGTACCGCTTCCAGCATCCCGGCAATCACCCCGCAGATCAGCCCGGCAATGCTGATCCAGCTCTGGTGCAGCCAGCGATCGAGCATCAGCCCGCCAAACCAGCCGATCAGCACCGCGATCGGCAGCACCAGCGCGATCTGCACCAGCTTCTCCGCCTCGACCAGCCCCTTGAGCCCGCCGCTCACAGGCTTCTGGTCCGGATTGGGAGAGTTGAACGCCATAAACACCCTTCTATCTTAGGGTCTCGTGCGGGAACTGGCGAATCCGCAACAATCGAGCGGTGGGCGCTCCTGTCTCATATTTCTCTCATATTTCAGTCTTACGGCTCTGTGAAGAATCGATTCCGAACGGGCGCCTCCCGATCGGAGCACCGTTATACTGACAGCTACCGTCAACAGCAATCGAGGCAAGTGAGTGTCTGAGTCAGAATTTGAGCGTGGCCTGTTCACGCTGCGCCAGGAAAAGTTAAGCCAGATCGCCGCCCTCGGGCAGCAAACCTACCCCAACAGCTACCAGGCCAGCCACACCATCCCCGAAATCCGTGCCGGCTACGGCGAGGCCACCGCCGAAACCCTCGAGGCAGATCGCGTCAATGTCTCCGTCGCCGGACGTCTCATGGCCATCCGCGGCCAGGGCAAAGCCGGCTTTGCCCACCTCCAGCAAAATGGCGAACGCCTCCAGATCTACGTCCGTCTCGACGCCGTCGGCGAAAAGGTCTTTGCGCTCTACAAGCTCCTCGACCTCGGCGACCACATCGGCGTCACCGGCTATCTCTTCCGCACCCGCACCGGCGAGTTGAGCGTCCACGTCGAGACCATCACCTTCCTGGCTAAGGCCATGACCGCGCTGCCCGAAAAATTTCACGGCCTCTCCGACACCGAGCTCCGCTACCGCCAGCGCTACGTCGATCTCTTCATGAACACCGACGTCCGCGAAGTCTTCGTCAAGCGCGCCAGGGTCCTCCGCGCCCTGCGCAAATTCTTCGACGAACGCGGCTACCTCGAGGTCGAAACCCCCATGATGCAGCCGATCGCCGGCGGCGCAGCGGCCAAACCTTTCACCACCCACCACAACGCGCTCGATCTCGACCTCTTCCTGCGCATCGCCCCCGAACTCTACCTCAAGCGCCTGGTCGTCGGCGGCCTCGACCGCGTCTACGAGATCAACCGCAACTTCCGCAACGAAGGCATCTCCACCCAACACAACCCCGAGTTCACCATGCTCGAGTTCTACCAGGCCTACGCCAACTACCACGACCTGATGGATCTCACCGAAAAGCTCGTGACATTCGTAGCGATGGAAGTGAATGGGACAACACTCGCGCCCTCCGGCGAGGTAGATGAGGCTGGCGAGCCGCGGCCACGGCTCGACCAATTCGGCCAGCAAGTTAATCTCGGCAGGTGGCGACGCTACACGATGCGGGAAGCGATCGTTGCATTCTGGCCGCCTGAGGCTGGACCGATTCCTCTAATGACGGATTTCAGTAACGCCGCTGATTTTGACGCGCTCCTTCTGCGAGCCGCTCGATCCTTGGGGTCTGAGGCAGCAGAGCCAGTCTCGAACAGACCCACCCGGGACCCCGGCTTCTTGGACTCGTCCCTGGTCATACAGCCGAAACTAATGGCCGCTGCAATCGACTTCAATCGCCTGCAACTTGGTAGAGGGCGGCCGCTTGGAGCAGCAGTTGCTGACTTGTTTGAGACGGTTGCCGAACCCCACCTGATCCAACCCACCATAATCTACGACTTCCCCTTAGCCGTCTCCCCGCTCTCCAAAGTCAAACCCGACGAACCCGACTGGGTCGAACGCTTCGAGTTCTACATCGGAGGCTTCGAAGTCGGCAACGCCTTCAGCGAGCTCAACGACCCCGCCGAACAACGCAAACGTTTCGAGGCCCAGCTCACCGAGCGCGAACGCGGCGACGACGAAGCCCACCAGATGGACGAAGACTACGTCCGCGCCCTCTCCTACGGCCTGCCCCCCACCGCCGGCGAAGGCATCGGCATCGACCGCCTCACCATGATCCTCACCGGCTCGAAATCCATCCGCGACGTCATCCTCTTCCCCCTCCTGCGGCCGCAAAAAGATAGCGCTGCCGGCGACAACGAAATCGACCCCGAACCATAACCTCGCCCGGCATCATCGGCGCTGGGCAAGCAGGGCGCCCACCCTCACTCCCCCAGCATAAATCGCTGAACCCCCACGGCCCGCCCCGTCCCGCCGTCGCACTCGACCAGCGTTGCGCACATCCGCGCATCGTTCCGCGCCGGCTCGAACTTTCCCGGCATCCCGGTCAGGAACCGCGCCAGCACCAGCTCCTTTTCCACCCCGATCACGCCGTCATATGGCCCGCTCATCCCGCAGTCCGT